>CAVOIK010000001.1:0-27296 GCA_963695895.1 uncultured delta proteobacterium
TTTTGACATCAAAATTACCCAAATTGAATTTGACACCCCTCCCCACATCGGGTATCCTTGCACCCGTCCGGGCAGGCCCGGCGCGGCGAAGCCTTTCGAACCCCGCCAGGATCGAAAGATAGCAACGGTAAGGAAGAGTCTTCGGGTGCCGCCGTCAGCCTGCCCGGATATTTTTTATTCGCGCTTCATCGAACTCCCCATATCGTAACCATTTCAAATTATTGGTGTCTCATGTATGATGCGACAGTCTCTTCTCCCACAACCTGGGCGTGGATGAGCGCGACATCCGGATTCAGCGGAGGAAGGAGTAGAACCTTGTCTTCTTTGCCATAAAAAGGGTTTTGCATCATGACGAATTTCTCACTCGACATCTTCCTCTCTTTTCGGACCTCCGGAGGAAAACCGTGTAAGGTGACCAGGTCTGTCCCCAGACCGGACCGAGTCGGAATGAAGGGAACCCCCATGGCTCCGGCAAGGAAGCGGAGACTCATCTGGTAGTTGGAGTAGTCCTCAAACTCGATCTCTCGGTTTTCAACTGCCTTTCGAAACCGAATACACGTGGAAGCAAAGCGACCATTGCCGGCGTAGGCAACCTCAACCCTCTTGACACACCCCGAGCCAATGAGAAGATCGAGGGCTTGGCCGTTGGAATGGCAAACGATGTGGAGATCTTTGACCTTCTGCCGAATGATCTCGTAAACAATCCCCATGGGATTGCGATTGATCGTGAACCCTCCGAGAGCGATCTGCGAACGGTTCTTGATATATCGCTTTACGGCCTCTTGTGGTGTCATAAGTTTGTTCGCGATCTCTGGGTATTCCATCTCTTGCGCCGCTCCCACAGAATGAAATGAAAAATTTCACATGATATTTTACGAAACTTGATAACAAATTGCAATGTGGCCGAGCGTACCTCGTTCCGCCTTAGCGGGATAGGCGGGGTCAAGGGGCACAATCATTATTGCCGGGAAGGCCCGCACTGTTCCTACCTGCGGTAGGTAGGCGCTGGGAGCTTCACTCAATGATCACTCTTTCTTCTGCTTCTTCTTGATGAAATTCCTCCTCTCTTCGGCTCGAGTAAGAAGGAAACACATATTTTTATTGACTTTTGGTTTCCAATCTAATAGGTTGTTCGGCAAGAAAGGATCTCTCCCCACCGGACGTCGGTTCTTTGTTGTCCTCATGTGTGGCACCCGTGCCGTAAGGACTTGAAGGAGGAGACATGATCTTGACGGAAAGTCTTCAGAAAGCAGCAAAGTTTTTCCCAGGGAAATCTGCCATCGTGTGCGGAAATCAACGATGGAGCTATGGACAATTCTATGAAAGAATCAACCGGGTCGCTCACGCTCTGAGGGGATGGGGTGTAGGGAAGACGGATAAAGTCGCTATCTTGCATCCCAACTGTCATTACTTCCTGGAGGCTTATTACGCCATGGCTCAGATCGGCGCAGTATCCGTTCCCATCAACTACCGGCTTTCACCGAGAGAGATTGCCTTCATTCTTCAGGACTCGGAGTCAAAGATCCTGATTGTCGACCCAGAGTTTCAGAAACTCGTCGATCCTGTCCGGAACGACATCGGTGCCGTGAAGAAAATCGTCTGGACTGGGAAAGAGGAGGTCCTGGTAGAACCGCGAGACGTGAATTATGAGATGGCCCTCCATTCGGCGGAGTCTCATCCGATCTCCGAGCGTGGAAGCTCAAGAGGAAGACGTTGCCCAAATCTACTACACGAGTGGAACCACGGGGCGTCCGAAGGGAGTGATGCTCTCCCACAAGAACGTATCGACTCATGCCCTGGGAACGATCGCAGAGTTGCATCTCACGGACCGTGATGTCTGGGTTCACGTGGCGCCGCTCTTCCATCTCGCCGATGCTTGGGCCACCTGGGCCATCACTTGGGTTGGAGGAACCCATGTGCTCGTAAGGGAGTTTGAAGCGAAAGTCGTCTTTGAAGTGATTGAAAGAGAAAAGGTGACGTTAACCAACCTCATTCCCACGATGCTCAATCTGATGGTGAAGCATCCCGAGGTAGGACGTTACGATTACAGCAGTCTGAGAGTCCTTTTGAGCGGAGGAGCTCCTATCGCTCCTGAAGTCGTTCGAAGGATTGTCGAGACCTTTAAGTGCGACTACATCCAGACCTATGGAATGACCGAGACGAGTCCCTATTTGACCCTTTCCCTGCTGAAAGGACATTTGAAAGATTTGCCTTACGAAGATCAACTTCGCTTCAAATCAAAGACGGGCAGGGAATTCATTGGGGTCAACCTTAAGGTGGTTAACGAACGAGGAGAAGAGGTCCAAGGGAAATGAGAAGGAAGTAGGAGAGATCATCGTCAAGGGCGACACTGTAACGAAGGGATACTGGAAACTGCCGGAAGAGACGGCCAAGGCGATCAAGGATGGTTGGCTCTTCACCGGGGATATGGCTGTGATCGATGAGGAGGGCTATGTCACCATCGTGGATCGTAAGAAAGACATGATTTTGACTGGAGGCGAAAATGTCTATTCCACGGAAGTCGAAAACGTTCTCTACATGCATCCTGCCATTTTAGAATGTGCCGTCGTCGGTGTCCCGGATGAGAAGTGGGGCGAAGTGGTCAAGGGGATCGTCGTGTTAAGGCCGGGTCAACGATGCGACCGAGGCAGAGATCATCCAGTTCTGCAAGGATCGGATGGCTCACTACAAGGCTCCGAAATCGATCGATTTCATCGATGCCCTTCCAAGAACAGGCTCAGGAAAGATACACAAAAAGAGTCTGAGAGACAAGTACTGGGAGGGTTACGACAAGAAAGTCCATTGAGCGGGGGTACAGGGTTGGTTTCCATGCTTAGCGAACGGTCTTCTATGAAAGAGACCTACAGAACTCCTAAGTTTCCCTATTCGACTTCCTCATAAAGATGAACAGGCAGCTTGAAGGGCTTCTCCTTCTGTTTTTCATAACATAGTAAAAATACCCAAGACTGATGACTGCGACGAGGGCCAGACAAAGGAACATGATAGGGTAGCTCGTCAGCCGGACGACGACTCCCATGATCACTGCCCCAAGTCCCATCCCAAGATCACCCGCCGCTGTAAAGGTTCCCATCGCAGGTCCTCGGGCTGCACCCGCTCGCTCAACCGTATAAACTACCAGGGTGGGAAAAAAGAAAGCAATCCCTACCCCATAAATGACAGCAACGAGAATAAACAGGGGAAGGGTTTTCGAAAATGAGAGGAGGGTCATGGACGCAATGAATGCTATTAGACAAGGCAGAATGACTCTCTCCCTGCTATAACGATCCAAAATCCTTCCACCAAGCATCCGACCCACGATGAGTGTTAGGGCACATGCTCCAAAGAAAAATCCAGGGTTCGCAACCCCCTGGCTCACAGCATAAAGAGGGAAAAAAGCGGCCAACGCTCCCCAGAGGATGTTGATTAAACAACACATGACTGCCGGGTGAAGTGTTTCTAGGTCGAAGAATGAGCGGTTCTGAGTAGGCTCACTTCCAGAAGGTTGGGTAGATTTCTTCGGCAGGCGCAGTGCAAAAATGAGAGAGAGCAGGGAGAGGGCCGTACAAAGGAGGAAAAGAGAGGGGAAGTTCATAAGGTTGATCATGTACATGCCAACAGTAGGAGCGATTACGGAAGCGAAATTGTAGGCAGTGTAAAAATAACTGATGCTCTCCGCCCGGTGAGCCTCTGGGCTAATGTTGATGACCATGATGACGGAGGCCGTATAAAAGAAAGCTGCACCGACTGCCTTGGAGTATTCTCACAATAAAAAAAGGCCAAAAAGGAGGAGCTACGATATAACTGAGCGAAGTCACTACGTAAATAAGAGCTCCTGCGAGCAAGAACTTCCTCTCAGGGATCCGAGTAAGGGCTTTTCCGACCGCAGGTCGCAGAATGACAGACGACACACTCATGGCTCCGATGAGGACCCCGATCGTTTCCTCTCGTGATCCTAAACTGGCGAGATAGATGGGAAGTGTAGGGATAAGAAGATTGGCAGCAAAGGATAGGGCAAACTGAGACAAGAAAACAGAAATGAACTGAGGGGTTAGTATCTTCCGTATTGCCATCGTATCAAAGCGCACTCACTTGGTCATATCCTGTGCATCAGAGATCATCGAGGAATCAAGGACAGACTGACAGGCAAGGGATCTCTTCCATGGATGACGGGCGGACAAGAACAGATCATCAGGACCTTCTTTCGAATCCTCTTTACGGGCAAGTCGGCTGGATGCCCCGCCTTGCCTGTCCCGTCTTAACGGGATGACGGGCAGGAAAGCCGACCCTGTAATCAATATCTACATTTCCCGGAAGCCCCGCCTTTAGGCGGAGCTTCACTTGCATCGCCAAGACGACAATTCACTTGCCCGAATGGTCCAAGAACTTGAAAAAGTCGCCTTTTGTCGACAGAACCAGCCAGTCTTTCTCCGACAGAGGTATTCTTGTATGTGTCCATCGTCTTCACGAACCGGTAAAAGGCTCTCGATTCGGCGTTCTGATTATAGGCCGCGGCATAGATGGCTGTCGCCTCGGCATCCGCTTTTCCTTTGATCTCCTGGGCGGTCCGGTAGGCCTCCGATTCGATCTTTTTGAGGTCTCGCTCTTTGTCTCCGATGATCTTGGCGGCTTCTCCTTGGCCTTCTGACCTGAACTGATCTGCAATTCGCTTTCGTTCGGTGATCATTCGTTCATATATTTTCTTCTGGACCTCCTCCACATAGTTGATCCTCTTGAAACGGAGGTCCAGCAATTCGATGCCAAGCACTTTGAGACGTGGAGCAGCGGCTTCAATGATCAGTCGGGTCATTTTATCCCGTCCCAGTTCAATGGGAGCATTGGCCTCCGAATCCTGGAAATCCTCCAATCTCTGCCGAGGCTTCAAATTTACGATTGGTTGAGCGGATGATTTCTACAAGATTATTGTTGGCAATGACATTTCGCGTTTGACCGTCAAGAATATCATCCAATCGTGTGTGGGCCCCCCGTTCATCTCTGGACCCGTTGAAAATAGAGAAGGGGATCGTGGATCCGCCAGCGTGCATAAGTGTCCACCCAGATAAATCTTTTGTCCTTGGTCGGAATCTGGTTGGGGGCACCATCCCATTCCAAAAATCGCTTCTCAAAGAAGTAGACTCTCTGAATGATGGGGACCTTGAAGTGGATGCCCGGTGTCATGATCGGATCGCCCACCGGTTTTCCGAACTGGGTGATGATCGCCTGCTCGGTTTCGTTGACCACAAATGCGGAAGAGAGGAGGACAATGAGCCCCAGAAGAACAACGATGCCAATGGCAAGAGTCGTGAATCATTCATCTTCCCTCCTTCTCCTCCTTCTCGAACTGAAACAGGGGCAAGATACCGGTGGTTTCCTTGTCGGTGATCAACTTTCTTCCGACCTTGGGGAGGACCTCATTCATGGTTTCGAGATAGATTCTCTGCTGGGTGACTTCGGGGGCCTTCGAATATTCCTTGAAGACGGCGTTGAATTTGGTCGCTTCTCCTCGGGCTTGATTCACTCGTTCGATGGCATATCCTTTGGCCTCTTCGATTACTCTGGCTGCATCTCCTTTGGCTTTGGGAATCACTTTGTTGTACTCAGACCGGGCCTGATTGATCAACTTTTCTCGTTCCTGTTGCGCCTCGTTGACCTCATTAAAAGCCGGCTTGACCGGTTCCGGAGGCGTCACATCCTGGAGGACGATCTGGTCCACTTTGATCCCGGTTTCGTATTCGTCACACAGGGCCTGGAGTATGCGGGCCACCTCATTGGCTATCTCCACGCGGCCAACCGTCAACACTTCGTTGACCGAACGATCGCCGATGACCTCGCGCATCAGGGCTTCATTCATATCCCGGAAGGTCTGCAGTGGGTTCGCGTACCTTGAATAAGAATTTATAAGGATCGACAATCCTATACTGGACAATCCATTCGACATCGCTGGCGTTCAGAGTCCCCGGTAAGCATCAGCTTTTCTTCGCTGAAAGATTTCGGATCGTAAGTCGACCGTATCCCAGCCGTCTTTGTCCTGAAACCGAACTCTTCTTTAAGCTGACGCTCCAACGGGGACCTTCTTTACGGTTTCAACTCCAAGAGGGAGCTTGAAGATGCAGGCCGGAGGATGCGGTTCGGCTGTACTCACCGAAACGCTGAATCACTCCCACCTCCTCGGGGCCTACACGATAAAAGAATGTAAGATAGAAGAAAGATGATGACGACCACGCCAATCACGAAAAGTCGGATGAGCCGCCGGTCTATCTTCGGAAATCGGAATTCTGAAAAGTCCACGATACGTCGTGGTTCATAACTTCCCCCTTTCTTTCAGGATTTTTCTTAATCGCTGAAACTTCATCCATTTTGGCAATTGACAAAAGCAGAAGTCCGTCAAGTCGAAATGGCACCGATGGTGGGCCAAAGAAGGGCAGTTTGATTTTAACTTAAGGCCATTATACTCTTAGTCAGGAATCGTATTCTGATAAGGAGGAATGCGACAAGCATGGGATCTCAAGACTCTCCTTCGGAGCCAAAACGAATCGTCTCTACAAGTTGTTCTTATGACTGCGGCAGCCGTTGCCTGCTGAAGGTCCACGTCACCAACGGAGAAATAACCCATATTGGAACGGACACGAGACCCATGCCGAGCCTGAAAGCCTGTATCCGGGGATTGTCACAACGCGACGTGGTTTATGCTCCGGACCGTATAACGACACCTCTCAAAAGGGTGGGGAAAAGAGGGGAGGGGAAGTTCGAGCCGATTTCATGGGAAGAAGCACTTGCTACCATTACGGAGAAGCTTTTGTGGGTAAAGAAAAAACATGGCAATCATGCCATTTTTCTAATGGAATACTTCGGTTGTCTGAGTCCACTTCAAGGGTCTGGGAAGGCAGCCCGTCGCTTCTTCTCTCTCTTGGGGGGTTGTACCACCGTATGGGGGAACACCTCTCTTGAGGCTGCGCAATTTTCCTCCCGGGTGACCTTTGGTGAGACGTTCACTGGTACAACCCGGGACAACTTTCTCCATTCCAAGTGCATCATTCTATGGGGCTGGAATCCACTCATCACGAGATTTGGTCCTGACACCGCGTACTATCTGACCCAGGCAAAGAAGACTGGAGCCAAGATCATCTGTGTTGACCCTCGCCTGAGTCCTTCCGGTAAGACTCTGGCAGGGCAGTGGATTCCGATCAAACCAGGGACAGATACCGCCATGCTCATCGCCATGGCCTTCGTCATGATGACGGAAGAAACCTACGACCGCTCTTTCATCGAGAGTTACACCGTAGGCTTCGAAAAGTTCAGAGACTATGTTCTCGGGCAAGAGGATGGCATTGCGAAGACGCCGAGGTGGGCGGAGGAGATTACGGGAGTCGCTGCGCAGACGATTGAACAACTAGCCCGAGACTATGCGACACTCAAACCCGCAGCCCTTGTGGCTGGCTGGGCTCCTGGTCGTACGGCATTTGGAGAACAATACCATCGGGCAGCGAGTGTCCTGGCCGCCATGACGGGCAACATCGGTGTCACCGGAGGTTATGCCTCAGGCGGAACAGGCCGCGTTCCTCTTGGATTTCTCAAGGAAACATTGCCTGTTCCTGGAGAGGTGGGCCCTGTCGTGCATGTGGCTGAAATCTATGACGCATTGGTCGGAGGAAGGTCGAAAGGGTTCCCGAGCGACGTCAAGCTGCTCTATGTCGTGGGGTCGAACTTTCTCAATCAATTTTCGAATACAAACAAGGGGGTAAAGGCTCTTGAGAGTCCAGAGTTCATTGTGGTCCACGAGCGATTCCTTACTCCCACCGCCCGATATGCCGACATGATTCTCCCGGTAACCACCTCTCTGGAGCGCACGGATATTGGACAGCCGTGGACTGGGGGACCTTACTTCATTTACATGGAAAAGGCAATCGAGCCCGTGGGAGATTCAAAGTCCGATCTCGAGATATTCACGGAACTGGCTTCACGTCTCGGGTTGAAGGACTATAGCAACAGGTCAGAGGACGAATGGCTGCAATCCTTCGTCGCTGCCACGCCCGAGCTTCCCGATTACAAGGCCTTTGTAAGAAAAGGGTATCACGAAATTCATCACGACAAACCTTGGGTTGCATTCAGAGATCAGATTGAGCGCCATCTTCCTTTTGCGACCCCTTCCGGTAAGATTGAAATTTACAGCCAAAAGATTGCCGATATGAATCGTCCCCTTCTTCCGCCCATCCCCAAGTACATAGAGCCGTGGGAGGGACCCAGGGATAGTTTGAAAAGGGAGTACCCTCTTCAACTGGTGAGTCCCCATGCGAAGATCCGAGTCAATTCTCAATTTGACAACGTTCCCAAACTGAAGAGCTTGGCCGATGATGTCGTCTGGCTGAACCCTGAGGATGCCAGAGCCCGGGGGATTCAGGCCGGAGATCGAGTCAGAATTTACAACGGTCGCGGCCAGATGATTCGGATCGTCAATGTCACGCACCCGCATCATGCCGGGTGTGGTCAGCCTCGACGCAGGGGCTTGGTACTCACCGGACAGCCAGGGGGTTGACCAGGGCGGTTGCGTCAATGTTCTCACCAAAGACGACCGGTCTCCTGCGGGCGCTTTTTCCTGCAACAGTTGTCTTGTTCAAATTGAAAAAGAGTGAAGCTTCCCGGCTATCCCGCTAAGGCGTCACGGGGAATCAAGCCGACTTGCCCGTGAGCTTTGCCGTCGAAACGGGGAATTTTTCTTGACGGAAGTAGAGCGAGAGACTGTAGAGGGTTCCTGGCGACTGTGAAGAGACTTTTCATTTGTTTATCCATCTGTTATATAGTAATACCTAACGCTCTATGGCATGGGACGCTTTCGAAGACAGAGTGGTTTTGATCACGGGGAGTTCGCGAGGGATCGGGAACGCGATTGCCTTGAGATTTGCTCAATCCGGCGCCGACGTCATCATCAATTATCTTACGGGAGGAGGAAGATCGCAGCAACAGGCTGAGCTTTTGTGCAAAGAGATCCAGAACCTCGGTCGTAAGGCATTCGTCATCCAGGCAGATATCTCTGTCAAACAATCCGTCAAACAGATGTTCGATGAGATCAGGCAAAAGGTGGGTCGTCTCGATTTTCTCATTCTCAATGCGGCAAAAGCCCCTTTCAAGCCTCTGGAGAAATTGTTTGAGAGAGAGCTCCGAGCAACTCATTGAAACGAATTACATGGGCAATATATTTTGCATCCAAGAAGCTTTGCCTTTGCTGGAGAAACACGAGGGAAGGGTGGTTTTCGTCTCGAGCCTTGGAAGTCGCTTCTACAATCCCGAATATCCTTTGGGAAGCATGAAAGCGGCGATGGAATCCGTGGTGAGGGATCTTTCGGAGAGCTTAAGGAAGAAGAAGATTAATGTCAATGCGGTGTGTGGAGGCTTTGTAAAGACCGATTCCTTCAAGGTCCTGAGACAGTACATGGAAGATCTTGAGCAGCTACCGGACGAACTCTTCGTGGAACCTGAGGCCCTTGCAGATGTCGTGTTATTCCTCTGCGACCCGGCCAGTCGGTCCATTCGGGGGCAGACCCTTGTGGTAGATCAGGGATTGGGCAATACCCTGTATCGACCAAAATCTAGCGAAATGAAAACGTCCAGACTGATGCCGGGATTGACGCTATGACGTCAGCACATGAATTTGTTGCGCCATGCCCTTTGCGCTTGGCGCTCAGCAATTTTGGAAAAGGAGCAAGGAGGAGATGGAATGAAGCAGAACTTGATTTCTGAAGCTACGGTTCTGGAAGAAGTTAAGAAAGCGATTGCCCAAACTCTGAAGGTTGAGAAGGAGACCATTCAACCCGAACACTCGATCATGCGAGATCTGGGAGCAGAGTCGCTCGACTTTCTCGATATCAACTACCGATTGGAACAGGCCTTCGGGATAAAGACGGCGCGCCACTTTGTTCTCGAACACATTGAGGAGATGTTCGGCGAAGGGTCGGCCATCGATGAGAACAGCCAGCTGACGGAAAAGGCCATTGCCCTCCTCAAGATTCGCTTGGGAGACAACCTTCCGGTCGAGCTGAGTCCGGGCATGGACATGGATGAGATCCCACCGCTGATTACGGTCCAAGGGATGACCAACGTGTTGATGGAAATCCTGGACACCCTTCCCGAAAAATGTACCTCCTGCGGACATTCTGGCTGGACACCAGACAAGGGACAACGGATCAAATGCGGATCCTGTGGGGCAAATGCCACCTTCACCGACGGGGACACGCTGACCAAAGAATGGCTTACCAAGGTTCAAGAAGAGAAGAAGATCTTCTAGAAAAATCGAAAAGCCTTTCTCGCGGGCAAGTCGGCTGGATGCCCCGCCTTCCTGCCGATAGGCAGGGGCGGGGAGGAAAGCCGACCCTGTAATCGCATCTACATTTCCCGGAAGCCCCGCCCTGTGCCTGCCTGTCCGGTAGGCAGGGGCGGGGAGCTTCCCTATCACAAGCCAGAATGAGAGCTGAATCGAAGCGGAGAGTCGTCATCACGGGTTACGGGATGATGACCCCTCTGGGCAGGAACACGGAGGAGACGTTTTCCAAGGCATCTCGGGGGATGTCGGGGATAGACTACCATCACGGCCTTCGATACGACGAACCTGCCTTGTCGGGTAGGAGGGCAGATCAAGGACGAGTGGATCGAAGAGGAAGATGCCCAGACCGAGCGATTCTACAAGTTTTCTTCTCGAGGCCTCAGGCTGATGAGGAAAGCGACCCAGGAGGCAGTGAAACAAGCGCGTCTCGAGGAGCTCACCCACCGTGGCCGGATCGGATTTTCTCTCGGATTTCATGGGGAGAGTCCTGAGGTACGGGACGTCATGTTCCTCCACCGGTTCTATGATGGTCAAGGCACGTGGGATATGGCAAACCTTTTGCGTTCGGGAGGCTACTCCTATCTGAATTTCCTAAGAAGAAAGCCGGACGTGGCGACGACGATTCTTCCCAAGATCTTTGATTGTCAAGGCCCCAACCTAACGGTAGCGTCGGCGTGTGCCGCAGGCTCCCAGGCCATTGGTGAAGGTTACCGGATCATTCAGGATGGGAAAGCTGATGTTATGATTGCCGGTGGGAGCGAGGCGACCCTCAATTTCATGGGATTCGTGGGGTTTGTATTGATCCATGCCCTTGTTGAAAGATACCCAACGCCTCAGAAAGCCTCCAGACCTTTTGATCGGAAACGCAACGGGTTCGTCATGTCCGAGGGGGCGGGTGCGGTCATCTTGGAGGAACTGGAGCATGCCCGATCACGGCGTGTCCCGATCTTAGGAGAAATTCTTGGCTACGGAGCATCGGCAGACGCTTACAGAATCACGGACACCCATCCCACGGGACTCGGGGCCACGTTGGCCATGAAAGGAGCTTTGGAAGACGCATCTCTTACTCCAGAAGATGTCGACTACATCAATGCTCATGGGACCTCAACAACTCAAAACGATGTGACGGAGACACGAGCGATCAAGGAGGTCTTCGGTCAACGAGCCAGGGACATTCCCGTCAGTTCTAACAAGTCGATGCTCGGACATACCATCGCAGCTGCAGGCGCCATTGAGCTGATCCTGACGCTTGTGGGCTTGAATCGTTCCATTCTCCTCCCCACGGTGAACTACGAATTCCCCGATCCCAAGTGTGACCTTGACTATGTACCCAACGAAGCAAGAACCAAGGAACACAGGATTGCGATCTCAAATTCCTTTGGCTTTGGCGGACAGAATGCGTGTCTTTGCGTTGGCAAGTACGAGGGATAGACGCCCAAGCCTCACGGACGGTTGATCCAACCATGGCAGAAGATCGTGTCGTCATCACAGGAACGGGAATAGTCTGTGCTCTCGGCAAGACCCCCAAAGAGGTTTGGAGTGCTTTAGTCACAGGCAGGACAGGGATCGGACCGATTGAAGGTTTCGACGCAGGGGGATTTGCCTGCACCTCGGCTGCCCAGGTGCGTGACCTCAACGTGACCGAGCTGGGTGTTCATCCAAGGGATGCCAGGATCATGGATACCCCTTCTTACTCTGTTGATGAAATCGACTCGCGATGCCTTTCACCAGGCGGGTCTCGACAGGACGTCGATCCCGAGAGAAGAGATCGGTTTCTTCGCGGGCATGGGAATGGCAGACTATGAAGTCGAGGATCTGCTTCCCGCCGTCGTCAAATCACTGGACGGTCGTGGGCACCTCGATTATTCTGCCTTTTATTCTCAGGCGTACACAGAGATCTATCCTCTGTGGCCTCTCAAAATGCTGAACAACATCGGTTTTTGTCAGGTCGCAACGCACCTCAACATCCAAGGAGAGAACGCGGTCTTTTCCCCTCATGGTGACTCCGGTGCCATGGCGGTAACCGAGGGGATGAAGTCTGTTCGTGACCAAAAGGCTCAGGTCGTTCTCTGTGGCGGCGTGAGTGAGAAGATTACCCCTTTCAGTCTCGCCCGGGCCCATCTCTCGGGCATCTTGAATACGGCAGACCCTCAGAAGGGTTCCGTCTGTAGACCCTTTGCCATGGATCGACAAGGCACGGTTCTTGGAGAGGGCTGCGGGGTTGTAGCCCTGGAGCTTGAGTCCTCCGCTCGAAAGCGGGGAATGCCCTTTGTGGCTTCCATTACAGGGTATGGTTGTTCGTGTGAGATCACGAACAGACATTCAGGTCCGACAGCCAGGGTTTTCAGTTTGGCCATGCGGGAAGGACTCGATCGAGCAGGTCTCAAACCTTCTGAGATCGATCTGGTCATTGCCCACGGCGACGGAACTGTCTCTGGAGACAGGAACGAGATCGAGGCCATTCACGACGTATTTTCTGACTGTCTAAATCAGGTCCACGTCTTCTCATCGAAGGCTGCGCTCGGACATTTGCTCGCAGGAGCCCCTCTCATGGATGTCATTCTGGGAGTCTGCATGTTGAGAGATGGGATTGTCCCGGGAATGCCTCACGCGTCGCCACCAGAACCGTCCATTCGGTTCCACGTGGTCCAGGGAACATCTTTGAGAAAGGACTTGAGAAGAATATTGATCAATTGCCAGAGTTATGAAGGACAGGCTGCGTCGTTAGTTCTGGAAACGGCGGACAGGTAAAAGCGGCCATGAGATTTCTCTACTACGACTCGGTTACCCATCTGGAGAAAGATAAATCGATCATCGGAGTGAAAACTTTCACTCTTTCCGAGGAATTTCTCAGAGGGCATTACAAGAAAGTGGCGCTTGTTCCTCCAGTCATCATGATCGAAGCCATGGCCCAACTTTTGGGTTGGCTCATCATCTATTCCCATGATTTTCGTCTCATGCCGATCATGTCTCTCATCGAGGATGTGACACTGACGCCTCATCTCAGGCCGGGGTTCAAAGCGGAGATCCGTGGTCAGATCGTTTCTTCTTCAAAAAGGGATTCCTTGGGAAAGGCCCAGATGTCTGTGGAGGGAAAGGTGATTGCCTCCGTTGGACGCATCATCTACAGCCACATTCACCAGGTGAAGCCTGAAGATCTCACTCAGCTCTTCAGGTACTACAGTGGGCTTAAGAACGGTGGGCCATGAGCGAGAGAAAAAAGGTCGTTGTGACAGGTCTTGGTCTTGTGACTCCCCTGGGAATTGATGTCGAAGGGAGCTGGCAAAAGGCCTTGGCAGGGGTTCCTGGAATCCACCAACTCACTTACCCTTTGAGCGAGAAATCACCGGTTCAGGCTGTTGGGGAAGTGAGTTCCTCGGACTGGAGGAAGATCACAGAGGAGTTTGAAGAGGAGGCTGAGACCGAAGGGGAGCGTAAGACCCTGTTTGCCCTGTGGGCGGCTAAGCGGGCTTTGGAAGATGCGGGTCTCACAGATCATGCTGGCCTCAGAAGTCGTTACGGCGTTGTGTTTGCCTCTGGGCTTGGGATCAACCGGTTGGAAGATCTTCAGAAGTGGGTGACTGCAGACAAGAAATTCGATGTTGTGAAATTTGGGAAAGAACATTCTCAGGTCCACAGGGAGTCCATCATCCGGAATAACTCCAATCGAACGTCTGCACTTGTTGCGAGTAAGTTTGGTTTTTCGGGAACCAACTGCACGATTACTTCAGCCTGTGCCTCAGGCACGCAGGCGGCCGGGATCGGATATCGCACGGTCCAACAGGGGGAAGCGGACGTGATGATGGTCGGTGGCGCAGATTCGATGATCAATCCGGTCGGGCTTGTCTTTTTTGTCTTGGTGAGTGCCGCCTCGACCTCGTTGGACCCACCTGAGACGTTGTGCAGGCCTTTCGACCGGAAACGGTCAGGGCTGATCATGGGAGAAGGGGCTGGCGTAGCCATCTTGGAGGAAGAAAGCCACGCCCTCCTACGGGGAGCCAAGATCTACGGGGAAGTGGTAGGTTATGGGGCATCGCTTGACGCCCATCAGGTGACGGCCCCTCATCCTCAGGGAAGGGGAGCAGAGCAGTCCATGAGAGCAGCGTTAAAAGACGCGGGACTTACGTGTGATCAGATCGATTATATCAACGCCCATGGGACGAGCACCAAACTGAATGATGTCATCGAGACCATGGCCATCAAGAGAGTTTTTGGAGAGCACGCATCAAAGATCGCGATCAGTTCGACCAAGTCCTTGATCGGCCATCTATGCGCCGCCTCAGGGGCCCCGGAATTTGTTTTTACGGTGCTGACTGTGGCGAGGGACGAGATTCATCCCACCCTCAATCTGAGCCATCCGGATCCGAAATGCGACCTGGACTATGTGCCGAACGTGAAGAGGGCGAAGACGGTTCGTGCTGCTCTTTCGAATTCCTTTGGCTTCGGTGGCCAGAACGGATCGATCATTGTGAAGAAGCACGGTTAGCCTCACCATCGCAAGAGAGGCGATACTTGAGTTTTGGGTTTGGACCTTCATCTCAGAGGAGAAACGATGTTATACGATCTGACAGGGAAGGTTGCTCTGGTGACGGGAGGAGCAAGAGGGATCGGTCGGGAGATCAGTCTCCTCCTTGCTCAGGCAGGGGCCGAGGTCGTCATTAATTACAATAAATCGAAGGATCAGGCCGAGAGTCTCCTGCAAGAGATTGCTCAACAAGGGAGAAAAGCAGAAGTTTTTCAAGCCGATATCGCGAGTCCCGATGCGGTCAAGGGATTGTTTGAACACCTTCAGAAAAAATTCTGGCCGGCTCGATATCCTGGTCAACAATGCTGGAGTGATTCGAGACAATCTCCTTCTGAGCACTGAGCTGTCTGATTGGGACAGAGTGCTCGATCTCAATCTGCGAGGAGCCTTCCTCTGTACACGTTATGCTGCAGAGATGATGTTGACCCACCATTCAGGCAAAATCATTAATATCGCCTCCACGGGAGCCATCAGGGGGGGGCGGGGACAGGCCAACTATGCCGCTTCCAAAGGGGGCCTCGTCGCCTTCACGAGGGCCTGTGCTGTGGAGCTTGGAGGGAAGGGGATCCAGGTGAATTCGGTCCTACCCGGAATGATCCTGACGGGCATGAGCAGCCGTGTCAGGAAGAGAGCCGGAGAGGAGATCTTGGATAGGATTCCTTGTGGCCGCTTTGGTGAACCCAAGGAGGTGGCCTATCTTGTGTTGTTCTTGGCTTCGACGATGTCCGATTACATTACCGGACAAGCCATTCCAGTGGACGGAGGTTCTAGCATTTCATGATCACGATTCACCAAGGTGTAGACCTGGTGGAGCTTTCCAAGTTCAAGGAGGTCCTCCGGAGAAACAGCGAATTCGTTCGCGACATTTTTACGGAACAGGAAAGGGCCTACTGCGAGTCAATGAAAGATCCCACCATTCACTTTGCAGGACGTTTTGCCGCCAAAGAATCGTATGCCAAAGCCCTGGGCACGGGTTTTTCAGGGGCAGGGATTGATCACCTGTTCCAGGAGATCGAGGTGATCTCAAGCCCCTCGGGAAGGCCTGAGATCTCTGTGAGGGGTTGGGCTGCGAAGATGGCGAAGAAAAGAAAGATTCGTCAAAGCAGTGTTTCCATTTCCCATACAGCCCATTACGCGGTGGCATCCGTGATCTTGGTTGGAGAAAGTCGAGAAAGGATTGGGTAAGCGATGCGGTATCTGCTCATCGACAGGATTACAGAGTGGAAGGCAGGCCAGAAGATCAAGGGCGTCAAGAACGTGGCCATGACAGAGGATTTCTTGGAGTGGCACTTTCCAAAGAATCCGGTCATGCCCGGGGTCTTGCTGATCGAGGCTTTTGCTCAACTGAGCGGGATGGTTGGAGGCTGCGTCCTCCGACTTCAAAAGCTGGTTCTTGATCACGAAGGTTCGACAATGCAAATTTTACGGGTTTGCCCTTCCAGGAGATCAGGTTGAGCTTGACGTCGAGCGACTGACCGAGTCGGGTGCAGACAAGAAGGTCTATTCCGGTGTTGGAAAGGTGGAAGGGAAAAAGAACATCTCCATCGAATTTGAAGGAGACGTCATTCCGTTTCAGGACATCGAAGAGCTTGACGAGCAGAAAAGGTTCTTTAAGGTTCTCACGAGGAAGCCGTAGACCATGGTGAAAGAGCGGGACGTTGTCATCACAGGGATGGGACTCCTTTCCCCCTCAGGCATTGGGGTTGAGGAAAACTGGGGAAACGTCAAAGCACTGAAGACTGGGATTGGTCACTACCCGCAAGATGGGATACCCAGGTTCATGCAATACATGGGAAAAGTGGGAGAGTTTGAGGCGGAAAAAGACGTTTCCCAGAAGCTCATGGCCCAGATGAAATTTCTGAATCGGGGGTCGGTCCTGGGATTGAGTGCCGCACGAGAAGCCGTCTCGATGTCAGGGATGAACCTCACTGAGATCGCGGTGGGGAGAAGGGCCCTTTACATTGCGTCAGGGGACACGACGAGGGTCGGCTACGATTTTATCTATCCTGCCATGAAGGACGGAACGCAAGGGAAATGGCAGGAGGTGAATTCCGAGACACTCAACCGATCTACGGTCGATAAGGTCAATCCCTTTTTTCTCCTCGAATCGATCTCCAACAATCTTTTCAGTTTTCTCTCCGCCTTTTTTGAATTCATGGGATCGAATACGACCCTGGCGAGCCACTCGCCTCACGGAGAAAACGCCCTTGAGCTCGCTTATCGAAGCATCGTTCTCGGCAAGGCGGACATTGCCCTAGCCGTGGGTTGCGGGAATTGGATCACGGCGATCCCTCTCTATGAGATGGAAGGGCTCGGAATACTCTCCCGATGCAGGCAGGGGATTCATTCCTACAGACCCTTTGACCGAAGAAGGGATGGGTTTATTCCAGGAGAGGGTGGAGCAGCCCTCTTCTTGGAGGCCGCTGATCTTGCCAAGAAGCGAGGGGCGAAGATCTGGGGAAAGATCGAAGGGTTCGGGAACTGCATCGAGTTCACCAAGGATCAAAGCATGACCGTTCCCTCTCATGTCATGTCGAGGAATATCACTTTGGCTCTTGAGGATGCAGGCTGTGACCTTGGTGATCTGGCGTTCATTTGCCCTCATGGAAGCGGTTCCCAGAAGGGGGACCGATCGGAGCTAAACTCCATTCAGAACGTGTGGGGTCCGAAAAGCTCCGAGATCTCCGTCTGTGGAATGAAGGCTTACACAGGCCATCTCGGCGCTGCAAGCGACCTCGCAGAGATCATCTTTTCCATTCGGTCAACGGCTGAAAACATGGTTCCTGCCACCCTTAACTTTAATGAGAGCGACGCGGAATTTGCTGATCTTCGGATTTCAGGGACCCATCGGAGGTGTGACCGAAAACGTTTCCTGTCGAGCAGCTATGGAATCGGCGGGCAGTCCTCTTCTGTCATCGTAGAGGTTTTTTAGAACCCAATCTCTTCACCTGGAGTGATTGTTTGACCGTATGGGCAATCGTGTTGAAGAATTGTCAGGGCAAAGGAAAAAGAGGAGGAGAAAAAAGTCGAAGGCTCGCAAACTCCTGGAATACGGCGTGGTCCGTGCGTTTCTGCCCTTACCTCGCCTCATCCCTCTCAACGCCATTCATCTCCTAAGCTCTCTTTTGGGAAACCTCCTCTATTATGTTCTTCCAGAGCGACGAAAGACTGCCCTACAAAACCTCCAAAATGCCTTGGGGTCGGAGAAGACCGAGCAGGAAATCAAACGAATCGCCAGAGAGAGTTGTAAGTCCTTTCTTCTCACGTGCTTTGAAATCGTGAAATACCAGCCTTTCTTCAAGGCCGACGATGCACGGGAAGCGATCAAAGGGTCCTCGGGAGAGCTCGAAGCTCTTTTCCAAAAGGCAAAGAGCATCCATGAAGCCTCTGGCGGATGCATCTTTGTCACACCCCATCTCGGGAATTGGGAATTCTTGCCTTATGTCAGTTCCCTCGTTGGGATTCCCCTCGTCGTCGTGGTCCGGTCCATGAAGAATGAATACCTCGAACGATTGATCTACAGGAACCGTGCTGACAGCGGCCAGGTCATTATTCCCAAGAAGAATGCTCTCTTTGCCCTTCAAAAGACCCTTCAACAGGGGAAATCCATTGGCATCCTTCCTGACCAGAGCACCCGGCAAGGGATAGGGGTTCATTTCTTCGGACGAAAGGCATCGACCACCCCTGCGCCTGCCCTCCTTTCGATCATGTACCAGAAGCCCATCGTGGTCGTTGCCTGCTGTCGCAAGAAAAAGGGGTATGACTTTGACGGGGTCGTCTCAGATCCCATCTGGCCGGGTCCATTCCAAAGTGAGAAAGAAGAGATCTTTCGTCTCACAGAGGAGATGAACAAGACAATGGAGGCCATAATCCGAAAATATCCCGAACAATACTTTTGGATTCATCATCGGTGGAAGACGTATAAAAGCCAACGGGAGTTTCTTCGATGAAAGGGAAAGTGTGGGTGCTCATTTGGGTATGGTCTTTTTGGCATTCCTCTTTCATTCCTGCGCCCACGTGGGAGAGAATGTTCTTCCCGTCTCCGCAAGGATCCATCTTCGTTACGCCGGAACTGAAGGAAGAGTTCTCTCTTTGAATCCCGATGCCATCTCCGAAAGAGAGGTGGCCGAGGTGCTCTCGAAATGTCCTGCTCCAAGAGTCTTTAGCCTCGACGGGAGTGTTCCGATCGTCACCATGGAATCCTTTGGCAGGTTCTTAGTCCGTATGGGCTATCCTGAAGCGAGTATTCGAAATCCAAGGAATGGGTCCTATTCTTACAGCAGTTACAGAAGCAGTGCGGAAATGGCCGGGATGGTTGCCTGGTATTACGAGAAGGAAGGCATGAGGCCCATGGTCATTGGACACAGCCAAGGGGGCATGCTTTCCGTAAAAATCCTTCACGAGCTGGCAGGTGCTTTTCGGGAAGAGATCGAGGTCACCAATCCTTATACCGAACAATCCGAAAACCGATATCTCTATCACCGACCCCTTGAGTGGAAAAGAGCGCCCTGTCGTTGGGCTCAAACTCGGTTTTGCCTCAGCCATCGCGACCGGGAAGGGGGTGCGTTTCGTTCTGGCACAGTGGAATATGCTGAACCGACTCAGAAAGATCCCGGATACGGTCGAAGAATTTGTTGGATTCCATCTTCAGAACGATCTCATCAGCGGAACCCTGTTCGGAGTGGGGCAGGGAGACCAGTACACTCCCGTTGGATCCGCGAAAGTACGCAATATTATCTTGCCCCCTGAGTCAAGCCATCTTGGAGTTATCCTGATTGAAGGGTTGGGGAAGAATG
This sequence comes from uncultured delta proteobacterium, assembly GCA_963695895.1. Lineage (GTDB taxonomy): Bacteria > Desulfobacterota > BSN033 > BSN033 > UBA1163 > CAVOIK01. The sequence continues at coordinate 19,634 of CAVOIK010000001.1, forward strand.
ACCAAACTAGGGCGTGGATCAACAATTATGGCCCTTCGAATAAACCTGTGGAGCCTCCTCCCGCCTTGGAGGGCGAGACCCGAAATATTCTCTTTGCGGCAGAAGTGTGGTTCAATATCAAGAAACACTGGTGTCTCGAACTGAAGCGCTGGATTCTTACTGGGAAACACGGGAAGGAAGTCGTAAGTCCATGCTTGGGAAGTTCAACATATTCCAGAAGACGATGCTACAGTGGAATGAAATGCACCCTTATAGCGCAGTGCATGTTGTGAGGATTCCCGAGCCTCTGGACCTTACCCGTCTCAACCAGCTCATTGATCGAGAGCTCGAGCAACTGGGGCTGACGGGTCTTGTGATTGACAAGAGGAGAGGAACATTCGAATACCGGGGTGGCTCGCTTCATAACCAATTGAAAGTCTTGGAGGGAGATTCCAATTCAGTGCTTCAAAGGGAGATTGAAGAGCAGTTGAATACGAGTTTTCTGGATGATGGGCCTATCCATCCGTTCAGATTCTTCGTCATGAAGGAAGAAGACGCTTTTCGTCTGGGTCTCGTTTATTTTCACGTGATCGCAGGAGCCGAGTCTATCATCCTGCTCCTGAAACGGTTCACGAGCAAGTATATCGGCCAAGACCTGCCGAGCCTGTCTTCTCCATTGGATCTCTACCCCAGTGGTCCTGGGACATTCCTGTCCCGCCATCCTAAGTATCTGTTGAAGAGACTCTCAACGCTCCCCTCTTCTATGGGAGACCTGAGGCAATCGTCCAGACCTCGTTATCAGGACGTGATGGATCAAACCAATGGGGTTATTTTGTTTTCTTTGGATTCGGGAGGGTTTCAGACGCTTCTCAAGACAAGTAAACTCTGGGGTGTTACATTGAATGATCTGTTTCTTGCACTTGTCATGAAATCACTTTCTCCCTTTGCTTCAAGGCGTTTCAGTTCCAGGAGGCACAGAAAGATGTCGGTGGGATCGATTGTCAACATTCGGAGGGATTTAAGTATCGATAGTCTGAAAACCTTTGGGTTGTTCTTAGGTTCCTTTGTCATTTCCCATCCGGTGACAGAAGGCATTTCTGTTGAAAAACTCGCAAAAGACATTTATGATAAAACTCTGGAAATTAAGAAGAATAAGCTCTACCTAGGGACCCCGTTAGAACTCTGGCTTGCACGAGGTCTCTTGTCCCATCGATCACCGGAGGGGCAAAAAACTTTTTACGCAAAATATTACCCCCTCTGGGGTGGCATCACAAACGTGAACCTAAATACGGTCTGGGAACAGAAAGACGAGAAGAGGACCATTGATTACCTCCGGGCCGTTTCTACAGGTCCAATCACCCCGCTCGTCCTCTCTGCCACAACGGTCAGGGACAAGGTGAATATGGGCCTCACTTACAAAAAAACCGTCTTTCCGGAGTCAACGATTGATGCGTTCGTCTCTGGCTTTAAGAAAACCATTCAGGAGGTTGGGAAAGTGTCATGAAGAGGCTGTTATTTCTAACTCTCACCGTGATGCTCTTGGGACTTCTCCATGGTTGCGCTACAACCACGTTTCAGTACAGGGAACCCCTCTACACACAGCCCATCGAGAAGGGGACGGTTCTTCGCCAGTTCTCTCTTGAGCCAGGTTTAGAGGAAGACATTCTGGCACTGAACCCGGATCAGATCACGGAGCGCGACATTCAAGACGTGCTCTCAAAAGCGCCTGCTCCGAGGATCATCAATATCCATGGAGGGATTTACCCGGTCCGCCTGTGCATGGCTTCCTTCTCCGAGTTTCTCATCGGGATGGGCTATCCGGAGGCGAAGATTCGAAGTCCAGGAGATGGGTCTTTTTCCTTCAGCTGTTATGAAAGCAGTGAGAAGATAGCGGGTGCCCTTGCTTGGTACTATGAGAAGGAAGGTCTGCGGCCTGTGATCGTGGGGCATAGCCAAGGAGGGATTCAGGCGGTGAAAGTGCTCCATGACCTTGCCGGAGCATTCAATGAAAAAATCCGCGTGTGGAATGCACTCACTGAGAAGTACGAGGAACGATATACGATTGTCGATCCCATCACAGGGACAGTCGTGCCTGTCGTCGGGTTGAAAGCTTCATACACGACCGCGGTGGGAGCGGGGGGATTCACACGGTTTCTTCCCAATCAGTGGGTCATGATCGGCAGGCTCAGAAGCATTCCTGACACGACGGTCGAGTTTACCGGCTTTGTCATGGGTATGGACTTATTGGGAGGCGATCTCTTGGGATTTGGCCCGGCAAACATCTACGCAGCGAACGGCAAGGCGGTTGTCAGGACCGTAAGACTTCCCCTCGGCTACAATCACGTGACCGTACCGGTTACCAGCCATCTGGTCGAAAGCCAGGAGATCAAGGATTGGATTAACAATTACACTCCAACCGAAGCGCCTGAGATCAACGTCAAATTTCAGTCGGACAGCAGCAACATCCTCTGGGCTGCCGATGTATGGCACAGCATCAAGAAGCATTGGGTGTTGGAGTTGCAACGCGTGATCCGTGCCAAGCGGGACATGGCCAATGCCCCTTGATCCCCTCTGGCTGCGCAAGGGACTGGTGATCGGATCAGCCCTGATATATTGGGCCGGAGTTTTCATTCAGATCCACCGTGTCCGCAAGCATATCGGCCGCTCTCCGAATGTGAGACCGCGAGGATGGAAGGAAAGGGGCCTCTGGTTGGGATGGTTTGTGGTTGTTGCCGGTTGGTTCACACAACCTTTCGTTATCGGTAGGCTCAATTGTTCCCTTTTTTCTCTGATCCCTCGCTTGATTGACCCGATCGGCTTCTTGTTGGGACTCCTGGTGATGCTCGGCGGATTTGCAGGGACGCGGTGGTGTTATGCTGCCCTGGGGGATGCCTGGCGCATGGGCATCAGGCGGCGGGAGAAAACCACTCTGGTGAAGAACGGACCCTATCGATATGTGAGGCACCCCATCTACCTGTTTCAGATCGCGATGCTCCTCGGAGCCATCCTGTTTTTGCCTACCCCATTTTCCTTCATCCTTTTGTTCGTCCACCTCCTCTGCGTCGTCATCAAAGCAGTGGACGAGGAAGCGTATCTACTCCGTGTCCACGGGTCCGAATATCAAGTGTATCTCTCCAGCACAGGAAGACTCCTGCCTAAGATCAGTCAGCTCTTAAGACGTTCCTGAGCACAAGATCGCCGACCTGCCGGAGGAAAGTTGGTCGGGACGACCATCTCTATTCGCGAATGCTACATAGAAGAAGGAGTAAAAACATCCAGGCAAGAATGAGCCCAGGCCCGTAAGGATGGTTCTCTTGGAGAACTTTGGAGCCGAACCGTTTACAGTTAAACTCAGGCGATCCAATTACGGTAAATTCGTGTGCTTACTGTCACGGAAGGTTACGCAACTTATGACGCCCGGCATTCCAAAGTTTCGGAAAGAGAGCCATCCTGAAAGGGCCGAAGACAAATGAAGACCGATTTTTCACAACTTCTGAGGGATTCCGCGAAAGATTCTCTCCCCTTGACACGCCACGACCCGTTTTCGTATATTAATTCCACCTGAAACGGGGGAATTCCATGGACTCAGACAAAGTCGTCCTGACCGTCTCCGTGACGGGTTCATTCGGAGACTCGACAAACCCGGTCATACCGATTACTCCAAAGGAAATCGCAGAAAGCGCTTTGGAGGTGTATGAGCTTGGAGCCGTTGCTGCTCACATTCACGTCCGAGAGGTGAAGACTGGAGCCCCTTCCATGGAGTTTCACCTCTACGAAGAGACGGTCCAGCGCATTCGGGATCGCTCTGACATGATCATCAACCTGTCCACAGGGGCAGGCGCTCGTTTCATTCCCGACGATCGTACGCCGATGGGCTTGGGCCCGGGTTCCACCCTCTGTGTGCCAGAGAAACGCATTGAACATGTATTGCGGTTGAAGCCTGAAATCTGTTCTCTGGATATGGGGTCTCTCAATTTTGGTCCTCACGTATTTGTCAATACGCTGTCACACGTGGAATGGATGGCCGAACAGATGGGAGCGATTGGCGTCAAACCAGAATTAGAGGTTTTCGATCTTGGACACATAGAGATTGCGGAGCATCTTCTGAAAACAGGGAGAGTGAAACGGCCGCCTTTGTTCCAACTCTGCATGGGCATTCGTTGGGGTATTCCAGCGACTTCAGCGAATATAATGGCCATGGTAGAGCGGTTGCCGGCAGACTCGATTTGGACCGGATTCGGTATTGCAGCGAGTGCCTTCCCCATGTTAGCCCAATCCATTCTTCTGGGAGGAAATGTGCGTATCGGGCTGGAAGACACGTTATATGTCGCCAAAGGCAAGCGAGCCTCCAGCAACAAAGAACTCGTACAGAAAGCGGGGGAGATTATCACGGCGCTTGACAAGGAGCTTGCAACCCCGGACGAGGCAAGGACATTGCTCCATCTTCGGTAGAGAAATTCTTTCCTCTCACCACGGGGTCACACCTGCCTACCGGCAGGCAGGCCTGTGCCGGTAGGCAGGGAGGGCACAGAGAAGCATATTGCTCTTGGTGAGAACAGGGAGAGTGAGGTTGATGAAATCAAAATGTCGCGCCATGGTGCTCACGGGTCCCAAACAACTTGAGATGCAGACCTTTGATCTTCCGAACATCGGAGCAGACGACGGTCTTGTCGAAGTCGAACTGGTAGGAGTCTGTGGTTCAGACCCCGGTATTTACGGCGGGAGACCCACCCGTGGCATCCGGCCCTACCCAATCATCTTAGGCCATGAGACCGTGGGAAGGGTTGTCGAACTCGGAGAAGAAGCAAAGAAACGATTAGATATTGTTGAGGGCGATCGAGTAGTTCTTGAATATGCCTTTGGTTGTGGCGCGTGTAGCTCCTGCCTGTCAGGAAACTATACGCTCTGTGACAAAAACTATACCTATGGGTCCATGATTTCCTGCAAGGAGCCCCCTCACCTCTTTGGTGGATACAGTGAATACGTCTATATTCATCCCCGAGCCATGGTCCACAAAATTGGTGACAGCATCTCTCCAGAAGTTGGAGTCCTTATCTGTGCGGTGTTCGGGAATGGAATCCGATGGCTGAGGCAAGTCGGTGGCGTTTCGATGGGTGATACCGCGGTGATCCTCGGCCCTGGACTTCAGGGATTGGCGGGAGTCTGTGTGGCCAAGGAATCGGGTGCTGATCCAGTCGTGTCATTGGTCTCTCACGAGACACGAGCAGGCTCGAGATGGCAAAACGTTTTGGAGCCGACTTCGTCATCAACTCTGAGACAGAAAACCCTGTCGAAGCGGTCTCTCAAATCACCCACGGCAAGATGGCGAATATTGTGATGGATGTTACCGGAAACCCTTCCGGAGTGTCGGCCGCCCGAGCAGATGACGCTCTGGGGCTGGCGCGTGCCGCTCCTGATCGGTTGCCTGATCATCCCGCTCGTCTTCTGGCTCCGCAGCACGCTCCTCGAAGAAACCGAAGCCTTCAAGCATTCTAAGCCGCCGACCGAGACGCGCGAGGTGCTGGCGATCCTCGGCGCCAATTGGCAGATCGTGGCCATCGGCGTCATGATGTCGATCCTGACCACGACCACGTTCTACACCATCACCGTCTACACGCCGACCTTCGGAACCCAGGCGCTGCGGTCTCTCGCCGGACGACGCCATGATCGTGACGCTCTGCGCCGGCCTCTCCAATTTCATCTGGCTTCCCATCGGCGGCGCGATTTCCGATCGCATCGGACGGCGGCCGCCAGCTGTTCATCGTTCCGATCGTTGCGCTCGTCACCGCCTATGCGGCGATGAGCTGGCTCGTGGCGGATCCGAGCTTCGCAAAATTGCTCGTCGTCGTGCTGTGGTTCTCCGCCATCTTCGGCCTCTACAACGGCGCGATGATCCCGCTTCTGGCCGAGATCATGCCGCAGAAGGTGCGCACCACCGGCTTCTCGCTCGCCTTCGTGACGGCAACGGCGGTCTTCGGCGGCTTCACGCCGTTCATCAACACGGGCTGATCGAGTTCACCGGCGATCGTGCCGCGCCCGCGCTTTGGGTTTCGCTGGCCGCCGCCATCAGCCTGACCGGCGCCTGCTCTCGCGGCGGCTTTCGCCGACGCCCGGCCTCCAGCCGGCGATGGCGTAACGCGATGCTGACGCCGGAACAACGCAAGGAGAAGATGAAGGCCGTCATCCGGGCGGGCACCGGCAATTTTCTCGAGCTCTACGATTTCCTCGTCTACGCCTATTTCGCCACCTATATCGCGCGCGCCTTCTTCCCGACCGAGAACGAGTTCATGTCGCTCATGCTCGCGCTCGGCACCTATGGCGTCGCCTCGATCGCGCGCCCGTTCGGCGCCATCCTTCTCGGCTCCTACATGGACCGCCACGGCCGCCGCAAAGGCCTGCTGGTCACGCTCAGCCTGATGGCGGTCGGCACCGCGTCGCTCGCCTTCACGCCGGGCTACGACACGATCGGACATTGCCGCGCCCATCATCATCACGCTCGGCCGGCTCATTCAGGGCTTCTCGATCGGCGTCGAGGCGGGCGGCGTCAACGTCTATCTCGCCGAGATCGCGACACCGAAGAACCGCGGCTTCTATTGCTCGTGGCAGGGCGGCAGCCAGGCGCTCGGCGTGATGGCGGCGACCGGCCTCGGCGCGCTGCTGACGGCGACGCTCACCACGGAGCAGATGCAGGCCTATGGCTGGCGCATTCCGCTGGTCGTCGGCTGCGGCATCATTCCGATCCTGTTCTGGCTGCGCCGCTCGCTTCAGGAAACCGAGTATTTCGAGAACAGCACGCACGCGCGCTCCACCGGGGAGATCCTGCGCATCCTCGGCGAGCATTGGGTGATCCTCACCATCGGCGTGATGCTGACGATCCTCAACACGACGATGTTCTACTTCGTGAACACCTACACGCCGATCTATGGCGAGCCTGCTCAAGCTCGATCCGCTCGGCACTTTCACGGTCGCGCTGGTGGTCGGCACGGTGAGCTTCATTCTGCTGCCCATCTGGCGCGCATCTCCGGACCGCGATCGGCCGGCGGCCCTGACTCATCGCGGCGCGCTCTGGTGCTCGCCACGTCCTATCCGGCGATGTCGTGGCTGGATGCCGCGCCGAGCTTCGAGCGTCTTCTCACCGTCGAGTTCTGGCTTGCGATACTCTACGCGATGTATGCCGGCACGCTCGTGCCGCTCATGATGGAGATCATGCCGGCCAAGGTCCGCAGTTCCGGCTACTCGATCATCTTGAGCTTCGCCAACGGCATTTTCGGCAGGTTCACGCCGTTCATCGCGACGTTCCTGATCGAGATGACCGGCGACCATGCGTCGCCGGGCTCTGGCTTTCGGCTGCGGCAGTGCTCAGCGTGCTCGCCGCGTTCGCAGCACGGCGCCTGACGGTGACAGCCGCCTGCAGGCCGCAGCGGCGGAGAGGACAGCTCCTAGCGCGCAGGCCTGATCGCGTCGGACGCGATCTTCACCACATCGGCGGGATAGGCATAGATTTCGCTGACCAGCTGCGTTGATCTTCTCGCCTTGAACGGGGCGCACTTCGAGATCGAGCTTCTTGGCTTCGGCGAGGAACCCGGCGTCCTTCATGGTCGCATCGAACGCGTCGCGCAGCGCCTTGGCGCGGTCGGCTGGAATACTCGGCGGCGCCGCGAAGGGCCGCGCCATCGCCTGGCGC
>CAVOIK010000002.1:0-36216 GCA_963695895.1 uncultured delta proteobacterium
TGCTCGTCGAGAACAGCCGTCGTCTTCATCGATGCAGGGTCCGAACCAACGCTAAGTTCGCTCAGGCAGTACGAGGCAAGGCTGTAGTTTTTGCAGAACGGCCTGAGAAACCGTTCCTTCTGCTCCTCGGTCCCAAACTTCACGATGGGATAAAGGGCCAGTGTACTGACGAAGATGCCCAGGTAGATTCCCATGCACGCAGCCGCCAATTCCTCGTAAATGATGCATGAATCGAGAATCCCGACCCCCTCTCCTCCGTATTTCTTCGGGATGACGAGCGTCAGAAGGCCCTCGTCGTAAGCTTTCCGTGTCACGTCCAGAGGGAAAGTTCCGTCCCGGTCACATTTCGCTGCCACCGGAAGGATCTCATTTCTTGCGAATCTTCTCGCCTTCTCCTGCAATGCTTTCTGTTCTGGCGTCAAGTCGAATCCGATCATTTTTTCTCTCCGTACTGGTAAAAGCCTCTCCCCGTCTTCACTCCCAGATGTCCGGCCTCCACATATTTGTAGAGAAGCGGGCAGGGTCGATATTTGTCTCCAAAGGCCTCCTGGAGGACCTTCATCACGGAAAGCACGGTGTCCAAGCCCACGAAGTCGGCGATGGCGAGAGGCCCCATGGGATGGTTCGCTCCCATCTTCATGATCGCATCAATGTCCTCTGCCTTTCCTACCCCTTCATAGAGACAGTAAATGGCCTCGTTCATATAGCTGAAGATCAAACGACTCGACACAAACCCGGGAAAATCCTTCGCTTCGATGGGCGTTTTCCCAAGTTTTAGTGAAAGATCCTTCGTGATCTGAAACGTTTCGTCCGAGGTATTCAATCCACGGACGACCTCGATCAACTGCATGACCGGTGCCGGATTGAAAAAATGCATCCCGACGACGCGCTCCGGCCTTTTGGTGAAAGAAGCGATCCGTGTAATGGAGATGGAGGAGGTATTGCTCGCCAGAATGACATCCTGCCGCGTGATTTCGTCGAGGGTCTTGAAGATTTCTCCCTTGAGGGGAACATGTTCTGTCGCTGCCTCGATGAGGAAGTCGCAATCCTTGAGATCTTCTAATCTCGTTGTTGTCGAAAGCCGTGTCAAGACCTTCTCTTTTTCGTCTGCGGTCATCTTTTGCTTCTTGACCTGTCGTTCCAGATCGTTAAGGATGCGGGACTTACCTCTTTGGACCGCTTCCTGTTCACGTCCCTCATCGCAACATTGAAACCGGAGACGATGGCCACTTCAGCAATGCCGCTCCCCATCTGCCCTGCTCCAATAACGCCAATCTTCTTGATTTCCATAATCCTCACCTCTCTTTCAAAAGCGCAGCTTCTTGTTTGTTCCGAAATAGCTCCTACTCTTATTATCTTGCATGAAGAGTTCGATTTCAAATGAATTTTCCTCTCACCCTTTGAGTGGGTTCTCCAGCACATTTCCAACCCGTGAGTTCTTCCTCATATAACAGTTAACCTTGGACTACCCTAATGAGCATCTTGAATTTACTTTGAACTTCATCAGATGCTAAACTGAAGGTAGGCATTGACCGGCAAGTGCCCCGCAAGCGCCGCCCTTTAGGGCGGGGAGCTTCATTTCTGTCTTTTGCCCTTGAATTTTTAGATTTAGTTGCTAAATTTAGATTAGATAGGGGGTGTTAATCATGAACAAAAACGACAAAAAATCAAAAACGAAAAGATCGAAAGCTGCAACAACTAACACATATGATTGCTGCTGGTATGACCCATGTTGCTACAGATCTTTGCTGCGGTGATCTTTGCTGCTAGGCGTTGCAAGTGGTCCCTGAGGTTAGCGGTACTAAGGGGGCAGGGCTCGGATTTGTACAGGCCGAAACCGGGTCCCTACCCCAAATTTGTTTAACGAATGTGAAAGCGTCTACATAAGAAAAGGAGAAAAGAGATGATCCCTCAAATCAAGAAGATTCTTTATGCAACCGACCTCAGCAAAAATTCCTCTTATGCCTTCCTATATGCTACCGATTTGGCAAGAAGGCATGATGCTCGGATTGTCATCCTACATGCCATTGAACCCATTCCTCCCTATGTAGAGCTTCCTGCGGGCATCACAGATGAAACGAAAAGGAAGCAACAGGTGGAGACCGTTGAGGAAATTAAGAGACTCCTGCTGGGGTTCTGCAAAAAGGCAGAGGCTCAGATTGGCTCTCCTTGCGTTGAACTTGTATACAAAATTCTCGTGCCTCGGGGCCATGCCCCAGAGGAAATCCTGAATGCTGCAAACGAAGAAGGTTGCGACGTGATTGTCCTTGGAACCCACGGGAAGGGGTTCTTAGCCCATACTTTTCTGGGCAGTGTTTCCAGTGCGGTATTGCATAGGACCCGAAAACCAGTTTTTATTATACCATTGCCGGCGGAAAAAACTGCTACTGATTGGGATGGAATGTAATAAATCAATATTTAAGGAAAGGGTGTAAAACTTTATACAGTCATGAGCAATGAGGCATCTCATCCGCTGGAGAAAACATTTTACACTCAATTGGCTGCTGAGATAAGTTTCTTTTGGGTAAATTGGCTAACGGTAGAATAAGGGGTGTCCCCAGGTAAAAACGGATTAGCCTCAGGCCTCTCTAAGAAGGCATACTTTGAACTTTATTAGACCCTGGTTAAAGGCAGCCTTTGATTTCGGCCTTTTGACCTTGAATTTCTAGATTTGGTTGCTAAATTTAAGTTAGAGAGGAGGTGTAGATCATGGACAAAAAAGACAAAGCCTTAAAAACAAAAAGATCCAAAGCTACAACAGCGAGCTCATACGACTGCTGCTGGTATGATTCATGCTGCTACAACCTTTGCTGCGGCGATGTTTGCTGCTAGGGGTCAAGGGATTGGGGTCAAAGTTATATTATACACTTCACACATTTAGCCAATCATGGTATGTGAAGGTTATGGGTGGCAGTGGCGGATTGGATAGGCGGGTGCTGTTTATGGTGTATAATTTAGCTTTGACCCTATTTGCACTTACCTTCTTTTCTCGTTTTCAAATGAATTTGAGTCTCCCAAATTCGTTTAACCCCCTGCCCGATTGCCAACCCAGGATCTCTTCCTGAAACCGTTCGTTCCATGCTTTCCAGCTAGATGCCACCTTTCAGTCAGAAATCGACAAGACCGCTGGAAAACTTGTCAGTTCCTTTGACAATTTTTGCATATTTCAACCCACAGCAAGCAGATTGTATCTTATAACCACTTGAAAACATAAGATGTTCTTAACATTCCCCCTGCGGCATTTGAATTGCATCATTTTTCTACTCCTATTCAATCATCTCCAGTGAAGGAGGGTGAGGAAGGTCAGAATGGGGTCTATGATGTTAGGACAAGACTGAAGCTTCCTGACCCAGACGGAAAGAGAAACGGGGCTTCTAAACCATTATGAAACTCTGCATCATTACATTCGTGATTGCTTGTTTAGCAATGGTGTTGAGCGTTGCTTCCCCTGTCGGCGTTCCAGATAAACTCACTTTTATGGCCCCCCTGCAGCTTTTGGAGTGGAATGCTGACGCAACCAAAGCCGTAGCACAGACCGATACAACGGCTATTGATTGTCCATCCATTGGTTCTCGTCTATCGTTACAAGAAGTTCAACAACTGGTTAGCCTTCACAATAAGGTCCGTGCAGATGTGGGCGTTGGCCCTGTGACTTGGTCAAAGAAACTTGCAATTTATGCTCAGGAGTGGGCAAATCATCTTGCGTCTACAAATTGTTCGCTACAACATCGTCCACCCTCGGGAAAATGGAAACGTGAGTACGGCGAGAATTTATTTATGGGAACGGCCGGCTATTTTGGAGTGGCAGACGCTGTAACGTCTTGGAAGAACGAAAAACAAGTATTATCGCGGCCAAACACTCGACCGTTCTAACTGGTATGACTCGGGTCACTATACTCAGATGGTATGGAAGGAGAGTCAACAAATAGGCTGTGCCAAAGCAGAATGCAATGGTAACTTGATCATCGTCTGCAATTATGATCCCCCTGGTAATATCCTGGGGCAGAAACCCTATTGACACGACGAGACGTGCTGCTGTGATCTCGATGAGATAGGTGGCGCGAAAGGATCAGGACGGCTTTTTACTTTCGTAAATCTTTCTCTTAATCTGGCCGATCTGTTTGGTGACAGGAATCTCCTTGGGACAGACCTCGGTGCACTTCCAGAGCGTCTGGCAACCCCAGGCCCCGTCTTTCTGATCGAGCATGGCGATCCGCTCTGCTGTGGCTTCATCTCTCGAATCGAAGAGATATCGAAAGGCCCGAACCAGAGCCGCGGGCCCCACGTAGCTGGCCGTTTCCTCGTTCTGATTCACCGGGCACGAGGCCGTGCAGCACGCACAGAGAATGCACCGGATGGCAGCCTCAAATACATGCTGTTCTTCAGGAGATTGTTTCCGCTCCTGATCAGGTGCTGGCTTTTTCGTTATCAGGTAGGGCTTGATGGAATTGTACTTTTCAAAGAAGAGATCGAGATCCACAATCAGATCTTTCACCACTCGAAACACAGGAAGAGGCTCGATCAGAATTTCCTCGCCCTCTTTGAACGTCTTGACCAGCTTCTGGCAAGGCAACCCGCACACGCCGTTGATCCGCATGCCGTCTGACCCGCAGATCCCATGTCCACAGGACATTCGAAAAGAGAGCGTTGGGTCCTGTTCCCAACGAACCCGGTTGAGACAATCAAGAAGCCGATCCATGGGTTCTGCCTGGACCTCAAAGCTCTGGTAGTAAGGCTTTTCATCCTTTTTGGGATCGAACCTGAATATCTTCAACTTCATGAGCATGAATCGCCTCAAACCATGTGCTGCGGTCTTTAACGTGCTGCTGTTTTCCGGTGCTGCCGTGCTGCTGTTACATAAGTGCTACGGTCTTACAGTGAAAGGATTATTTGAACCAAAACGGCAGCACAGCAACACGTCAAAAACCGCAGCACTTATTTAACGCCCGCACAGCAGCACTCCATCAGTAAATCCTTGCCTGGGGTTGGAATCGCGTGATCTGTACAGGCTTGTACTTGACCACCAGACCTCCTCTGGCTTTCTTAAACACGAGCGTATGTTTCAGGTAGTACCTGTCGGCCCTGGCAGGGAAATCCTCTCGAAAGTGTGCTCCTCGACTCTCTTTTCGATGCAGCGCACTCGTCAGGATGACTTCGGCAAGGTCGAGTTGGTTGCCCAGTTCGATCGCCTCCATGAGTTCGTAATTGTAAGTCTTGCCTTTGCCCACCAACTCAATAGTCTGGTAAGCCTTCTTCAGCGACTGAATTGCTTCGATCCCTTTCTTGAGGCCTTGCTCATCCCTAAAAACGGACCCGTACTCCATCATCACGGATTGCATCTTTCGCCGGAGAGGATCAGCCCTCTCTACCCCTTTTTGATTCACCAGTTTCTCGATCCTCTGAGCCACGTGTTTCAACGGATCCCCTGAAGTGGAAGCAAGACTTCTCGCGGCAATCTCTTTTTTCATGGTCGAACCGCTTCTTCGGCCAAAGACGAGCAAATCCAGAAGGGAGTTACAGCCCAGGCGATTGGCTCCATGAACTGAGACACAGGCGCACTCTCCTGCTGCATACAGGCCCTCAACAGGGGAATTTTTCTCATCGGCGAAGACTCTTCCATCCACATCGGTCGGAATGCCTCCCATGGCGTAGTGACACGTTGGCTGGACAGGGATCGATTGGCGAACCGGATCAATCCCAAGATAAATCTTGGCGAAAGACGTGATCTCCCAGAGCCTCTCAAGGATCTGCTTCTCACCGAGATGAGTGAGATCCAGATGGACATAATCTTTTCCACCAATCCCCCTGCCCTCTCGAACCTCGGTCAGAATGGCCCGAGACACAACGTCCCTCGCAGCCAGGTCTTTGACGGTGGGAGCATATTTTTCCATGAAGCGCTCCCCCAATCTGTTTCGAAGGATGCCTCCTTCTCCCCGGGCAGCTTCGCTGATCAATATTCCGAGAGGATAAAGTCCGGTCGGATGAAACTGAATGAATTCCATGTCCTCAAGCGGAATACCCAGTTGGTACGCAAGATTGAATCCGTCTCCCGTGTTCGCGAAACCATTGGAAGTGGTCTTGTAGATTTTTCCCAAACCTCCTGTGGCCAGGAGCACCGCTTTGGAGTAAAGACAATGAAGCTCTCCTGTCGCGAGGTCATAGGTCACGACCCCCTTGCATCGTCCTTCTTCGAGGATGAGGGATAACACGTAATGTTCCGAATAGAGTTTTACCTGATGGCGCAGGCACTGGTCGTAGAGGGTGTCAAGAACCACCCTGCCTGTTCGGTCTGCGGCATAGCAGGCCCTTTTGACGGGTTTCTTGCCAAAGTCGCGGGTGTGACCTCCAAAATTTCTTTGGGCAATCTTTCCTTCGGACGTCCGGCTAAAGGGAACCCCCATATGTTCCAACTCGTAAATGGCGCGTGGAGCATCCCGAACCATAATCTCTATTGCATCCTGATCACCGAGATAGTCACTTCCCTTGACCGTATCGAAGAAGTGCCATTCCCAGCGGTCCTCTTCCTCATTCCCGAGGGCGGCTGTGATGCCTCCTTGTGCTGTACCTGAGTGAGACCGGGTCGGAAGGACTTTGCTCACAACGGCCACATTCGTCTCATCTGCGCACTCCACGGCGGCCCGAAGTCCGGCGAGCCCTGCGCCAATAATGACGATGTCATGTTCGAAATTCATGCCGATCGTTCCTCGATGGGCACGTAGTTGCAGCCCTGTAGACCACAGTACATTCCGACGTAGTCAGAATCGGGCCGATAAAGCTCGGGTTTCGGCTGGGCCTCGGCGAATCTTTCCTCAATGATGTGGGCAGCCCAACCGGAAATCCTGGAGATGGCGAAGACAGGGGTAAAGAGGTCACGGGGAATCCCCATCATGTGGTAAACCGAGGCACTGTAGAAATCGACGTTCGGGTAGATCTCTTTTCCTTTCAGTTTTCTGAACTCTTCTTGGGTTGCTGTCTCAATGGCCTTCGACAGCCTGAACCAGTGCGGGTCGCCTACACGTTTGGAGAGTTTTTCGCAGATGGACCGCAGAATCGTCGCCCTGGGGTCCTCGGTTCGATAGACCGCATGCCCCATCCCCATGATCTTTCCGCCCTTCTGCAGCCTCTCAGAGACCCACGTCTTCACCTGATCCTCTTCCTTGATCTCGAGGAGCATCTTCATGACTTCGCTGTTCGCTCCCCCATGAATTTCACCTGAGAGCGCACCGAGGGCGGCAGTCACGGCGGCATACATGTGGGCGTGGGTCGAAGCCACCTCTCTTGCGGCAAAAGTCGAGGCATTAAAGGAATGGTCTGCATGGAGAATGAGGCAGATATCAAACTCTTTCGCCGTTTCCGGGTCGGGCGGAGTTCCCGTCAGCATATACAGGAAGTTTCCCGCATGGGAGAGCTCAGACCGAGGGTGGATGGGCTCAAGGCCCTTTCGAATTCGATCCCAGGCTGCAATGATCATGGGAATCCTCGCCGTGAGGCAAACCGCCTTCTTCGAGTTTGCCTCCCTGGTTTCTTCGTGAAGCTGTGGATCATAGGAGGCCAACATGGGGATCGAAGCCTGTAAGATGTCCATGGGATGGGCTGACGTGGGCATCATCTGCATGAATTCCAAGACGACACCCGGAATCTCCCGCTCCGAGCTGAGCTCTAACTTGAATCTTTCCAACTCATGTCTCGTCGGCAGGTGGTCTTCAAGGAGCAAGAAGATTACTTCCTCGTAGCTTGAAGATTTGGCAAGATCGGCGATATTGTACCCCCGGTAAATGACAACCCCCTTTTCACCATCTACATCAGAGATTCGGGTATCTGCCACTTTGATTCCCCGAAGCCCTATGTTCTTCGTCTCTGCTGTCTCTGCCATACGCCTCACCTCCCTAACATGCCTTTCCTGTCTGGCCAGAGCGGTTCCCAGATCGAACTTTCTTCCAGCGTCTCTTATTTAATGATACACAGAAAGGCCCTTTCTCTTCAAGTTTTTATTTCAAATTCTGACGTCTTCTGCCCTGAGTTCGGCCCTTCTGAACAGCCCTTTGTGTCGCGTTCATGGTTTTCCACGGGGCACAGAGAGAACTCAAGCATCGAGGTTTTCGAATCTCCACAGTCGATTCTCCTCGAGATGTTTTATTAAGGATTGAACAATTGCCGTTTTTTCAATAGAATGTGAGAAAGACGAGAAGGAGGTTCTCCATGCGCACTCCTGCAGTTTCTTACAGATTAGAAAAAGACTCCATGGGCCCTGTGAAGGTTCCCAGCCATGCTTACTACGGAGCTCAAACCCAGAGGGCGGTTGACAACTTTCCCATTAGCGCTTGGCGATTTCCTCGAGAATTTCTTCAGGCCCTCGGTCTTGTCAAACAGGCTGCCGCCAGGGTCAATAACGAACTGAAGCTCCTGGATAGGCCCCTGGCCAGGGCCATTGAAAAAGCCTCTGAGGAAGTGGTTCAGGGAAGATGGGACGGCCAATTTGTCGTCGACGTTTTCCAGACCGGTTCAGGAACTTCCACCAACATGAATGCCAATGAAGTGATTGCAAATCGGGCGAATGAACTCCTGGGAGGACGGAAAGGAACTTATCGGCCTGTCCATCCGAACGACCACGTGAATCTCGGACAGTCAAGCAACGATGTTTTCCCTTCGGCTATTCACATCGCCTCTGTCATTCTCATCGAGAAGAAAACTGCTCCCTGCGTTGACGAACCTTCAGAGACTCTTAAAGCTAAAATCAAAGGCCTTCCATTCTGTCCTCAAGATCGGCCGGACGCATCTCCAGGATGCGACGCCCATTCGATTGGGCCAGGAATTTGGCGGGTATGCCCGACAGGTTGAATTGGCCATTCGACGAGTTCGAGGAGGGCTGGTTTCCCTGTCAGAACTTCCCTTGGGAGGGACGGCCGTCGGGACAGGCATTAACACCCATCCTCTTTTCGCGAGGAAGGTCATCGGCATCATTAATAAAAAAACAGCATGCCGCTTTCACGAAGCCGCCGACCACTTTGAAGCTCAGGGAGCCCGAGATGCAACCGTTGAAATGAGCGGAATCCTGAAAACGGTGGCTGTCTCCTTGATTAAAATCGCGAATGACATCCGATGGATGGGTTCTGGTCCGCGATGCGGGATCGGGGAAATTCATCTTCCCGAGACTCAGCCTGGTTCCTCCATCATGCCCGGCAAGGTCAACCCTGTCATCCCTGAGTCACTCATTCAGGTCTGTAGCCAGGTCGTGGGGAATGATGCCGCGATTACTCTGGGAGGGCTAAGCGGAAATTTCGAACTCAATGTCATGATGCCTCTCATCGCTCACAACCTCCTTCAGTCGATCGATCTCCTGGCAAAGGCAATCCAAAATTTTTCTAATAGGTGCATTGAAGGACTCGAAGCAGACCGTAGCCGATGCGAGGAGATGATCGAAAAGAGCCTCGCCCTTGCCACCGCCCTGACCCCTAAGATCGGCTACGAAAAGGCTGCCCGAATCGCCAAAAGAGCCTATGACCTCCGAAAAACCATCCGTGAGGTCGCAGACGAGGAAGGAATCCTCTCAAGGCAAGAGTTGGATGACCTCCTCGATCCGCGCTCCATGATCTCCCCGCGCTTGAAGAAAAAAGGCTGAAATCAAAAGGACAGAGGTACCCAGAACCCTACCCTTTTCTTGGTCAAGATTCATGACCAAGCGCAATCCAAGAACTAATTGTCATTATTGATCTTTTTGGATCTTTACCGACTGCGTTGACACTTGACAGGGTACCAAGCTGTGCTTACTTTTTTAGTAGAAAGAGGTTGTGAAAGAAAGGAGGGTGATTTTCATGTACTTCATTACCTTCTCAGAAATGCTTGGAACCCATGGTGAAAAAATCGCAAGGCAAACAGCGTCTGCCCTGAACTACGCTTTCGTTGGCGAGGTAGAACTTTTCAGGGCTGCAAAAGAAATGGGCTTTTTCTCCGATGTCAAAGAATTGGACGAGAGAAGTCCGAGTTTTCTTGAAAGGTTCTTCAGCGAAAGACCTCGAATCCACCTAGACCGTTTGCAGTCTGTCATTTACGAGGTAGCTCAGAAAGGAAACACGGTCTTTTTCGGGAGGGGAAGCCAGTTGATGCTAAGCTCCTTTGGGTGTGCTCTCCACGTCCTCGTCACTGGGTCCTTAGAAAAGAGGATTCAACGAGTGATGGAAGAACACGGCGTGGGAAGAGAGGTGGCCGAAAAGATGATCGAAAAGTCTGACCACGACCGAGCTGGCTTCATCCGGTTCGCCTTTAACGAAGACTGGCTCAATCCGAAGCTTTACGACCTGGTCTTGAACACGGATAAGCTGAGCCTCCAGTCAGGAGTCGACCTCGTCGTGAGCTCTGCAAAATCGGATGAAATTAAGGCCTGTGGAATCGATTCGGTAACCCAACTTGGCAAGCTGTCGCTTCATCGGAAAGTTGAGTCGGGATTGCTCGAGGCTGGCCTGGCCAGTTCCCATGTATTTGTCTCAGTGGAGGACCCTGACACAGTCCGGCTCTATGGATTCACATACTCCTCCGAAGAAAAGAATGAGGTGGACAGTGTGGTCAAGAGGGTTGGGAATGTGAAGAAGATCGTAAACGATCTCCAGGTCTTTCGAGGAAATATTTCTGGGGTTTGATTCATCCATTCGGCCGTGCTCTGTATCCCCGGCCTTCGGGCTGGGGAGTCGAGAGGTTCACTGGGTGGTTGCTTTGGCTTGCGCTGAAGTGGAAGGACTTGACAGCATAAGTACGCTCTTGATCGGCTTGAAAGTAGGTCTGTGGTATAAGATTGGACATGCCCGAAGAACAAGCTAAACTTCCTTTCACCTGCCCGGTGTGCGGTCGGAAAACGGAATATCCTTTGGAACGCTGGTTGAAGGTGCTTCACTGACGCTGCCCATTTTGCCGACTGACTCTCACGCTTCACGGCCACATGCTCGAAGAAGTTCAGAGAGAGCTCCAAAAATTCATGGAAAAGAATTGAATCGGTCTACTTTCCTAATTTTTGCCTCCCAGTTTTTCCATCGTCTCTTCCGATCGAAATCGATTCTCACATTGGAATATTTGGATTTTGATTTCCGAGGGAATCAAGGCCAAAATGCATTAGGAAGATTCTTCTCTCCGGGTTTTTGAGTTCAAAGGGGTGAAGGCTATTATCTACCTCGATAACTCGGCCACCTCTTGGCCTAAACCTCCTGAAGTCAAAAAGGCCATGGTGAAATTCCTGGAAGAAGTCGGGGCAAACCCTGGCCGGTCCGGCCATCTTCTTTCGATCGAAGCCGCCAGAATCCTTTACGAAGCCCGGGAAGCTCTTGCTACCCTATTCAACGTCAAAGACCCTCTGAGGATCATCTTCACGTTAAATGCGACGGAGTCCATCAATTTGGCGCTCAAGGGACTACTTAAATCTGGGGATCACGTCATTACGAGCAGTCTCGAACACAACTCGGTCATGAGGCCCCTGAGGACCCTCGAGCGAACTGGCGTTGAACTCAGTGTTATTTCTAGTTCTGAAAAAGGTTTCCTTGACCCGGCAGCGCTCAAGAAGAAGATCAAGACCCACACACGGATGATCGTCTTGAACCATGCCTCGAACGTGATCGGAACGCTTCTGCCCGTTCAAGAAGTGGGAACCATTGCAAGGGACCATGATCTCCTCTTCCTGGTCGATGCAGCCCAAACGGCAGGATCCTATCCAATTGATGTGGAAGAGTCCAAGATTGATCTCTTGGCCTTCACAGGCCATAAGAGCCTTTACGGGCCTCAAGGGACCGGCGGGTTAGTGATTGGGAACCGAATCAACGAGAAGGAATTCACTCCTTTGAAACAAGGGGGAACAGGGAGCCGGTCAGAATTCGAAGAGCAACCTGATTTTCTCCCTGACCGTTTTGAAAGCGGTACTCCGAATGGTGTCGGCATTGCGGGTCTTCTAGCGGGTGTCCAGTTTGTTTCGAAGAGAGGTATTCAATCGATCCGGCGGCATGAGATGATGTTATTTGAAAAGCTGGCAGGGGGACTGAAGGATATTCCTCGAATAACGCTCTATGGCTCCCAGAATCGCAATGACCGGATTGCCACCCTATCCTTCACGATGGCAGGGCTCCCTCCGTCAGAAGTGGCCATCCGCCTTGAAAGAAAGTTCAAGGTTCTCTGTCGTCCGGGTCTTCACTGTGCCCCTTCTGCTCATCGCACTATTGGGACATTTCCGGAAGGAACGGTTCGCCTGAGCATCGGCACTTTCAACACGGAGGAAGACATTCGAAAAGCTATTGATGCGGTGGCTCAGATTTCAGCTTCTTCGGCTTAGATAAATCATCAAACCGGCGCCCACCCCGATCATGAGGGCGCAGAGAATCTGTCCCATGGTGAACGACCCCAGAATAAATCCAAGCTGGGGGTCGGGTTCCCTGAAAAACTCGACGAAAAACCGAAAGGCACCATAAAGCATCAGAAACAGGGCCAGTAGCCCACCCGCAGGAAGTTTTCTATCTTTCACGAACCACAGGATGACAAACAGGGCAATTCCCTCCAAGGCGCTTTCATAAAGTTGAGAAGGATGGCGCGGAAGTGGACCTCCTTTGGAAAAGATCATACCCCAAGGAGCCTGGGTGACGCGCCCGAAGAGCTCACCGTTGATGAAGTTTCCAATTCGGCCTAACGCTAATCCCAAGGGAGCGGTAACGATAAAGAGGTCAGCGATCTTCCAGAAGGACTTCTTCCGTTTCCATGCGAAGAGGATGCCAACCAGGAGGACACCGATCAGGCCTCCATGAAATGACATCCCGCCGTGCCAGATCGCAAAAATCTCCAAGGGGTCAGAGAGGTACATCTTGAGATCGTAAAAGAGGACATATCCCAGCCGGGCCCCGATAATCAATCCAAGAATGAGATAGAAATAGAGATCTTCCACCTCCTGCTTTGAGACACCGAAATCCTTCCTCTTCGTCTGATAGCGCACGAGGAGATAGGAAATCACAAAACCGAGGACGTACATCATCCCATACCAACTGAGTCGGATGGGCCCCAATTGAATCAGGATCGGATCAATATTCACGGTCATTCTCTTCCCCCCCCAAAAATCTCACCTCTATTTTACTTTAGAATGGCACAGGATTCAATTTGGATGTTGGGTTCGTTTTGGGGCAAAGGCCCTTGGCGGGTCATGAGAAACCGACGGGCGTAACCATTCAAGGGTAAATAGATGACAGGCGGACCGGGCAGTGTGGTCTTCGGAGAAACCCTGTGGCGCTGCGCAAGCCTTTGCCTGTCTAACTTCAGAGACGAACTGCTTTGGAAGCGATCTCGCAGTCCTGCAAGCCTGGTTACCCATTCGTCTGAAGACCCGCCGTTCAGGGGAGCGGAGAAGACCACACGGGTCGGGTCGCCACACGTGAATGCTTACCGACGGGCCATGTTCGACATTGAACTTTGATGGGATGTCCATTAAGATAGAGCAGCGAAGGGAGGCGATCTCCATGGAGAAAATTTCTCAAAAGCAGCAAATCCTGCAGGATTTGGGGAAGTTTGTCCTTTCGAAGGCTTCCATCATCTACATCCTATCGGACGAGGAGGACCGAGTCGAGGGATTGCTCAAAGAGTTGACAGCAACCTTCCAACCCAAACCCAAGCTGTTCGTCTGGCATCCCTTCCACGGCTTGACGGGTGAAAACGAAAAGGTTGAGAATTCGACGGACCCCCTCGATGCCCTGGATCGAGTGATGCAGCGCACGGAGCAAACTCTCTTCCTCTTCGAAGGGCTCCATCCCTTTATTCAGAAGGATCCCTCGGTGGATAGAAAACTCAAGGACGTCCACCGGATGCTCCGAAACCGTTATTCTATCGTTTTCATCGTCGCTCCCTACCCGGTCATTCATGAAGAACTCCGAAGAGACATCATGCTCTATGAACTTCCCATGCCGGATGCCGCGGAGGTAGAACGGACCCTCACAGAGATCATCTCCTCCAGTCCCCACGCCCAGAAGATTAACGAATCCTTGACCCCGGAACTGAAAGACCGGACTGCGAAGGCTGCCCTGGGTCTTTCCCTCGATCAAGTGGCCCGGGCCTTTCGAAGCGCCCTTCTCGGACGGACAGCGGCGGACGCCTCCTTGATCGATGCGGTCATTCAAGAGAAAGGACAGCTGATCAAAAAGGCGGGAATCCTCAACTTCGTGACGGCAATTCCCACGATGGATGAGATCGGCGGCCTCGACAATCTGAAAGACTGGTTGAAAAAGCGTGGGCGGGTCTTAAGTGACGACGGACAGAGCTTTCGGCCTTCAGATTCCCAAAGGGGTTTTGATCACCGGACTCTCCGGGTGTGGCAAAAGCCTCTGTGCCAAGGTCTTTGCTTCTTTTTGGGGAATTCCTCTGCTTCATCTGGATATGGCCAGGCTCTATGACGGAACGATGGGAGAACCCGAGAAAGCTCTGCAAGTCGCTCTGCAGACAGCCGAAACCGTCTCGCCTGCCGTTCTCTGGATCGACGAGATTGAAGCGGGCATCAGCGTTCAGAGCCAGAAGGCCGGAGGGGGATCCCAGTCTCGGGTCTTTGCTTCTTTCCTGACGTGGATGCAAGAAAAGAAAGCGTTTGTCTTTATTGCGGCCACCGCCAATGTCATCGAACTGCTGCCTCCGGAGGTTTTGCGAAAGGGACGTTTCGACCAGATCTTTTTTGTGACGCTTCCGAACGCCCAAGAGAGGAAGGCCATTTTCGGGATTCATCTGAAAAAGAATGACGCCGATCTCTCTCGCATCAACTTAGACATGTTGGTGAAAGTCACGGAAGGATTTAACGGTGCGGAGATCGAGCAAGTGGTTAACGGAGCAATGATTGAGGCTTTTCATTCGGGAAAGACGCTAAACGAACACGATGTCATCATCTCTGCAGGAAACATCGTTCCCTTGTCAACGACCATGAGGGAGGAAATCGGAAGGATGGAACGATGGGCTTATAACCGAGCCATTCCTGCTTCGAAGTAATCGATCTGTGCCTCTGGTCACGGGCAAATCGGCTGGATTCCCTATCCCGCCTTAGCGGCCCCGTCTCAACGGAGGGCGAAACCTTTCACTCCTCGTCGTAGTCCTCATCTTCGTCTTCTTCATCCTCAAACTCGTCTTCTTCCTCTTCCTCCTCCTCTTCTTCTTGCTTCTCTTTTTTCGGCTTCGCTCTCAGGTCGATCTTCTCCAGGCTTTCATCGCCAAGGTCATCAATGACCTCGTTAAAGAACAGAGCCAATGCAATCACATACTCCTCGGGGAGTTCCCTGAGCCACTCCAAGACCCTTTCCGCGGTCTCAATCTTCTCGGTGCTCGACGCGTTCTCGATGAGCTCGAGGGCCTTACGATAATGTCGATTGAACGCTTTGATCATAAAAGCAACCTCGCTTCCCGAATGAAATTAGACTGAATGATAGACCAGAATAATTCAGTTACGAAAATTATACTTCCCTTCCCCACGACAAGCAACAAAAAAATGATCGGAACGGGTGAACATTTAGCACATCAGAGAAAAAAAGACAAATTAAAAATGTGGTCCAAAATTCTTCCGTTTTTTTTGTTGACATCTCGCCTCTATTTTCTTAATTTTGAACCGAATTCTCATGCCTTCTCTGATGCAACCTTTTCTGTCTTGTTTTTGTTAACCGACGAAAGGAGAAAGAGCAATGGACTTACAGGTTTTTGAAAACATGGATGCCAAACAACTTCGTCGTTATCTCGAGTTTTTGCTCTGGCATTATCGGGTCGTCGACGCCTTCTGGTTTATTTACGTTGGCGAGCGATTCGACCAATCCACAGCCGAAAGAATCAATGAGCAAGTTTGGTCGAAGGTCGGAGGAATAGCGGCTAAGGACTTAGTCTCCCGTTTCGACATTCGCGAAAAGGGACTAAAAGGTTTCGTCAAGACTCTGCGACTTTTCCCGTGGCACATCCTGGTCGGTTACAAAATTCAGGAAGAGGAAGAGCAGGTCATTGTCAGTGTTCCATCCTGTCCGGTCCAGGAAGCCCGACTTCGAAGAGGTTTGGACGAATACGTCTGCAAAGAGATGCACCGAGGGGAGTTTATCAGCTTCGTCGAAGAGATTGATCCACGGATCCGGGTGGAATGTCTCTTCGCTCCGCCGGATCCTCATCCCAAAGACACGTTCTGCAAGTGGCGTTTCTATTTGGACGGGTGATTGCCACGGGCGGGCAGGCGTGCCTACCGCAGGCAGACATTGAATAAATAGCCTGATGGGGCTATAAGTGAAGTGCTCTGCATTCCTCGTCACGACGCTCTGAGTTCCTTGAGGACCGCTTATGAAACCCACCGATGTTTGGGCTATCGGAATTGATCTGGGCGGCACCAAGACCGATGTGGGTCTCGTTCAGTCGGGGGGACACATCCGGCGTCGCCTAAGAAGGTTGACCCAAGTCAAGGGTGGACCCGCCCTGATCAAAGCTGACATTGTGGCCGCAGTGCACGAGTTGTGGGATCCAACTGCTTCCACACCTGTCGGTGTTGGGGTTGGCCTTGCCGGTCAGATCGATCCCAAAGAAGGGAACGTACTCTTCGCTCCCAATCTTGACTGGCGGGATGTCCCTTTCCAGCGCGATTTGAGTCAGGCCTTAGGGTTACCTGTCGTGATCACAAATGATGTCCGGGCCATCACTTGGGGAGAATGGCTCCACGGAGCCGGACAAGGGTGCAACGATCTCATTTGCCTCTTCGTTGGAACGGGCATCGGTGGAGGGAGTTGTTAGTGGTGGGAAGGTCCTCTCGGGCTCGACCAATGCAGCAGGTGAAATTGGGCATCTCGTTATTGATTGGAACGGCCCATCCTGCACCTGTGGGAATCGGGGATGTCTCGAAGCTTTGGCAGGAGGCTGGGCTATCGCCCGCCACGCTCAGGAAGTTGTTTCCCGTGATCCTTCCGCAGGTAGCACCCTCTTAGAGATGGTTGGAGGAAAACGAGAGTCGATCACTGCTGAAACCGTTGCTCGTGCTGCCCAAACAGGCGACCCTCTGGCAAAACAACTCATTGACAAAGTGGTTGAGGCTCTCATCGCCGGTTCAGTGAGTCTGGTTCATGCGTTCAACCCCAGCCGTCTCATTCTCGGAGGAGGCGTTATCGAAGGAGTCCCGGAATTGGTCCATCGGGTGGCAGAAGGTGTATTTCAACGGGCCCTTGCAGCCTCGACTCAAGGTCTCGAGATCTTGCCCTCAAAACTCAAAGAGAATGCAGGCATCGTCGGAGCGGCGATGTTGGCCGTACACACGTTTGTGAAGAAGGAGAGACCCCATGAATGAGTCATCCCCGAGCGCACCCACTTCATCCGCACTCGATCGTCTCTGTATCAACACCATCCGGTTTCTTTCCATCGACGCCATCCAAAAAGCCAACTCCGGTCACCCGGGCATGCCCATGGGAGCAGCGTCCATGGCCTATGTCCTTTGGACACGATTCCTCAGGCACAACCCCAGCAATCCTACCTGGTTCAATCGCGACCGGTTTGTCCTCTCAGCAGGTCATGGTTCGATGCTGCTCTACAGTCTTCTCTTTCTCACGGGGTACAACCAACCCCTCGAGCAGATTAAACAGTTTCGGCAGTGGAGAAGCACAACGCCAGGTCATCCTGAACGGGACCTTTCCTCCGGCATCGAAGTGACCACAGGTCCTCTCGGGCAGGGCTTTTGCCAATGGCGTGGGAATGGCAGTTGCCGAACAACATCTTGCAGCGCGTTACAATCGGCCTAGTTTTGAGATCATTGATCACTCCACGTATGCCATCGTCAGCGATGGTGACCTGATGGAAGGGGTCGCTGCTGAGGCTGCATCCCTCGCCGGACATCTGAGACTGGGCAAACTGATCTGCCTCTACGACAACAATTTCATCTCCTTGGCCGGGGCAACCAGCCTCACCTTCACTGAAGATCGGGCCAAGCGCTTTGAGGCTTATGGCTGGCATGTCCAGGAGGTCGACGATGGAAACGATTTGCAGGCCCTCGAACAGGCCCTGCTCAACGCACAAAACGAATCTCTCCGTCCGTCGATCATCATGGTCCGGACCCATCTGGGATATGGGGCTCCCCATAAGCAGGATACCTTCGAAGCTCATGGAGCACCTCTGGGAGCGGAGGAAGTCAAATTGACAAAACAACATCTCGGTTGGCCTCTTGAACCGGCCTTTTATGTCCCAGAGGAAGCGATTCAACATTTTCGAAGGGCGGTCGAGCGCGGCAAACAGGCAGAAGCCGACTGGAATGCCAATTTCTCCGCATACCAGAAGCTAAGGCACATCCTAATCTCGCCAGAGAACTCGAACAGAGGATGACCGGTCAACTTCCCAAAGATTGGGATGCGGAGTTGCCCACCTTCCCTGCAGACCCCAAAGGACTGGCGACCCGAGCCGCTTCGGGAAAAGTCCTGAATGCTTTAGCCAAGAAAGTTCCTATGCTGATCGGAGGGTCAGCCGACCTAAACCCTTCCACAAACACCACTCTTCAGGCCATGGGCGACTTTCAAAACCCCCAGACGCCGGAAGGAGACCGACAGGGTGCGGTGGGTGACGTGTGGGGATATGAGGGACGGAACATTCATTTCGGTGTCCGAGAACATGCCATGGGAGCCATGCTGAACGGAATTGCCGCCCATGGAGGGTTTATCCCTTTTGGAGCAACGTTTCTGGTCTTCTCTGACTATGTGCGACCTGCCATTCGATTGGCCGCCTTGATGAAACAGCATGTGATTTATGTCTTCACCCACGATAGCATTGGCGTGGGTGAGGATGGCCCGACCCATCAACCCGTTGAGCATGTCGCTGCACTGCGGACGATTCCCAACGTCATGGTGATTCGTCCTTGCGATGCAAACGAAACAGCTCTTGCCTGGCGAGTGGCCATGGAAGCAAATCACCAGCCCGTAGCCTGATCCTGACCCGTCAAAATGTTCCGACCTTGGATCGAGGCCATACGCCTCTGCGGAGGGTCTGCGCCGCGGCGCGTATGTCTTGGTCGATGTAGCCATGGAAGCAAATCATCAGCCCGTAGCTCTGATCCTCGAGCCCGTCGAAAATGTTCCGACCTTGGATCGGAGCCATGTGAACGCCTCGTGCGGAGGGCCTGCGCCGCGGCGCCTACGTCTTGGTCGATGCTTCAAACGGCAAGCCGAGATATGATTCTCATGGCGAGTGGATCGGTCAAGGTTCACCTCGTCCTTGAGGCCCGCGAACAAATTGTCGGCGGAGCATGTGAATGCCCGTGTTGTCTCCATCCCCAGTTGGGAGTTGTTGCGATATCGGCAACCCAAGACATCTACCGCGAACTCAGTGTTATTGCCCTCGGTCAAGGTGCGTCTCGCTGTGGAGAAGCTGGGGTGTCACAAGGATGGCATCGTTATGTGGGACGACCATGGCGACCTCATCGTCTTGGATCGCTTTGGCGCTTCAGCTCCCGGAGGCGTCGTGATGCGAGAGCTCGGATTTACCGGGAGAACGTGGCCAGGAAAGCCCAGGCTCTCCTGAAAAGCCATAGGCGAGCCCATGGCCATTCTGCATAGGCGGACAGATACAACCTATTAGACGCTAAGGACAGCGCACCACCCTTTCGTCGCCTCTCCAGCAATTTGCCACCCACACTGCATTAATCGGCACCGACGAAATTAAGGGTTGTCTACTTCTTCGCCTTTCCCTTTGCGTAGTCGATCATTCCTTGAAAGTCGACAACGACCGCAGGTTCATTGCCAACAACCCAGGCGTCGTGTCCGGTTGGCAGCAGCGCTACATCTCCAGCCTTGAGATCAACCTCTGTGCCATCGTCCATCTTGACCCTTAACGTGCCAGACACGTGGTATTGAAAGTGGGGAGCCTCACAGCTCTTGGTCTTTACCAAGGGTTTGACAGACTCAGACCACTTCCATCCAGGTTGGAAAATGGCCCGCCCTACCGTGGCGCCTCCAATCTTGACTAGCTCCACCTTTCCTTTGTCGAAAGATCTCACTTCATCGGGACGATTCATGCTTTTTGCTTCCATTTTTTTCATTTCCCTCACCTTCCCTTCTACTCCACTAAAATTGGAGTAAATAACGAGACTTAAGACTGTTTCACTTTTCAATTTAAAGATCTTCCCTCTCTGTTAAGAAGTCAAGACCTGTGAAAATTCCTACAATCTCTTCCCCTCTAGTCCGTTGTGTCTCCAGACAGTAACCATAGAAGTGAAGGCTGGAAAATGACAGGCGGACTGGCCAGTGTGGTCTTCGGAGAAACCCTGTGCATGCCTGCGGCAGGCAGGGCGGTACCTATGCCTGCGTAACTTCAGAGACGAACTGCCTGGAAAGGAATCTCGCAGTCCTGTAAGCCCTGTTACCCATTCCTCTAAAGACCCGCCGTGCAGGGGTGCGGAGAAGACCACACTGGTCGGGTCGCCACCCGTCGCTTCCATGTTACCCCAAACAGTCACAGATGATTGCATATCCCAAACAAATCAAGTACACTGCTATCAGCATGCAGGCTTTGCTCCGCAAAACCTGAAACAAGGGACCGAGGTTGAGATCCGGCAGCCAGGGACCCCGCCCAGCACGCTCCGGTCAACTGGTCAACACCGACAGGATGCGTTGTTATGAGAAAAGGCGACATCAATCGGATGTTGAATCCTGCTACGGTCGCTGTCATTGGGGCCACGGAGAAGGAGGGGAGCATCGGACGGACCCTCCTCGAAAATCTCTACCCTTGGTCTCTTCAAAGAAAGCTATTTCCTGTTAATCCCAGAAGAGGGAAGGCTTTCAGCCTTCAGTGCTACCCCACCATTTTAGATGTTCCCGCCCATGTGGACCTGGCTGTCATTGCGACTCCTGCACCCACGGTCCCTTCGATGGTACAAGCCTGCGGTGAAGCCGAAGTGGATGGAATCATTATCGTCTCTGCCGGCTTCAGAGAGGTGGGAGAAGAAGGGAAGAAATTGGAGGAGCAAGTCCGGGCCATCAGAGAAAAATTCGGTGTGAGGATTATTGGCCCGAATTGTCTGGGAATCATTCGGCCCTCGATCGGCCTTAATGCCTCTATCCTGAAAGCCGCCCCCAGGGAGGGAAACATCGCATTCATCTCCCAGAGTGGAGCCTTAGGAGGAGCTATCTTTGATTGGGCGACCTTGGCCCATGCCGGCTTTAGCATCTTCGCCTCACTCGGATCCATGGTCGATGTGGATTTTGGTGATCTTGTTGACTTCCTTAGCAGTGATCCCCATACCCGAAGCATTGTCTTCTACATGGAAGAAGGGACTGGAGACATCAAAAGATTTGTGAGCGCGGTAAAAGGGTTTGCCCGCTATAAACCGATTGTCGTCGTCAAACCAGGCCGGTTCACAGACAGACGAACTCCTGCCCTATCTCATGCAGGGGCATTGGTCACGAACGACCAGGTCTACGAAGCGGCCTTCAAGAGAGTGAGCATTGTCCGGGTTAAGAAGGTGGCAGACCTCTTCAACACGGTTCGAGTCCTTCATGCAAAACATTTTCCCCAAGGCCCCCGTCTTGCGATTGTCACGAATGCCAGTGGCGTCGCAGTCATGGCAACCGACGAGCTCATCGCCTTGGGAGGAGAACTGGCAGAGTTGTCGGAGGAGAGCATAAAAAATCTGGACTCTATCCTTCCTCCCTATTGGAGCAAAGTGAATCCTGTGGATGTATTCCGGGATTCCGATCTGAAGAGGTATGAGGAGGTCATTAGGATCTTCCTGGATGATCCAGGAGTGGATGGGATATTGGTCATCTACACGTCGCAGGATACGCCACGTCCTAAGGAACTCGCAAAAGCTATTTCCGACATCGCTCGTGAAACGTGGAAGCCCATGATCGCAGCTTGGATCGGCGGGAAGGAGGTTCAAGAAGGAAAAGACATCCTGTTCCAGAAGGCGATTCCCACGTATGACACCCCTGAAGATGCCGTTAAGGCATACCTGACTATGTATCATTACAAAAAGAGCCTCGAGATCCAGTATGAGACCCCCGCCGAGTTGTCCATTAACCAAGCCCCTGCCAAAAACAACCTGAAGGCTTTTATCCGAAGAGCGGTCAAGCAGGAGAAAGTGATTCTTAATGAAAAGGAGTCGTTCCGCTTTCTGACCACCTATGGAATTCCTGCGGTCCAAGCAGAAATCACCCAAAGCGTCGAGGAAGCGGTCTCCCAAGCCAAACACATGGGATATCCCGTTGTGCTAAAGATCGTTTCCCCGGAGATCATCTGCAGAAGCGATGTGGGAGGCGTCGTTACCGGAATCCACTCCGACGAAGAACTGCGGCTCGAATATGAGAGGCTTCTCCAAAGAACAGAAAAATATGCTCCAGAAGCAAGGTTGGAGGGAATCGCGGTCCAAAGGATGATCGAGAAGATCGACTACGAGATTTTCCTAGGTGCCAAGAAGGATAAGGATTTTGGTTCCGTCATCGTCTTTGGGATCGGAGGGGTTGGGATTGAAATCTTCAAAGATTTTTCTATTGGTCTTCCCCCCCTCAATCAAACGCTCGCGAGGAGACTCATCGAGGAGACGGGTGTTTATAAAATGATCCAGGGATCGGGTCTCAAACCTCCGGCGGATCTTCGAGAGCTGGAACAGATCATTGTCAGCTTCTCAAATCTCATTTCGGACTTTCCAGAGATCTCTGAAATGGACGTGAATCCGCTTGCCATCTCGAAGGGTCACGCCTTTGCCCTCGCAGCCAGAATCATTATCGACAAGGATTGCCTCGACTACAAATCGCCCTATCCCCATCTGGTCATCGCCCCCTACCCCACCCGGTACGTGATGTCCTGGAGAGACTCCGACGGCACAGAGGTCCTTCTCAGGCCCATCAAACCCGAAGACGAGCCCCTGGTGCGCGATATGCTTTCTTCCCTCTCGAAAGAGACTCTCAAGGAACGATTTTTCCAGGTCATCCGGACCATCACCCACGAGATGCTGATCAGACTCTGTAATATCGATTATGACCGAGAAATGACGATGGCAGTCGAAATCAAGGAAGGCCCAAATAGAACGCTCATTGGCCTCGGAGGGCTCATGATCGAACCTGACCTCAAAAAGGGAGAATTTGCAGTGCTCGTCCATGATCGTTATCAGGGAAAGGGCCTCGGCTACAAGCTTATGGATATCCTCATCGGGATTGCACAGGAAAAGGGGTTAGAGGAGTTTCACGGAATGGTACTGTCGGAGAACAAGCGAATGCTCCACCTCTGTGAGAAACTGGGATTCACCTCGGTTCCCCTCCCCGACGGTGTGACTCTCGTAAGGTTGATGCTGAAGTAGTCTTTCTTCACAAGGGGGGCCTTCCATTTTGCTTGGCTTCCTTTTATGATGTTGCATTGAATGATCTGGGACAAGTTATTGATTTCAAGCAGGTTCGCTATTGACCGTGACGTCCGAATCTGTTAATCTCCGTTGCACATTACGAAAAGAATCCCTTTCCTGTCAAGGAGGCTGATTATGGAGTTAAAGGACATGTCTCCCGAACTCAACGAACTACGGAATGTCATCATCTCCTCTCATCTCAGCACCTGCTATCTGTTGATCGAGCACCTGGGACTCAAGGGGAGTGAATCATACCGTTACGAAAAGTTCCGGGAAGACTGGATAGAGATGTACAAGAACGTCTACAAGCTTGTCTCGAAAATGAAACCCAGAAAATCAATTAGGGAATAAGAAAAGGAATTTTCCGAGCCCTTCCTCCAGGACGTGGACCTACAAGGAGCGTAAAAAGTCTCTCTGCTTGCGACTCGAATCAGGGCTGTCTTCTTCTCCAATGCCCGACAGAAACCCTCCCTCAGCATTTCTCTCATTGATCAGATTCGAGGATTCCCAGTCTGCTGTCTCAGAAATAACACGCATAGATGATTCTAATCCAAGGGCGGGTGGGGAGTTTTATCTATTTCCGAGACACAACCCTAGTCCCTTTCTCTGTTGTTGTCGGTGGGTCGGGTGGAAACATCCGATGCCAAGGTGTTGCTTGTTCGTAGGCATAGGCGACGCGCAGGATCGTTCCCTCGCCAAACCGGCGGCCAATCAACTGCAATCCAATGGGAAGCCCATCCATTGAGAACCCGCAGGGGATGGTGAGAGCGGGTAGGCCCGTGAGGTTGCCTGGACGGGTCAATCGCAGAAGGGCAGCGCGGACATCTTCCACAGCCCGGCCTTCTCTCACCTCGGTCTCTCCTATGCGTGGAGCAACCACAGGGAGTGTGGGGGCCACCAATACGTCGACAGACTCCAGAGCCTGCTCGAAAGACTCCGTATAGAGTTGGCGTCTCTGTTGCGCCTCTAAATACGTGCGACTCAGTTGACCGAACCCTCCTTCTATTCTTGAACGGACATCCTCGCCGTAATCCTTCCCTCTTTTCTTGAGCCACTTCCAGTGATAGGCCACTGCTTCGGCGACCACGATCTCATAGGAAAGGCGATCTGTCTCATCCATGAACTTTGGGTTGACCTCAACGCTCTTTGCGCCCAATGCTTCAAGGGTTGTCAGGGCCGCTAGGACGTGGCTCCGGACCTCCTTCTGCAACTGATTGAAGAAATACTGTTTCGGCACACCGATCCGAATTCCACGGACTCCCTTTCGAAGATTGTGTAAGCGCAAGGTCCCCCTCTCCTCCAGACGATTCGGTTTACTCCGATCCCTTCCGGCGATCACGCGAAGCACGAGCGCAACGTCTTCTACGGATCGGCACAGAGGCCCTGCATGATCCTGGCTGAATGACAATGGAATAATTCCCTGGAGGGGAACCAGCCCCTGCGTTGGCTTCAGGCCCACCACCCCGCAGGCCGCTGCAGGAATACGAATCGATCCTCCTGTATCTGTGCCCACAGAGGCCAAAGACAGAGCGGCGCTGACGGCAACAGCGCTTCCACCGCTGGATCCACCGGGGATTCTCTTCAAATCCCATGGATTAAGCGTGGGCCCGAAGTGCGGATTTTGGTTAGTGACACCGTAGGCGAACTCATGGAGGTTGTTCTTCCCGAGCAAAACGCACCCTGCAGCAAAAAGCCGGTCAATCACAGCAGCGTTTTCTCGAGGAATGAAATTCCGGAGGATCTTCGAGCCTCCGGTCGTTCGAATTCCTGCCGTGTAATAAAGATCCTTAACGCTTATGGGAATGCCGTGCAGAGGTCCTCGATAGTGTCCCTTCGAGATCTCCTTCTCCGCTTGTCTCGCCTGACTCCGAGCCAAACGAGATGTCACCGTGATGAAAGCATTCAAAACAGGCTGGAGACGCTCGATCCTCGCAAGCATGGCATTCGCGAGTTCCACAGGAGAAAGCTTCTTTTTTCGGATGAGCGGCGCTATCTTCGCAATCGTCAGATCTCCATCATTCACTAGATTCATTCCATCCTCCCTTTCTTCTCTCAACGGGTAATTCTTACTATAGCAAAGTCAGCCATGGAATCAATCTAAAAGTGTCTCCAAGCGTCAATATGGGAGATGGTGTGAAAAAATGAGCCAGGCCCGTAGGGATGGTTCCGGAAAGAGGGCCATCCCGAAAGGGCCAAGTACAATCAAAACCAATTTTTACTCACTTTCAGAGGAATTACCTCCAAGCCATGATGGAATCGCCTTGCCACTCTTTCCCAATATTCTTCTCTTTTTTTGCCTCCACTTCTCATGATAATTTTTTGGCCGCACTGAAAAACATGTATCTTCAACTACTTAGAGGTGGCTGAAGAATATTTCCCTTGGCACACGGATTGCAGCATCCCTTTTCAAAAAGGAGGAGACCACATGGCATGGGGAACTCTCCGTGACAGGAGAAAACGTACAAGGGCATTCTTAGATTTACCTATCGAGTTCCACATTAACGGCGTGCCTGATGCCCACGGCGGGATTGCCGTCGATGGGAGCGAAATAGGGTTCCTGATGTACACGCTCCAAAACATACCCGAGGGCGAGCAATTAAATCTCAGCGTCCTGTTTCCAAACGGGTTCGAGTTAGCCAATCTCGAAGCTAAGGCCGAGGTCGTGAGAAGAGTCCGACAGGAGCGGGGATACAAATACGGATTGAGAGTGGTCCGAATCAATGAGGATGATCATATTAAGCTGAGGTACATCCTCAGTGGACTCCATGAATTGGCCACCGCAGAGGGACTCTTTAGCTAATCAAGAATCACGCCACATCGTTTGATTCCTTGGAGCCACGGGCTAAGCCCGTGGACCTCCACAAGGATACCCTCCTACGCCCATGGGCGCCGAGCGCTTCGGTACGCAAGCACCAAGGCTTCGGAGGGTTATCCGCCAGTGGCATCGCCGAAGCAGTGATCCTCGGCTCAGGATTAGCACCGACACCTCTCACGCACTGGGCAGAGCCCGTGGTCTCGCGTAGGCGGATAAAGAACACACCTAACTTGACCCATTCACCAGGGATCGTCTGGAAGGTGCCGCCCTTCCTTCGCCGAAGCGCCTACCCTCCGCAAGGCTTCTGGAGCCGGGGCTGCGCGCACGCAGACACAGGGTGCTCCGAACACCACACTGGCCCGCTCGCCCCCCAAGACTAAATACTTACACCCTTTCTTCAATTCGCCTTGCACCAACCCTTGAAAGTGGTATAATACCAAAAAAACAGATATTTTTGTCTGAAAGGAAGAGTCATGACCAAACCTTCTTCTAGCAGTGTATAGACTCATCGAATTATCGAGGCGTCATTTTCTCTGGCTCACTTCCCTATCAGCGGCAGGTTGGGTGGCCGGATGTGCGAGGAACCCGGTCACGGGTAAACCACAATTGATGTTGGTCTCCGAGGAAGAGGAAATCCAAGTTGACAAACAGTATTCTCCACTTCAATTCTCTTCTGACTACGGGTCTGTGCGAGACAAAGCACTGAACGAATACGTCAGTGAGGTTGGAAAGAAAATTTCGTCTCGGACCCACCGGCCGAATATGCCTTATTCCTTTCGAGTGGTGAATGCAACGTACATTAATGCCTACGCATTTCCGGGTGGCAGCATCGCATGCACCCGAGGGATCTTGCTCGACCTCGATAACGAAGGCCAGCTCGCAGCCCTTTTGGGTCATGAGCTGGGACATGTCAATGCACGCCACACTGCTCAACAGATGTCTAAAGGTACCCTCACTCAGGCCTTTGTGGGCGGCTTCTCCGTGTTGGCCGGAGTGGTAGGTGGTGGTGGCCTGGGCCAGGTGGCTGCCCAACTGGGAACTATCGGGGCGGGCGCGTTGCTCGCTTCTTACAGCCGCGACAATGAGCGTGAGGCAGACGCTCTGGGCATGGAGTACATGGTCAGGGCCGGCTACGGTCCCAAGGGGATGGTGGGCCTACAGGATATGCTCATCAGTCTCAACAAAAGCAAACCCAGTGCCATTGAACTCATGTTTGCGACTCACCCGATGAGTGATGAGCGTTATGCTACGGCAGTAAAAAGGGCAAGAGAAGACTACCCCAAGGCCGCAAGTCTCCCGGTTTACCGCGAACGCTATATGGACAACACGGAGCGACTCCGGGCTCAAAAAGAAGCTATTGAAGAGATGCAAAAAGGCGAACAGCTCATGGCCAAGGAGAAGTATAAGGAGGCCGAGAGCCATTTCAGGAAGGCGCTGAGAGAAGCTCCTGAGGACTATGCAGGTCTGGTCATGATGGCCACCTGCCAACTCGTTCAGAAAGACTATCGTGAAGGACTTCGGTATGCAGAAGAGGCGCAGAGTGTGTATCCCCGTGAAGCCCAAGCGCATCACCTGAGCGGATTTGCAAAGATCCAGACCAAGGATTACGAAGGCGCTTATGAGGAGTTCAGTACTTGCGAAAAATTGCTGCCCGCCAACCCCAACAGTATCTTTTTCAAAGGCTATGCGTTGGAGGGGATGCGTAACCGGGAGAAAGCTAGCCAAGAATACACGCGCTACCTGAAAGTCGTGCAGGAAGGTGACTACGCCCAGCATGCTTACAAGCGGCTGGTGGAATGGGGATATATCAAAAAGTGAAGCCTCCGGCTTCCGGGTAATGTAGACATGATTACAGGGTCGGCTTTCCTCCCCGCCTACCTGCCTACCGCAGGCAGGCAAGGCGGGGTATCCAGCCGACTTGCCCGCAGAAGAAACGTGGCAGTGATGGTCGAACTCTTTGCTTGGCAAAGCCAATACTTCATGGCTCAATCGTGGACAACACGAGTCCAAACACATTGAGGAGCCCTCTCATGATCCATAGGAAAACTCAGCTTGTTAGGATAGTGGTTCTGCTTGTGATTCCTTTTCTGTTCTCGTGTCCACTGTCTCGAGAAACGGAAAAGAAACCGTATGACGCCAAGACCTACTTCGACATGGGAACGGTGCAACTCGAAAAAGGAGAAAACGAGCAGGCCATCGCTTTCTTCAATAAGGCCCTGGAGGTCAATCCGAAATACGTTGACGCCTATTACAATCGAGGGATCGCGTATCGGCGTCAGGGCCTCAACGAATTAGCGATCAGCGACTACACGAAGACCCTTGAACTCAATCCCAGGGAGGCTCGTGCCTATGCCAACCGCGGGAATGTCTATTTCGATAAGGGCCGACACGATGACGCTATCTCCGACTACACGAAGGCTCTCGAAATAGATCCCAAGGACGCCATTACCTATTACAATCGATCTTACGCATATTATTTGAAGAAAGACTTTGACAAATCCTGGGAAGATGTGAACAAAGCAAGAGCCCTTGGTTATCCCATTCCCTCCGACTTCCTGGCTGACCTCCAGAAGGCCTCTGGCCGACAGCAGTAGAGGGTCTGA
Source organism: uncultured delta proteobacterium (assembly GCA_963695895.1). Lineage (GTDB taxonomy): Bacteria > Desulfobacterota > BSN033 > BSN033 > UBA1163 > CAVOIK01. The sequence goes on from CAVOIK010000002.1 coordinate 28,733, forward strand.
CCCCCAACAAACAAGCCTCTCGACATGGAGTGCTTCTTTTCCCGCCTAACTCACCGAAGTTGACCGAAAGCACGAATAGAGGAGGTTGAAGAGTTATGGAAGTGAAATGGGATGAGAAACTGAAGAAAGCGACAGAGTGTGGAAGATGCAAGAGAGCCCTGGGTTCTGGAGAGCAAAGGATCCTGTCCGTGTACGACGACGAGGTCCTTTGTTCTGAGTGCAAGAAGGCAGAGGAGCACCGGTCAAACTATGAGGAAGTGTCAAAGAAAATGGTTGGTCAATGCCTGGCTGATGTGGAACAGTTCCAGGGAGACCCAGGTGGCTACTGCTTCCACCATTTTTATCCCTATACTCGCAAGTAAGAGAATATTCTCTGGGAAGCCCTGTTTTCGATCCTCAGACTGCCCTCGTCTTCTGGCGAGAGGTTTCCAGTATCTTCGACAGTGCCCCTAGGTCCCCTGCTGAATTGTAAAGTTTGCGTCGCTTGTATCCGAACCCATGGTCTTTCCGGCTGAATCCTTTAGCACCACCTTCACCTTGCACTTGGTCCTGGGCATTGTAACTGCGGTCACTGTCCAGTCGTAGCTTCCCGTATCTGCCTTTAGCACCGTGGGGTCTATCTCCTTCCATGTTGTCCCACCGTTTGTTGTGCAATAGAGCTTTACGCTCGCGACAGGCCTTATCGTGTCGTTTCTACTCCAAGTGATTGTGTGAGTGGTTCCGGAGATGAGGGGGTCTCCTCCGCCATTGGGCGATGTAAGTGCGACCACCTCTATTATGAACTTGGAATTCGATTTGTCAGAGCCCACCTTAACGTTCGAATCATTATATCCGACGACTTGAATAATGCATTGCTTCTTGTTATTTGGCGGGATGGGCGACCAGTCAACTCTTGTGCCTGTGACAAAGCCGGGGGTGACGCTCTGCCATGTCAGTCCATTGTCGTAAGAGTACTTAAGGCTGTATTTTTTGACATCCGGTGTCCCGCTCCATTCAATGGGAAATGGAGACCCTGAGAGGAGAGTCTCTCCGCCGTTGGGCGATAGAACGGTGACTTTTGTCGTCGTCGCGTATTTCAAAACGCTATCTACAAAATCATGCCCATAGCTGATATGAGCATTGCCTGTGTTATCCAGGGCAATATCGCATTCATAGGAGTCATCCTCTATTGTCTGCACAGCCCACGAGGATCCGTTCAGGCGTACGTACTTAAGTTCATCAGAATTTCCATGTATAAGAGCGATATGCGGGATATTCTTGCTGTCGATCGCCAGCGCAAGTGATGGATACCCCGACTGATAAGGAACGCTTTTTTTCGTCCAAGAAGAACCATTCCACATGACATATTTATAGCCATCTTGGTAGTAGGCGATATGCGGCCCGTCATTTGAGTCAAGGGCTATAGAGGTCAGGCGGTGTTCCCAGTATATGCCAGACATCTCAGCGACTGTGCTCGTGTTCCATGAAGAGCCATTCCAGTAAGCATACTTCAAATGAGAGGGATCTCCCCGATCTTCGTAGCTTATATGCGGATTGCCGCTGCTGTCCAGAGCTATTGCGTTTTGCCAGCCGTTGTCACTTCCTATGCCCCCGTCATCGACAACCACGGTACTTTCGGAAGCGCTGTTCCAGTAGCCCAGGTAGTAACCATACCCTCCGAGAAGAAGCATAGAGACATGGGCAACCCCTGAAGCTTTGTCCACAGCTATGGAGCACTCATAAAATCCCCCGAGGTCTCCCAGGGGTAAGATCTGGTTGTTCCACGAGGTGCCGTCCCAATTAGCATAGTGATATCCTACACCGTGCTGGAAGTAGCACACATGTGGAAAATCGTTTCCGTCGAGAGCGATCGAGTTGAGTCCGCCTGATGCCAGTGTTGTGGTGTCGGGGTCGGCTGCATATCCTATCGTATCTATCGACCAGTCTGCTCCATTCCACCTCGCATATTTTACGTATTTTTCTTCCAAGTCTAAGTAGCTCATGTGAGGACTGTTCTTGCTATCGACAGCAATAGAGGTGTAGTGGCCTACATCTCCTGTGTCGCTTTGGTCCACAATGTCCCTATACCAGCCAGCTGCAGCAATATCTGATAAAGAGAGGGTCAAAACAATCGCCATTAGAACCCGAACGGCCAGTTGCATATCAATCCCCTTTCATTCAAACAAATCGAAATTAAACTCATGCCCCTCTCCCTTCCCTCCTCCTTATGGGAGAGCGTGAGCCTGCTTGGTGAATAAGTAGTCATAGCGCCTTCGCAATCCCAAGAAAAGAAGAAGTCGTCACAAACCAGTTTATTGAACAGTCTTTAAGACATTCTTAGTACACCTGGCGTCATTGATATTTGTTGCTTCGGTTGAATACACTGCCTTCGGCTATTAGCGATTTCTTCTTTACAATATTCCTCGGCGCAATGACCGCCTTAGGCATTATTCTCGATTCTGATTCGATCATCTGAGTCCTTACCGATAAAAGCTGATTTCCCGAGGTGGACCTTATCGTGGATGGTGGAGAAAATGCAGATTTCGCAATTGTCTGATATCTCGCAGAATTTGCCGATCGAAACACCCAGCCCCAACATGACGTCTTCTCCGATTCTGGTTCCTTCTCCAATCTTTATCCCCATCCTGAAGGATTGTCTCAATTCATCCAATCTCTCTTCGAGATAAATGTCCTCTTCCGGGATCCCCAGAAATTTCCCTACGATCAATTCTGTCTCTGGGTCGATTCGACGGTGCGGTCTTTTCCATTCATTGTACAGATTGATTAAAGACCTAATGGTGCTTTTCTTGATTGAGACCTTAGATCCCGTTTCAACTCCGATTCTTTTCAGCAATTTCTGACCCTTCGCCGTGATAAACCCCTGCTCGTCCACCATCCCGTCTATCTCGTGCTCAGGGATCACTCCGAAAATATGATAAACCTTAGCCACGTTAGTTACCCTTTGCTATGCTTTGGGAGGCGCCCGACTCTCCGGGCGTTTCCCCGTGATTTCAAATCTGCATGTGCCCCCCACCATGGGCGCAAGGCTATTTCGCCTTCTTGAGACCGACCGTCAGGCCTAACTCGTCGTCGGACTCGTCGGTATGGGTATCTACCACGAAGAAGGCCTGTCCATCGCTGGAAATGGCCCCTGTATAGTACTCAACCCAATCACCGACGTGCAGGAGAGTGAGTCCGTGCTCGTCCTCAAAGACCTCATAGGTGCCCTCGCCACTCTCGGGAGGAGGCGAGGAGAGATAGATATCCGTGATGGACATGTTCCCGGCTCCATCCATATTGAGTTTCGCCACACACGTCCCGAATTGCGTGTTGTCCGACGTATAGCCTAGCGAGGCCGATATGAACTTACCCCCCAGCGTGCTCTCAGAAAACGTCGAAGCTGGCTGCCTTAGCCCGAACCCAATCGATACCGTTCCACCTCCAGCCCCTAAAATGCCTGTGGCGAAGATGTTGCCCGTGCTATCGACAACACCTTCATGCCCCAGACTTGTATCCACTCTTCCATCAGCTTGCACCGAGTACGTGAAGGGCACATCCTCAGCACATTCCCTGGAATCGCTGATACAGTGGATGTTCGCGTTCCCGTCACCCATGAAGGTTACCTGAAGTAAGGTTGCGTACTGGGTCCCGCCGGCCGTCTGCCCGAACTCGCCCATGACGTAGATCCCATCGAGGACAGAGTTGTCAAGGCCTGAGGATTTCTTTATCATCAAGATCGATTCGATCCAGTCGTCACCGTTGTTTGTATCTTGAAGAAAAACGAGACCTGCATCCTTGGAGGCTATGCCGTGGATCCCCGCTCCACTGATGGTCACCTGACCATCTGCGGTAACGCTGTAGGCCACCTCATGGTCGGGTTCAGGATCGTAAGGAAAACTATCTTCAATGTGGACGCCAAGATGGCCTGCTCCGTCCCACAAGGCGCTGATAAAGTCGCCTCCCGCCGTGTTGGGGCCCCCCTTGGGTCCGTCAACGGTGAAAGAGATGGCGTAAGATTCCGCGTTCATGCTCGCGAGTGTCATTTTGGTTACCTTGATCGTGAAAATCGGACTGACGGTCCTGGCAACTGTCTCGCCTACATCGTCGGTGAGAATGACCCGGACCTTGCACTGTTTCGAGGTGGCGGCAAGTTGCGGTACCGTCCACGTGTATGCCCCGGGATTATCATCAAGAATGACCAAGGATTTCCAGGTACCCCCGCCGTCTGTGCTGTACGAGAGATTGGCTCCTGAAACACCAACTTGCGTCGTAGTATCCCATGTGATCTCGTGAAGACTTCCTGCGTCAATGATTTCTCCCAACCCCGGGGCAGTGATATCCAGCGCTGACACCGTGAAAGCGCTGGAAAGAACATTCCCTACCTTTGTGTCTGCATCATTGAATCCCATGACCCTCACAAAGCAACTGGTTCGGGTCTTGATCAGGGGCTTCACGGACCAGTCGCACGTTGTGGCGCTCACCTTCTCGGCCCCATTGATCTTTTCCCACGTCGCCTTGTTGTCGTAGGAAACAAATACGTTGTACGCCGTGGCACCCGGAATGGTATCCCACTCTATGACATATGCCGAGCCAGCGGGAACTAGTTCCTCTAAGGCTGGAGACGTAACCAAACACCACGCGCTGGTTGCCCAGAGGCTAAAGAAAAACACCACACCCAACAGATTAAAGAGTACCCTTTTCATTGTTAACCCTCCCTGCAAATGATATGAATCCGCTTCTGGCGAGCCGAATAAATTGCTGCGAAATGGACGAGCATAGACTCTCAATCTGAATTTGTGCAATTTAGATGCCAGATGTCCAGTGGCGCCGTGAGCCAAATCTATTTGAAATTAAAGGGTTTTATTAGAGTTACTCTATTCAAGAGGACTGAAGCGGCAAGTTTTTGGCCAGTGGTTCCTATTTTGTTTGGAGGTCAGGCAGTGGCAGGGCTGACGTTGGCAGAGGACGCTCCAGGAAGCTAAAGGCTTTGGGGAAAAGGGGAGTAAGAAATTTAGGTCGGGATTGGATGGTCAAATTTATGAGGCCTCTAAGGCTGGCCACCTTGCCTCGTCCCCTCGTCCCCTCGGATTGACATTCAGTGTCGGACATTGTATTATGATAAGGACAACAGTACGGAAAGGAGGTCTTACATGCCGGGGATTCAGAAGAGTCTTCGCCTTCCGCCGGAGACCATGAACGAAATTGAACGGATGGCCAAAGAGACCGGGCAGGATTTTTCTAATGTGACGAAGGATCTTTTAGAGGAAGCGATTAAGATGCGGCGTTGTCCAGGGATCCTGTTTGCCGAAGGAACCACCGGGAGGAGGGCCCGGGTGGCCGGGACAGGAATTGAGGTGTGGGAGGTCATCGCAACATACAGAAGCGTGAATAAGGATCTCAAGAGACTTCGTAAGGCCTATCACTGGCTTTCCAACGAGCAGCTCAAAGCAGCGCTCGGCTATTATGCGGCCTACTCTCACGAAATTGACCAACTGATCAAGCAGAATGAGAAATGGGATAAGGAGAAGGTGGCAGACCGCTATCCCTTCATGAGGTCCTCTTCTTGAAATTCTACCTGGATGAGGACCTCAGTCCCAAGATTGCTGTCATTCTCAGAAAGAGTGGTATTGACGCTGTAAGTGCCCATGAGGTTGGGATGTGTGAGGTATCGGACAAAGAGCAACTGGATTTCGCCGCCAAAGACAGACGCTGCATGGTGACCAGAAACAGGGACGATTTTATCAGGCTGACGGTCCAGTTTTTTAATGACCGACGGCCGCACGGGGGAGTACTTATTGTTCCCTACACCCTCCCCGGAGATCAATTCTCTCGCATCGCCAATTTGATTAAGACATTTTCCTCCCATCACCGGAGGGGACTGGAACCCTACTCCATCGCCTTCCTTGCGACCCGATAGGATCCTCGGGCTCACGCGAAATCTTACTGCGAACTTTTCCAATTTCCTTGTCAAATCAAACGGCTTGTTTCGTCCGATTCCGGTTCGCCAGATGACATCTCAGCAACGAGGTATGTCTCACGTCAAGACCTGATACCGACCATATTACTGGGAGATCAACGATTCTGGGTTGATTCTGTCTATTTTTTTGATTATAGTTGAAGCTAAAAAAATATTGTGATGCAACTCCAGCGAGGCATATCGCCCACAGAAGGTGAGAATTTGAATTTGCCATGAAACAAACCTATTCATGAAAGGAGAATCGCCTATGGATCGAAAAGTTGTCGACTTGTACGATGAATACTCCCGTGGACTGCTGGATCGTCGTGAATTTCTCAAGAAATTGTCTGTCCTGGCTGGTGGCGTTGCTGCTGCTCAGGCTCTGCTTCCTCTATTAGAAAATAACCATGCGAGAGCTGAAGTCGTTCCGAAGGATGATCCCCGCCTTCAAACGGACAATATTAAATATCCCGGTGCAACGGGCGATGTTCGTGCCTATTTCGCGAGGCCGAAAGGAGATGAGAAACTCCCTGGGGTGGTGGTCATTCACGAAAACAGAGGTCTGAATCCCCACTTCGAAGATGTGACCCGACGCATGGCCTTGGAAGGTTTTTTGGCGATGACTCCAGACGGTTTATCACCTCTTGGGGGCACTCCGGAGGATCCTGACAAAGCTCCAGATCTAATCGGCAAGTTAGATGGTCCATCGACCATACAAAATTATGTTGCTGCCGTAAGATACTTGAAGTCGCATCCCGCATCTACCGGGAAGGTCGGGGTCGTGGGTTTTTGTTGGGGAGGGGCAATGGCAAACCAGGTGGCAGTGAACTCTCCGGATGTGTTAGCCGCTGTTCCCTTCTACGGGAGGCAGCCCGCGTCTGAAGACGTCCCCAAGATCAAGGCCTCTTTACTGCTCCATTACGCTGGTCTTGACGAAGGCATTAACAAGGGCATTGCAGCTTACGAAGCCGCTCTGAAGAAAGCGTCAGTGGATTACAAAATATATATGTACGAGGGGGCCCAACACGCTTTTCTCAACGATACGAACGCTGAGCGGTATAACAAGGAAGCGGCCCAACTGGCCTGGCAGCGCACAATCTCGTTCTTAAAAGAGAAGCTCAAGTAATAATATTATCGTTCAAGATGCAAAAAAAATTGATTCCCACTGTCGTTGGCCCTTTCAGGATGGCTCTCTTTCCGGAACTTTGGAATGCCGGTCATCATAGGCTGAGCAACCTTTGTGCGTAGTGAGCACACGAATGAACTGCAATTGGATCGTCCGAGCTTGACTATGAAAGGTTCGGCTCCAAAGTTCTCCAAGAGAACCATCCTTGCGGGCCTAGGTTCGATTTCTACGAGATTTTGATTTTTTCCACACCTTCTCAGTTACGCTCGGGTGCAATAGGCCGCAACTGAAGGATTACGAAATAACGTCTGCCTGAGTCACTTACCCATACAGCATTTCTTATACTTCTTACCACTGCCACACGGACACGGATCATTTCGGCCCGATTTGGAGTTGGCTGTTCGTCCCCAACCTGTGCTGATT
>CAVOIK010000003.1:0-166378 GCA_963695895.1 uncultured delta proteobacterium
TCGTGCTGCTTCAACCTGTCGTTAAACTCCTCTTGGGATATCTTGCCGCCTTCAAGCCGTGTGTTCAATGTATCTGCCAGTTTTGCGCGCTCCTCCGCTGCCTTCGCAGTCATTTCTCCGTAGTCTCGGTTCTGGATACGCTCCTTACCGCGCGGATCGAGAGCCTTCATCCAATCAACCGGAATGGTGAAAGAATGGCGGGTGTCTGGCGGTATCTCGCCTTTCTGCACGTAGCGATGAAACAGGTCGAGTGCCTCGGTAAATTGACAGCCGGCTATTTGCTTCCGGTTGGTTCCAGAGGTGTACCCGTGATGGCCGCGACCTTATAAAACCAGACATGGCGGGTCGGTGCGCCCCCTTCTCGAAATACAGGATGGAGGTCTTCGGCCCTTGGCCTCCCTTACTGACGAATACTCCTTGCGGCAGGCTGATGACCGCCCTCAGGTTGGCATCCTCCAGTAGTGACTTACGGAGCGCGGCGGGCGCTGTTTTCTGGTCCCAGGTCATGAATCCCTCTGAGACGATCACAGCGCAACGTCCGCCCTTCTTCAGGGACTCCAGCATCAGTTTGACAAAGAGGATAGTCGTTTCAGATTCCTTCGGATACTCGCTCCATACATCCGGATAGACTTCTCCTGGTCGCGCTCCGCGCCGATGGCGGAGTGGCAAGAACAGCGGTTTTGCTCTCAGGAAAAAAATCCTTCTTGAATCTGGCTAGGGAATCGCCCTGGATGATATTGGCAGGATTCAGTCCTCGAATGTAGAAGTTGATAGACGCCATCTTGCGAATCATACCGAGGTACTCAATCCCCATAACTCCGTTCCGGTAGAAATCTGTGGTTGCCTCGATGCTCGGCATGGGTGTTTTCTTTTTCGCAAAAGGTGCTCCTTGAACGACGCCGCCATTTCAGGATGCGCCTTTGAGGGACCTGGCCACTTGCCTTCCTTAGACACTGATTCCATCACGTACTCGAAAGCGTCAAACAGAAAACCGCCGGTGCCACAGGCAGGGTCAAGAATGAGATCTGAAAAGTCAGGCTCCACCAGCCCCACCATGAAGTGCCTGATATGGTCAGGGGTTCGGTAAAGGCCGATGTCTTTGGTCCCGCCCGTTTCTGATAGCGATGATTCAATGGCATCCCCGAGCAGATCGGTCTTCAGAAGTCGCTCTTTATCCAACTCGCCAATAAGACTGATGACCTCCTGGAGATTGCCGCTGGTGACGTTGTTAGTGAAGTTGGAATTGCCAAAGACCTCTTCGATCAGGACAAGCTGGTCCTGGACTTTGATGGATGGATTGCCTTTAAGGACCTTCCGCGCCTCACTGAGGATGCGGGAGTAGAAAGGGAAGATGTTGTTATTCAGCGTCGGCAGTATCTTTTCATTGGGGACAGCGAAAAGGGAGGAGAATAGGAGATTTTCGTTCTCGTCCCGGAACAGCGGGCGGAGCTGTTGAAACTCCTGGTCATGTTTCAGTTTTGCCCTCGAAGATACGCAGCAACAGCAGCTCGATAATGTATTCGACCCGCTGCACAGGTGTTCCGGCAGGCCGCAGCTTATTGTGCAGTTTTTTCAGAGTATTATTGGTCGTATTGTCAGCGTAGTGAACGGTGGAACGGCCCATATCAAACTCTTCCCAAGCAAATGGCTTGTTTTTTGTCTTCTAAGGTTTTTCTGAATCGGTCAATCAAAGCGGCATACTCCTAAAGGCTCTTAACGAAGCAGGGCTCACGAAAAGGAAGTTCAGATGATCAATGCGCTGGAGTTTTTCTCTTAACTGCTCGTAAGGATAGATGGTGAAATAGGCTGAAACATAGGTTCCTTCTTTGAATGCCCGAAATTTCATTTATTATAAAACCCCCGCCCATCGCCTCATCGATGTCTCCGGTTCAAGAGGGCGATGGAGAGCCACATCTTGCCCTGAGGAAGCGAACGTACCCATAAGGGATCGGCCGGCAGCTATTGGAAACCGCACCAGGGCCTTCCCTGACAAGCCCACCGGAAAGGTATACCCGCCGTCCTCCCCTGCCGCTCCCCCTAGTCGATGGATAGACGGTGATTTGCCGCGGATCCACGAGATGGAATGCACATCCCAGTGCCTTGACAACGGCTTCCTTGATAGACCAGAGCAGGGCAGAGGCATTTCCCAGGTCTCCACCTGTCGACCTCAAGGCATGGTGAAGCTCTTGTGCATGGAAGACCCGGTGAAAGGGGTATTCTCTTTGGAATTCATCGGTCCCTGCCACATCGATGCCGATATCAGACTCATCCCCACAGAGAGCGGCCCAGACGTTTCCTCCACCCTCGCTGAAGGAGATGGCCGGACCTCGATATCCATCCAACAGGAGATGGGGCCTCCCGAGCGGGCCACGGACAACCTGAATTGGGAAAGCAGCTCTATTGGAGGATTGAGAGCGTTTCCAAAGAGGACTTTCCATTGCCACAAGGTGATCCCACAGGATGGAGACGAGGCGGTGCTTGTCCCCTGCCCCGTTCGTCCCACATCCTTTGAGGGTTTCGGTGGCACATGGCCCACAGGGTAAAGATGCATAGAAGACGGGTCCCCTTCGATGAACGAAACTCACGGCATGGACGGTTACTCCTTGGCAATCCTGTGCCACATCCACTCCCATATTTCCGAAGCTCGTTGTTTCTGAGCCATTATGCTCACCCGGAACGGCTCAGTCCGAAACCCAGTGCATCCGCAACCCATAAACCTGCATGATGGTGCGGCCTTGATCGTCAATCCCTCTGGCGTCCCAGGCGAGGCCTTCGTCGTCCTGCGCCCGCATGCGGGCCTCCAGGGTTATCTGTTCCCCTGCCCGGCATTCTCGCAAAAACCTCATCTCCCCGATCTCCATGGGAATCATCGATCGTCGCTCCGACGGGTCTCGTTGCAGCGATGTGGAAACCGACCAACTGCAAAAGGGCCTCTAAAAGGTAGGGAGAGTACTTGGTACCGTGCGTTCCGCAGATTTGCGAAATCACTTGTCTCCCGGTAGGTGGTTCGGCCCCGCACCACCCCTGGACCTGCACCGTCAAGGAACTCCATCACACGATACCTGCCTTCGAGGCCGCTGCGGTCTTTGTACCATTTAAGCACCTTTTTATGATCCATGGGCCTCGTCCGCAGTTCGTCCGGCCGGACAGGAAAATCCGGGAGCGCCTCCGAGATATTCTCCCCCGCCATCTCCGTCATCCCCCCCACCTCCCCCATCAAGGATCACTTGGCCCTTGCAGTGCGGGGTGAGGCGGTCGGTCAATCTCCCGGCGGGAGAGAGTTCCTGTGTTGCGAGGGAGACCTCGCACAATACTTCCCGAAGGCCGTTACGCGGCCCGGCGGCAGGAGATCCTGGAAGGCCGTGGAACCCCGGGAGGACATTGGATCATGTCCATGAGCCGCACCTGGCGAACTCCTCGCACCTGCAGGTGGGGATACAGGATCCGGGCGGCTTCCATGAATGTCTCCAGAACCATGGCGGCTGAGACCAGGGGATGCTTGACGAACTTGAAAGGCCTGTGATCCGCGATCCAAAGATCCTTCTCCACGGAGAAGGATCTGAAGGCCTCTCAGTTCTTCCCGGCGGATGTCCAGGCAGGAGATCCTTTCTATCATGGGAAAGTCCCCGGGGTTGAAGGACACGGTGCCTCCATCCAGTTCTCCACTGCGTGAAGGACGGGTTGTATCATTGAGCAGTGCCGTCCTCACGGGTGGCAGCCTCCTCATGAACATCACCCAATCGTCGTCAGCCGGGGCTACAAAGAGCTCCCGGCAGAACAAGCCCCGCAAGCTCATTTACATGGATGTACGCCGCGCCCTTCCGTCTCATCAGCTCCCGGACCTCCGGATCCTCGGCCATGCCCGCCCCCTCGACAGGGGGAAGCATCAAAGCCTTGAACCGGATGGCGCTGTTTTTCCGGCGGAGGGTTCTGAGTAACGCAGACATCATCCGGTTGGCTGCGGCGTAGTTGGCCTGGCCGGGATTCCCCTGAATCGCGGCCGCCGAGGAGAGGCCCACGAAAAACCTCAAACCTGCCCCTTCCGGCAGGCGGAGAATAGATTCCAAGCCCCGAGGAATTTGACGTCCGTGACCATCGGAGAAATCATCCGGGGTCATTTGGCTTAAGAGACCGTCCCTGAGGACACCGGCGCCGTGAATGATCCCGTCGATCTTGCCATAACGGCTTGCCACCTCGCCCATGACAGCGCGGACCGCCTCGGGATCGGTCACATCGCAGGTATGGTACGTTGCTTCGATCCCTGAGGAGTGCAAATCCGCCAGGGTCCGAGCGATCTCCGATGCCCTGGGGTCGAGGGTGAACCCCGTCAGACCTTTGGCTTCCGACGGTTTGTGCTGACGGTGGCATTAGACCGCGTCAGAATATATCCCACCACCGACTCTTCTGTCGGCGGCTTCTCAACGGTGAACGCTCGAGACGACTGTTCGGAGCACGGCTTTGCGGGATGGATGCCTGGATCGAGACGGGTCCTCCCCAGAAAGACCAGGCGGGGCTTGAAAGGCACAAGGCAGCGGGCCAGGTGGGCGCTGATCCCGGTTGCGCCCCCGGACATGACAACAACGTCTCCAGGGCTCAGATTCAGGCTTGAAGAATCCCCGAAGACCGACGGGGCCATGTGCCCCTCCGAAGTGAAGACCCTTCCATCGCGATGAATGGTCTCCACCACGGTGCATCCTCTGTCCAGAGCACCGCGCAGCGCAACGCGAAGGTCGGTATCCCTGTCGATTTCCAATGTGCGAAACTGGACCGATGGGTGTTCCTGCGCCGCGCTCAGAAAAAGTCCGAGCATCCCCTCCGCCAGAAGCTGACCGAGAGTTTCGTTATCCTCCCTGGAATGGATCAGCACCACGAATTTCTTAGCCGGTGATTGAAGAAATGCCTTCACGAGGAGAAAGAGGCCCCTGAGAAGCCGCGAAACATCCGCCATGCTTCTTAACCTTCCCGACCCGCCTTGATGTAAGGTGATGACCATCCCGGCAAGGGGCGACAGGCCCGCTATTCTATCTACGGCCCTGGAGGCCCCTTCATCGGTTCGAATGTCGTGGCCCTCTTCGCCAGGGCCGAAGTTTCCTTGCATGAATAGCATTGGAACCGTGTCAACCCCGTAATCCAGTCGGAGGATGTCCCCTGCACCTCTGGCAATCCCGTCGTCCCTGTCAGGTGAGAGAAGGAGGACTGACTCGCCTGGGCTCAATTCCATGGGAATAGAGGCCGCCACCTCTACAGTGGCGTGGTTGAATACGAGCCGCTTTAAACTCGCCCCATCCTCTGAGGGCTTCAGGGTGTCATCCCGCACTGGGTCGGGGTCACCAGCCATGGTGGCCGGTTGTAAGCTGGAACCTCCCTGCCTCGCGATAACCTTGGAGATCCTCTGGGCGATGTCCTTCACAGTACGGACGCCTATAAAATCCTCCAGTTCAATAGTGATCCCGAATTGGCGTTCCGCAGCATCCATAATGATGGGGAGACGGCTGGATCGGATGGAGAGGTCCTTCCTGAGATCCATATCGGGTTGAATCTCGTCCCTGTTGAATCCTGTAGCATCCATGATGATTCGAATAAGCCTCTCCATAAGATCTTGGCCCTCAGACGCCTCACCGGGGGCAGGTGAGGCCTGCTGCAGAATGGCAGGGGTGGAATCGAGAGGCGGGGATGCCGGTTTCGCGGGAGAGACCTGCTTCTGGCCTTCGGGAGGCCCGGAACCCACAAGCATGGATTTGATAACGGATGATAGATCGTCTTCTTGGAATGTTGGGTTAAGCTCTTGGCGGATGGCTTCCAGGATGTTGGGCTTAAGGGAGCGACCGAAGGTCTCTATCATGAATCGGTTGATTTCCCTTTGGATGATCCTCTCCACCGGGTTGGAGCCTGCAAGCCCAAGTTCCGACGGTCGTAACGCGGGTGCTGGAGCGATTCGGTGAGATTCGGGAGTTTTTCTGAATGCAGAGAGGGAAACAAACTTCGGTTCTCCTTCAACCTTCAGATGACCTTGGACGAAGAGCTGAGCAAGAGCGGTCTTGTAGGTCAGGCCCTCTGCGGAGGGAAGGCACGTCTGGATGCATGCCGGTTCAGGAAGCGTCTCGGCGATGAGATTGCTTAATGTTTCGCCGGGTCCCACCTCCACGAAGAGCCGGACTCCGCAGTCATTCCAAAGGGTCTGGACATTATTCATCCAATGGACGGTAGATTCCAGGTGGGCCATCAGGATTCGCCTGATCTCACCGGGATCGGATGGATACGGTGCCATGGTCGTGTTGGAGATGACGGGAATCTGCGGGGAATGAAATGGAATGGAGGCAATGTACGCCTCGAGCTCATCATGGATGACCCTCATGATCGGAGAGTGGAAGGCCATGCTGACCCGCAAGAGGGTGGCCCGGTGGCCCATTTCCTTCAATCTTTTGCAGAGATCCTTGACCGCCTCGGTGCTGCCACTCAGGACAACCTGGTTCGGTGAATTGATATTGCCAATGTGGACATCCTCCCGTCCCTGGATCATCTCATTCAGCAGATCCAGGGGGGCGTCCACGGCCGCCATGACGCCGGGTTCCACGTTCATGCCAGCGGCCTTGTCCATGCAGAGGGCCCTCTTGTTCACGATTCGAAACCCGTCCTCCGGGGAATAGACACCGGCCAGGCACAAGGCGGTCAGCTCGCCCAAACTATGGCCGGCCATGGCCACAGGGTGGATACCCAGGGTGGTGAGGTATCGAGCCATGGCGTGTTCCATGGCGAACATGGCAGGTTGCTGCCACCGGGTCTTCTGAAGGTTCTCCTCTCGATCGTGGAACAATAAGTGAAGGAGATCGAAGTCCGCTGCAGCTGCAGCCCGATCCATCCACTCCCTGATAACGGGAAAGGACTCGTAGAGCTCCTGTCCCATTCCTCCATACTGTGACCCCTGTCCGGGAAATACAAAGGCGAGCGGTAGGGCTGGCAGATCCTCGCGGCTCATGAAAATCCCCTGCTGCGCCAGGGACCTCAACACCTTGGGTGAGACGATTCCGGATTCGGCAAGGGAGACCGACCTCTCGATGACCGTGAGCGCCTCCTCTTCGGATTGCGCCACAATGGCCATCCGGCACTTACGGCCGTCTATCTCAGTCCGGAAGAAAGAGACGCCCTGGAGCGTGGGAGCACCACCCCCCTTCTCTCGATCGAGACCGGGTTCTCTGCCCGGTGAGACCAGGATCGTATCCACTTCATCCATGGCCTGCTCCACCTGCACAACGTAGTTGGAACCTCCGAACCCGAAGGCGTTGACCTGAAGCCTTCTGGGCTGGCTGTCCCTGCCCTTCCAATCAAGCGGCTCCGGGGCGATGAGGAGACCCGATCCTTCCAGGTCGATTTCCGGGTCTGGATGCATATAGTTGAGGGTGGGAGGAAAAACCCCCGCCTTCATGGCCGTGACTCCTCGAATGAGGCTGTTAATGCCCGAGGCGCCCAGCGTGTGTCCGATCTGGGATTTGAATGAGGTGATCACGGTGCGCTTGGAGGAATTAAAGAACGCCTTCAGGGCACGGACCTCCTCCACGTCTCCTTGCCGGGTGCTCGTGGCATGGCATTCCACCAGGTCCACTGCATCGGGCCCATAGGGTATCCCTCGGAAAGAGGCGCGGATGGCGATCTCTTGGGTGACACTGGCGGACTCCACCATGCCCAGATGGTTGTTGCTCGCTCCCATGCCGGTGATGACGGCGTGGACACGCGCCCCTCTTGCGCGGGCCAGGCTTTCCCGCTCGATGACGATCATTCCCCCGCCTTCGCCGAGGACCATCCCGTCTCTTTCAGCATCGAAGGGGCGGGAGGTCTCGTGAGCGGGTCTTTCCTGTCCGGACAGCCCGTAAAGTGCGCCCAGGGCGGAGAATTCCAGAAAATGCAAATGTGTGAGATTGTCCTCGCCCCCTCCGACGATGGCTGCATCGATGATGCCGCTCCGGATCATCTGGATGGCGCTGTGAAGTGCGACCAGTGAGGTCGCGCAGGCTGCGGAGACAGAATAGCTGGGCCCCATGAACCCATACCGGTTGCAGATGAAGCCGGCCGCAGCGCAGTTGAGTCTGCCCAGGAGTGTGGTGTCGTCCGGGGCCATGCGTCCGGACTTCACCTCCTGTTCGATGGCGCTCTGCTGATCCGGCGTGAGGTGAACGGCCCTTTTGATAGCGCCGAGGATATCGTGAACGTACTCCCTGATGATCATATCGGTGAGGGTTCCTGCCGCCTCACCCGAGTTCTGGGAGATGAGGACTCCGATTCGTTCGCGCGGGATGTCCGACTCCAGGATACCGGATGCCCGGATGGCCCTGTCCGCCAGCCACATGGTAATCCTTGTGGCCTCGGTCATGGTCCGGAAATCATGGGGAGGAATCCCGAGTTCATTGCGGGAGATATGAAAGTCTAAGAAGGCGCCCACCTTGCAGTAGGTCTTGTCCGGAACCTGCGGCCGGGGATCATAAAAAAGCGCGTGATCCCACCGCGAAGGCGGAACCAATGTAATCCCGCTCTTCATGGCCAGGCTTGCAGCCCAGACCTCCTCCGGACTCTTCCCCAGGGCATTGAGGATGACTCATCCCGGTGATGGCAACCCTTTCATGATCGTCTCTATGGGGGGCGACTCGCTTCAGTCCATGGCCAACCCCGGAGGATGGAGTTTCCATGGATAGCGACGCGGGGTGGAGTTCGGATTCTCGATCGACCCCACAACGGGCTGATGCAGCAAAAGAGGGCCTTCGGCCAGCTCGCGGTGAAAGGACTGCAGCTTCTGGACCTTACGGATGAGGCCGGCGCAGGCCCCACTCATGAATTGCCCGCGTTCCAGACAGGCCCGCTCATCCAGAGCCACCCCGCCCGGCCTGTCCATGCCTCGGGCCGCAGTGAAGAGGCTCCCCGCAGCCATCTCCTCCATTCTCGTCCGGAAGGAGGCCTCGTCCTGGTGGCCTGCTGCAAACTCCCTCTCCAGGGATAAAATAGCTTCCACTCTCGGGGTCCTCAAGGACCGCACCCGAAGTCCGGTGTCCTGGCCTGAAACGACTGTTCCCCCCGGAGGCGATTTCAGAATCATCCGCTGATAGAGCGCCGTCAAGGCGCCCGTTTCAACGATCTCCTGGGTGGCCAGATAGGCGGTGCCCATCTGGATG
This sequence comes from uncultured delta proteobacterium, assembly GCA_963695895.1. Taxonomy (GTDB): domain Bacteria; phylum Desulfobacterota; class BSN033; order BSN033; family UBA1163; genus CAVOIK01. The sequence goes on from CAVOIK010000003.1 coordinate 9,159, forward strand.
GCGTCCGCGCCGAGCATGGCGGCCATGAATGCGGTCTCCCGATTGAAGATTCCCCCTGCAAGGATCACGCGACAGTTTTGGAACAGGGATGGCGTGCGCCGTTTCAGATCCAACACCATTTGAGCAAGGGTGAGTGTGCTATGTTGCCCCACGTGGCCGCCGGACTCATACCCCTCGCAGACCACGTACCGGACGCCGGCTTCAAGGGCAAGCCTCAACAGCGCCTCATCAGGAGCGATATAAATGACCTCTATGCCGCGTTCTATCAATTCTCTTAGGGGGGAGAGATCACCTCCGGCGATCACCACAAAACGGGGTCTGTGTTTCTTTATCCAGGCCAGATGCGTCTCCCTGAAAGGGTTCTCTGCCAGAGAGACGACATTCACTGCATAAGGGCGCCCTCCCATGATCTCCGGAAGGCGTCCCAGCCTCCGGTCAAGGGCCTCCGCGTCCATCAGGCCAAGGGCGATGGTGGGCAATCCACCGGCATCGGCAACCCTTGAGGCAAACTCCGGGACATCTGTGATCCAGGACATGGCGCCCTGGATAAAGGGATATTTGGTTCCCATCTCTCTGGCTACAGGGCTGTCTAAAAAGCAATCCTTTTTCGCCTCAGCCAGGTGGCATAAGTTTCGAATCTCGCCCATGAAGGCCTTCACGGCCTCCTCGGTTCCGGCCCCAAAACGCTCAACGAACGACCGAGCAAAGGTGGTCTCCACAGCGAGAGGGATGACCTCGTCCTGGTTGAAATGGCTCTCCAGAGGGTGGAGGGCCCTTGCATGCACCTGGCTTACGAAGGAACGGCGGCTTTCTTCCGTGATCTCTGCTCCGTACAGCGAGTCCTCGAGCGTCTTGATCTCCTTGAACGCGCGAGAGTTTCCCTTGTTGAAAAGGCGACAAGGAACCTGCAGGTCCAGGCCAACCAGATCGGTAGAATCCAGGCGGAGCTTGGAGAGCCGCTGGCGTTGAACATCATCAATGGCAACCAGATCTGTCAGCCAATGGACGCTCTCGAAAACGATCCCGGTGGCCCCTGTGGACAGGAATGCCGCTGCCGCCTCAGGGGTGGAGACGCCTCCCCAGATGAGGATGTCGAGAGGCTTCGAGGGTGTGCGCAGCATTTCCTTGACCACCGAATAGAGAGCCAGGGTCGTCTCACCGCTCACGAATCCAGAGGCCTCGCATCCTTTCAGGACGATGCGCCCAATGCCCGAGCTATCCTTCAAAATCGCTGCCAGGAGATCCAAGTCTCCGATGATTGGAAAGCAACAGTGGTCTTCCGACAATTCCCTCAATCTCTGTAGAAAGATGGAAGGATCTCCTTGAAAAAACTGGGGGTGGCATTCTACCCAGATGTCGTGGACCCCTGTTTCCTTCAGTAACTGCCCCAAAGATGGATCCATCAAGGCAGGGACAGAAATCTTGATATCCCTAACGTGGCCAGCAGGGTCAGCCTTTCGTAAGAAAGAACGTAACCCTTCCACCCCCATCATGGAAAAATCGAAGATGGCTCTGCTCCCTGTTCGCTGAGCCATCTGAATCACCGATGGGATGATCTCCTCAGGCCGCCAGACGAAACCGATGATAGAAACCCGATGCTCAGCCACTATGTCAGACCTCTGCTTCAACGCGATACGTTCACCTTTCAATGACAATTCGCCAGTTGGACTAATCCTACCCGATACGGCCAAGCATCAGCGCGATCGTCACTGCTTCAAAGCCAGGTACCACTGCCGTGGCATCACTCCCGATTCCTAACCGGGCAAGCTGGCGCAGATCCGCATCCAGAACGTCGGGCGTGCTGTACTCCAGTATGCGGTATTGGGGATCCGTCCAAACACGCAGCGTCCGACCCCAAATCTTCGTTTCCGGCGGCAAGGTGAGGCGAATGCGGTGGATCAGGTTGATGCCCGCCAGCGCCGCTGTTTCTATCACCATATCGGTGCAGTTGTTGCTCCTCACGCCGAACTGGTCGTACTTCCGCTGCATCACGTATTCATAGATCAATTGATACCGTCGCCGGGTAATCGGCATTCGCCAGACGAACGAGGGGGGGCGATTGGGCTTGCCGATCTGGAATTGGCCATCGGACATCGTCTGCCACAAATAAGCGATAGGATTGGGATCCCCATCCCGAATCCTCTGAAACACGCCCTCATGGTAACGCGGTTTCGTTTGCCCGAAGTCGCCGGTGTGGCCGAATTCCAGACGATCCCTGGGGACTTTCCAGGATGAGCCAACTATGCCCCCACGGACGCTGCCAAATTGAGAAGAGAAGCGACGTCGTATCGCTGTAGTCCCAATTGGCAGCTTCGTTCAGGATATAGAGGTAATATCCCTCGTCCCCCACGGGCGTTCCGGTGGCGGGATCCAAGTCGGCATCGGGGGCAAAACGGCACACGATCGCGATGGGCTGGGCACTCCAGCCATCGGGTTGCATCGGAGCGTAGAGCCTGGGCGTTTGGTGGGCGCATCCGGCCGCAACCCCCGCCAGCAATATCATCACCACGAGGAGACGCGCTCGATATACCTCGTTCGGTTGCTTTGCTATTCATAAAGACTTTCTGAATATTCGATATTTCTTGTATCTTTTTGCGCCCGCTTCCTCTAGCAAAGAGTTGATCGACTCGTTGTCCTCCAGGGTCCAGCCCATCTCCAGATAATGATACTTCTCTTTTTTCCTCACAACCTCATAGATGTGGTGGAAGGCTAACATGGGGAGTCCCAGTTGTCGGAACTTCTCCTTGATCCCGAACATCAACAACCGCAATCCGTTGATCTCCCGCCGATACATGAGGAACTTCAGCAAACCCAGCAGACCGATCCGCCCGTTGAGACGCTTGAGCAATGGGTTAATGTCAGGAAAGATCACGCAGAACGCTGCGGGTTCATCCTCATAATAGATGAAGAAAACCATGTCCGGATCCACAAATTCCATTACGTTCTTTTGAATGTCCCGCATCTCATTATCGCTCAGGGGGACGAAACCCCAGTTACCAGACCAGGCGTCATTATAGATCTCCCTGATCAGAGCAAACTCAGAGTCCGGATCCTTTGGACGAGAGAGCCTGATGTGAATACCTCTTTTTTGGGCTATCCGTTCAGCAAGATGATCCATCCACTCGGGAAGCCGGTAATCGCCATCTATCAGGAAAGCCAGCAGGTCCTTTTCTTTGGTGAAGCCGCACGATTCGACCAGCCTTGGGTAGTACGGCGGGTTGTAGGCCATCATCAAGGCAGGCGGATAATTGAATCCCTCAATGAGCAAGCCCACCTCGTAATTGGTGGACGGGCTGAGCGGGCCTCTCATGAAGGTCATCCCTTTCTGGCGAACCCACGTCTCCACGGAAGAGAAGAGGGCTGCCGCGGCCTCCGGATCGTCAGCACATTCGAAGAATCCCCAAATGCCCATCTTTTCGTTGTGGAACTGGTTATAATGGCGATCTATGATGCCCGTGATCCTTCCCACCGTCTCCGAACCACGTCGGGCCAGAAAGAGGATGCCCTCGGAAAACTCCCAGAAAGGGTGTCTGTGGGGGTCCAGCATCCGGCGAACCTCTTTCTTAAGGGGGGGAACCCAGTTGGGGTACTCAGCGTAGATCCTCCATGGCAGGTCAATGAAGTCCTTTAGTTCCGATCCCCCTTCCACAGTAATGATCTCCATGCCGGCCATGATTGTTCCCTTCGAGAGGTTATCACCGAAACATGAGTATTTTAGCACCTTCCAGGGTCTTGAAGCAAATTTTGAAGATAGTCAACCTCCTTCTTACCGATTTACCCTCCTACGCAGAAAGCCACGGTCTCTCAGGTGGTGCCGCTGAATGCGCGAGAGGGTCCGCCTTCGAAGCTCTGAACAGAGCGCAGTAGGGTATAGCTTCGTGAGGGCTCCACTTCTCGAAGCTATGTGCCATGGGGCCACGCCTTCGATGCCTGTGACGTCTGTTTGCTGATAGACAGGCACATTCGACGGCTAGGCCACGGCTTTTAAGGCGGGGAACGAAAATCGCCGCTCAGGGTCAACCCTGAGCAATCCCTGGTCCACTTATCCGGGGGTCAAGGCTTGACATACAACTCCGCTTTTCGTATATTCAGCCCAATCCAAAGTGAGTTCTTATCATTCTGTTTGCTATGCCTTTATCTATAGTGAGTGTTCCAGTGCTAAGAATGAGTGATTTTTGACCGGAGGGTGCCCCGCAAGCCCCGCCCTCCGGGCGGGGTCAAGGGGCACAATATTATGATGATAAATCATTGCCGGGAAGCCCCGCGCTGTGCGCGGGGAGCTTCACATGAAGGTGAGAGGTGTATTTCATGAATGCGAATGATAAACAGCACCGTGCTATTCTGCAGAGAATCGCCCGGAGGGTGATGCTTGAGAGAGGATTACTCCCTGACTTTTCTGTTGAAGCACTCGCCGAACTTGCCAGGATTCAGGCTCCTGCAACAATGGACGGTGAGCAGGTTCGTGACCTTAGGGACCTTCTGTGGGCTTCCATTGACAACGATGACTCCCTTGACCTGGATCAGCTTACCGTTGCCGAGGCGATGCCTGGAGACAAAGTAAAGATTCTTGTTGCCGTGGCTGACGTGGACTCGATCGTTAAGAAGGGCTCAGCCATTGACGATCACGCTCGCCACAATACGACCTCTGTATATACGGCTGCCATGATATTCCCGATGCTTCCTGAAAAGCTTTCCACCAACCTCACATCCCTAAACTTCAATGAGGATCGACTAGCCATTGTCGTCGAAATGGTGATCGGCGGTGACGGGTCCCTACAGGACTCGGATATCTACAGGGCGCGTGTCCGCAATCATGCAAAGCTCGCCTATAACAGCGTTGCAGCATGGCTGGAAGGGACAGGAAGTGTGCCTGAGGCTATTGCTGCCGTAAAGGGACTTGATGAGAATCTACGCCTGCAGGACAGGGTAGCACAAAGCATGAAGAAATTCCGGCATGTTCACGGGGCCCTTAGCTTTGAAACCATTGAGGCGAGACCGATATTTGATGGCGATGAAATCCGTGAACTCGAAGTGGAAAAAAAGAACCGCGCAAAGGACATTATTGAGGATTTTATGATAGCGGCAAACGGCGTGACTGCTCGGTATCTCTCATCAAGGAAGTTTCCTTCCCTGCGCCGTGTGGTCCGCACTCCAAAACGATGGGAAAGGATTGTCGAGATTGCGCAGGAACACGGGTTCAAGCTTCCTTCTAATCCAGATTCAAGAGCACTGGAGGAGTTCCTGATGAAGGAGAAAGCAGCCGACCCGCTAAGATTCCCCGACCTCTCGCTTTCTATTATCAAACTTATGGGAGCGGGTGAATACGTTGCAGATTTTCCAGGAGACACTGCCCCCCCGGGACACTTTGGTCTCGCTGTCAGGGACTATACCCATTCCACAGCCCCTAACCGCCGATACCCGGATCTCATCACTCAGCGGCTGCTGAAGGCTGCGATGGCTCAACATCCCGTACCCTATGAGAAAGAGGATCTGGAGGCGCTAGGTAAACACTGCACAGAGGAAGAGGATGCGGCCAATAAGGTCGAACGGCAGGTCGAGAAATCCGCAGCGGCAATACTGCTAGAGTCAAGAATCGGGGAACGGTTCGATGCCATCGTCACAGGTGCAGGCCCCAAAGGCACGTGGGTCCGTCTTCTTCATCCTCCTATCGAAGGGAAACTGGTGCATGGGTTTCGAAGGGTATCGACGTAGGCGACAGGATTCGCGTACAACTGATTCGCACAGACGTGGAGCGGGGATTCATCGACTTCAAGAGAGTTGAGTGATCAATTCATTGGGTGTCAGGTCTTATGAACCATCGCATTCAGAATGCTCAAAGTGGACCTGCCTGCCCATGGCAGGCAGGTCTTTAGCATCCTGAGATACGGCTTTAGCTTAGAGATCTAGGCTTGTCCCCACGGTTTTTTCTATTCTAAACTCCCAGTAATCCTGTGATCACAAAAATCAGCAGGAATCCCAAAAGCGTGAATGCTATGGAAACCAGCGGATGATTCTTTTCATGAGCTTGCGGAAGCAGATCTGAAGATCCCAAATACAGGAATCCCCCGGCAAAGAACGGCAGGAACAATATGAGATAGTTCTCAGGGATCCTGACAACCAGGGTGGATAATACACCCAGCACGGGAGCAATGGCATCCAGCAGGAGCATCTTAATCGAAGACCTCAAGGAGTTTCCTGATTTTAGCATGACCGTTACTGTATTAAGGCCATCCGAAAAATCATGGGCGATGACTGCAAATGCCACTATGATACCCACATGGAATTCCAGCTGGAATCCTATTCCGATTGCCAATCCGTCCATGAAGCTGTGAGCAGAGAGCTCCGCAGCCCCGAAAAACCCTCCCTTAGGGTGATGCACGTTGGTGCATGTCCCGTCAGGAAGGCATACCCTGTGAACAGAAAAATAGCGTTCGAGTATGAGGAGGAATATGAAACCACCAGCGGTTACATACATGACCTGCTCAAGGGGTACCCCGGCAGTCGTAGCCAGTCTGAAGGCCTCTGGAAGCAGATCAAACAGGGACACCGCGATAAGAACCCCGGCCGCAAAAGCCGCAAGTATCCCGAATCTCTTCCTGTACCGGACGGCAAACAACCCGCCACCCAGTGTGGAAAAAAATGTGAGCGCGCCGAAAATGATTGGAAACATATTCATGCATCCACTCGCTTTTGCTGGTGGCCATCATTATCCTTTGCCAGCCACCATAACGTTGGATAGCATTATAGTATAGAAGCAGGTCGTCTTACAATCTTGTTGATTACATAGGGGCCCCTTAATGTGGACTTGGCCTTATTGTTACGGTTGGCCTAATCTCTGATCTCAATTAGAGGCAGACATCTATGATTTAGGCACCTTTCTTGCTTTTACGCATGAATTAGTGCATAATATAATTAACAAACCAAGTTGCGCAGAGCCTTTTAAGCTTATAGCATATGCCCGCAAGAACTCTAAACGACTTCTTTGCGGGCTTTTTTTATGGCCCAATCAAGGCCAATACGGAGGCTAAAATGGTAATGACGCATGAAGGTCAAGGGAAGGGTGATGTGAAAATAATTAAAGTTGAAACCCAAGGGGATAAGGGAAAGGAGGTTATGGTTCGCCACGAAATTATTCCCCCGAAACGAAAGACATGGAGTTATGAAAACGTTTCGCGAGAATGGAGCAGGACTTTACAAAGAATGGAAATGAATCCAACAGGAAAATAAGGAGAATGACTCATGAATATTTACGTAGGAAACTTATCATCGAATGCAACGGATGAAGCTATTCGGGAGGCTTTTGAATCCTTCGGTCAGGTAACCTCAGCAAGAATCATCAAAGACAAGTTTACCGGCCAGTCGCGCGGGTTTGGTTTTGTAGAAATGCTTGAGCAGGCTCAGGCTCAAGCCGCCATCAGGAGTCTGAACGGGAAGGACCTCTTGGGCAAACAAATGAGTGTGAACGAGGCACGTCCTCGGACCGGCCAGGGAGGGCGAATGGATTATAGTGGCCGCAGGGACCGTTATTGATTCCGCAGAAGGCACGGTGAGTCCCGCTTTCGCATCAGCGTGGGCTGGAGAGGGTCATTAGATTGTAAGAAGCCAGAATGCTAAAATAAAAGAGAGGATCATCATGAACAAAGACAGACTTGATTGGATCGTGTCAGGGTTAAACCAATACAAGCTAACCAAGAACGAAGACCAATTCATCAAAACGACCTTGGAGGATTTCAACCAGAAAAATGCGCTAACAGAACATCAGGAAGAAAGAATAGAAAGCCTTTACAAGGAGAAGTCAAAATTGAAACCTAATAAAAATTCTAACTATTTTTCCTTTGCGGAAAGTACCCCCCAAAAGACCAGGCCCCGGAGGCCTCGCGTAAGAGTGTTCGATGTGTAAAAGCAATGATTTGACCGCAAGAAGAAAAGGTCATCTCCTGAATCTTAATGTGAAGCGGGGTGCCATTAGACACAAGAATTTTTCATAAGACCAATAAACCCACTGCATTCAATCTTAACGGAAAAGGGCTGATTCACTATGGATCAGCCCTTTTGATTTTTCTGGATCCCACGGACGGATTTGAACCGCCGACCCGCTGATGACAAGTCAACGGTTCTAGTGGTGAGCTGTCTAACCTAACCAGCCTGGCCTCTTCTTGGAGTCCTATCCGCCTACGCAGAAGGCCACGCCTGTGTGCCGAGACTCCTTGGAGAAAATGCCGTCAAAGACGGGACTCCCGCGTTCAGACAAGGACATTGCCCGTGGGGCTCCATGATTGATCCGGGCAGATTGACTATGCCAGTGGTCATGGTATAATACCTTAACTAAGGAGGCCGTATGGATTTTTCAGGGTTCCTTCCAGGATTGGTGGGTGGGATTGTTTCTTTTGCTCAGAGCAATACAATCATTGCCATCATTATTGCACTGATTCTCCTCTACCTCGTATACCGAAGGCCGAAACTCTTTTTCGGCCTTCTCTCCCTTGTTGTCATCGTGGCCCTAGTGTTTTATATGATTGCGAACTTAGCCGGTTCGGGCTCGGAGCGAAAGAAGAGCCTCCTTGAGGAGGAACAAACAGAGTCCGATAGTCAGTGATCGATGGAAGGGCGGAGCAACTCGCCACCTGAGATTACCCGACATCGCAGATTTTTACATTCCTCTTTTTAGCCACTTGTCTTTACCTTTTCATAAACAATCTTGCCATCCACTATCGTTAGCTCAGGTTGGAGCTGCATTATCTGATCGCGAGTCACATGATACAGACCGTGATTCCACACCACCCTCAAGAACGACTGACCTATTTGGAGTTGACCTGTATCTTGGTCAAGGTCCAGGTGAAACTAGGAGTTTTTGGCCAGTACGAAGCGCTTGGTCCCCGGACAGGTTGTTCAGTTTTCGGAGTTCCTCTACACTGATCCCGTATTTCTTGCTGATCCGGTAGAGAGTATCTCCTTTCTGAACCGTGTGGTATTGCTTTTCGATCGAGGCAGCCGGTTTCGAGGGAGCAGAAGGCATTGCTTTTGTTTCGGCCGCTGACTTCGGGGAAGCAGAAGACTTTGCTTTTGTTTCAGCTACTGGTTGTTTCTGTTTTTCTAGTGCTTCCACCTTCTGGGCAAGAGCGTCAAGCTGCTGAAGAAAGACTGGGTCAGGACCCAAAGTGCTTACTTTCCCCTGAAGCTCTGTGATTTGTTTTTCAAGCGAGGAAATCTTTTGTTCCAGATTGGCCAGCTTTGACTGCAGGAGGTTGGTCTCGTCGTCGGTTGATCGTCTACTCAGGAAGTAAAAGATACCCCCGAGAAAAACCAAGATGAGGAGAACCGCCAGCAGAATGCGGAGAAATCCGGTGTTACCGGATCGCATGAGTCTTCGCTTCGGTGCGAAATCTTGGTCGTCTGACCAGTCATGGTTAATCTCCAACTCGGAATCATCCTTCATGATGCCTTCTCCTATGAGAGTTTTTGGAATGACCGCAGACCATCATGGCCCGAAGTGCTTGCCTTTTTATATCACAAAAACGCAAGAGGGGAAACAATTTTCTTTCAGGAAAGGGATGTAAATCGCCAACTCCGCTCATCGCAAAAGATATCCAACCCTTGCACCGACCGTTGACAAGCTCTCCCGAAAGATGTAGATTTCCTATCCCTCCCTAGTGATGTTTGGTAAATCATCATTCTCTTCAGTGGAGGTTACTGCCATGACCAAGGTCTTCAAACGTCTTGAGACGAAACTCATCCATGCGGGAGAACAGGAACCGCGCATTGAAGGCGCTGTCAGCATGCCAATCCTCCAGTCGGTCAATTGTGAATACAGCGGGGAAACCGACTATCACAGTCTCAAATACATTCGCCTGAGCAATACACCCAACCCCGTAGCGCTTCATCAAAAACTGGCGGCATCGGAAAACGCTGAGGACGCGCTCGTGACCGCTAGCGGCTGGAAATCACGCCCCGGTTCCTCTCTTACCGTGGGAAGAATATCCCCTGGGATTGAGAATGATCGCGTCCTGTGTTATTCTATAAAATAGCCTAATTTAATCCTTCCTGAGCGTTTCTCCCAAGGTAGTGATCTCCTAGGTTTCCCAAAGATCATTCCTGAGATTCGTGCGAGGTTTTTCCGGGGCAGGTCTGAGCCCTCGGAAATCAACGGAAGGCATTATCGACGGGGAAGAGAGGAATAAGATGAAACTAGGTCTTGTGGGTTTTCCTCAGGTGGGTAAGCGGACATTCTTTCGTCTGTTGACCGGCAAAGAGATAGGCCCGGAAGGCAAGAAAGACAATGCTTTGGGCTTGGCGAAGGTGCGTGATGCCCGGTTTGACCGCCTCGTGGAGATCTACACTCCGCGCCAGGAGACTCCTGCCCAGATTGAATTCTTTCTTCTCCCTGACCTGGACCAGCAAGCTTCTCGGAATGACGGGGTTCTGCGGGGGCTGGAGCAGGTGGATGTCATCTGCCATCTTGTCCGGGCTTTTCAAGACGACACGGTCTTTCATATCCATGGCACCGTGGACCCTCGTCGTGATATCCTGCTTTTTAACGAAGAACTACAGCTGAACGATCTGCTCTTCATCGAAAAGCGTCTTGAGCGGCTCGAAAAAGAACAGAACAAGAAGAGGGACGTTCAAAAGAGTAGCCCTGGAAACAGATCTTCTTACCCGCATGAAAGTCCATCTTGAAGCCGGCGGTTTTCTAAGAAAATTGTCGCTCACAGAGGTGGAAGAGAAACTCATTGCCAGTTACCCTTTGCTGACCCGCAAGGCGATGATCATGATCCTCAATACTGGGGAAGAGATCTCGGAGGTTCGTGACCGGATCGACCAACTCAGGGAGAGTTTTCATGAACAGGACTTCCAGTGGATTGCTGTATCTGCCAAGATCGAGCAAGAACTCTGCCACCTTGATCCGAGCGACCGCCAGACTTTTCTTGAGGAGCTTCAACTCGATCAGCCAGCCCTGGACCGGTTGACCCTGCTTTGCTACAGAACCCTTGGTCTCATCTCGTTTTTCACGGTTGGGCCGGACGAAGTGCGGGCCTGGACAAACCCCCAGGGATCCCTTGCTCCCCAAGCCGCAGGGGTTATTCATTCAGACTTTGAGCGCGGGTTCATCCGGGCAGAGGTCATGAAATATCAGGACTTGATCAAACTGGGAAGCGAACAGAAGGTTAAAGAACTAGGGAAATACATGCAGAAGGGCAGGGACTATGTTGTCGAAGACGGCGACATCATCAATTTTCTTTTCAATGTCTGACAAATAACAACCATCCATCTCCTCTCTCCAGGGTCAAAACCCACATCCAGCGAATCATGCAATTTCAGCCTCGGTTGAATACCCTTCAAGCCCCGCCCTGTGCCTGCCTGTGGCAGGCACAGGGCGGAAAGCTTCGCTTACGAGTTTTAGTTTTCTAATATCGCTTTCAAATCTGCTTCTGGCGTGCTGATGAGTTTGATATCAAACGTCTTCACCAGAGTGTTTAGAACGGCAGGAGAAAGGAAAGCGGGAAGACTCGGTCCCAATCGGATGTTCTTGATTCCCAGATGCAAAAGCGTCAACAGGATAGCAACAGCTTTCTGCTCATACCAAGTTATAATGAAGGAAAGCGGAAGCTCATTCACTCCCACATTGAACGCTTTAGATAGGGCGATGGCCACCTGGATAGCAGAATAGGCATCATTGCATTGGCCCATATCCAGGAGTCGAGGAATCCCTCCAATCTCGCCCAGATCCTTATCGAAGAAGCGAAACTTTCCACAGGCAAGGGTTAAGACCACAGTGTCCTTGGGAACCTTTTCCACAAATTCTGTATAATAATTCCTCCCTGGCTTTGCACCATCACATCCAGCCACCAGGAAGAAGTGGCGGATGGCCTTGCCTTTCACTGCCTCAATGACTTTGTCGGCAACCCCCAGAGTCGTATTGCGTGCAAACCCTACCATGACAGAACGACCATTTGTCTCTGAAGGAAAACCTGGTAAGGTCAAGGCCTTTTCGATGACTGGAGCAAAATTCCGATCAGAAATATGTTTGTTCCCTGGCCATCCAACCACTCCGGAGGTAAAAAGGGCATCCTTATAAGTCTCTTTTGGCCTCTGGATACAATTGGTAGTCATCAAAATAGCACCGGGAAATTTTTCAAACTCGCGAGTTTGGTTCTGCCAAGCCGTACCATAATGGCCATAGAAGTGAGAATATTTCTTTAAGCGCGGGTAGCCATGAGCGGGAAGCATTTCCCCGTGGGTGTATACATAGATTCCTTTGCCCTCTGATTGCTTCAGGATTTCCTCCAGGTCTTTCAAGTCATGCCCGGAAACGAGAATGGCTTTCCCCTTCTTAGATCCTAATGGAACTTTGGTGGGCACGGGGTGACCATAGGTTTCCGTGTTCCCGGAATCGAGAAGCTCCATGACCCGGAGATTGGTCTCTCCACATTTGAGGACCAACTTGATCCAATCATCCAGGCTCAGATCTTTTCTCAACATTGACGCTAACCCTTCATGAATAAACGCAAAAACGGCATCGTCCTCCTTTCCCAGAATCAAGGCGTGATCTGCATAGGCCGCGACGCCCTTCATCCCGAAGAGTAGAGTGTGCTGGAGAGAAAGAATATCTGGATTAATGCTGGGATCGGATTTCAATCCGACTTTTCCGCCCTGGGCAACGAGCCCCTCCAGACTTCCCTCTGGCTTGAAAGTGGCTGGGCCTTCCGTAAAACTGACCTGGCCGCCGGCATCCTGAACTTTCTTCTTCAGGCCTTCTCTCATCTCCACACAACGGTGGATTAATTTAACAAAATGCGATGGATCAAAATTTACATTCGTGAGAGTTGAAAATAGGGCTTCACAGGTAAAGAGATTGACGTCCCGGTTCTTAATTCCAACCCGACGCCCTTCCACCGCATACTGGGATAGCCCCTTTAAAGCATAAATGAGAAGATCTTGAAGAATGGCGACTTCAGGTTCTTTACCGCAAACTCCCATCCGGGTGCATCCCTCACCTTTAGCCGTTTGCTCACACTGATAACAGAACATGCTTTGTTCTCCCATTGCATTTCCTCCTTTCTCTATTCTTCAATATTTAACAATAAATATAGTTCCTAAACGACCATTTTTGCTTTGACTTAGGTCAAGAAAAGTTGTTTTCTTTCATTCTTGTCCAGGTTAAGTTTGCACCGCAAAGGAAACAGAACTTTCTCTTGCCGTCGAGAGTCGGGTTTTCAAAATCATCCTCTCAAGGAAGAAGCCAGCAGCACTTTTTCAAGTTTACTGCGAATGATCAGTTGAAGGTTTGCAGTAAGGGTAATCCAGGCAAGCGGATATCTTCCAATATTATCCGACAAAACCTAAGTCATTAAAATCATGGAGCCCACGGACGGATTTGAACCGCCGACCCGCTGATTACAAATGATAACAGTATCCCTCCATTGTTTTCAACCTTGCTTGCTACTGCTTGACCGTTGTTTGACAAATCGCCGCTCGTCGCCCTGGAGTTTTACACGCTGTTATCTCTTGTTTTCCCCCGTCTACTGCACAAAAAGTGCACAGCGCAAACGTTGCCGTCCCCCTCTCGATCCATGCCAGAACGTCTACCTCCTAACGCCAGAGAAATTTGTCGAGTTGGGCATGGGAGGGGAGCGGTTTGGATGGAGGAAGGAGGAGAGAAAGACAAAGAGAGAAATGGAGACGGGTAGTGTGTGGTGGGAGGTAATGACTTCTTCCTCAAGTTATGGCGGAAGCCTTTTCCGCCGAAAGTGCAGATTAGGTTCAGATTTGATTAGAACAATCTAATTCAGTTTTAACCTTACTTTAATGTAAATAGGTGACAATTCACTAAAATCTGGTACAATGAATGTCAATCTGAATGGTCTCCATTTCAAAAGAGTAGAATTGCAAGTTGATCATTTTGCCCAAACTGAAAACGAGAAGAGGGTCAAAGATGCTTTTGCCTGAAACTGTCTCACTATCTTTTGTCATGAGAAGAAAATCGCTGGGAGTCATCCTGGCTATTCTGTGCTGCTTTTTGCTTGCCCCCCTTGTCTCAATGGCCCATGCTCAGGTGACCCAGATAACATTGGCTTGGAGTCCCAGCAATGATGCAGATGTAGCAGGGTATAAGGTCTATCGGAGAACCGCGGGTAAGGCATACAAGAAACCGATAGGTACTGTTGAGAATGTGCCAAATCCAGAGTTGTCTTTGAATGTTTCATATGGGAGAAAATATTATTTCGCTGTCACTTCATACGATATACACGGGAATGAAAGTTCTCCTTCAAACGAGGTATCTTGGCCGATACAAGTATTTTCACCTAATGGAGGCGAGATCATAGCTTCTGGGTCTCCTTGCCCTATTCAGTGGTATGCAGACTCAACGGCGGAAGAATTCAAGCTTCTTTATTCAGTGAACAAAGGAAAATCTTGGCATCCCATAGCCACTCTCACAGGTAGTTTTGAAAGTTATGAATGGACAGTGCCTGAAGTGGTAAAGAGGAAAACCAAGTGTAAGGTGAAGGTCGTGCTGAAGGATGCAGAGGGAGTCACTCTGGGTAGCGATGTTAGCGATGCTTACTTCACGGTTAACCCTTAGTCGTCTTTCAAAACACTCTTGAGTATTTCAGGCTAAACACTTGACTTCCAGAGAATAAAGAGTGATGCTTTGGACACGTAGGTTGTAAGAAGTCATTGTTTGGATCGTAAAAGGTCACAAAAGTGCTTCCGAAACTTCTGTGGCCTTTTTTGTTTAGGATCAGAGATTATTACGACTTACTCAAGTTAAGAAATGAAAGGAGCTGAGTTGTAATGGCCAAAGGTATGATAATGTGTCCATCCTGTTACGGTTGTGGATATGTTTACAATCCAAATCATAAACTTTGTACAAACTGTGGGGGCTTTGGTTTGATAAAATGGGAGACAGAAAGGGATACGAATATTTCCCCTGATGAGGGTAGATTGGCAAACATAACCAAGGCTATAGACTTGTAAGTATTATTCGCACCCTTCTTTCTCAACCCTTCCTTCCTGAACTGTCGATTTTTCAAGCCCCCTTCAAAATACAACATTTCAAGCAGAAATTAAGATCGCAAGAGTCCCGACTTAAATAGTTCCTGTTCTCCAATATGATCGTTTGCGAATTTGAGAGACAGGGTATCATAAGAAAAACTTTAATCCAATCCTAATCTGCTTCTAATGCTGATCGGTCACAATTCGGGCAAGTTTTTGGTTCTCAGAATATGCTGGCTTAATCCCAAGGAGGAATGAAGCACCATGAGTGATCTTCGCAAAGTTGCTTTCATGGAAGACAATGGGGGTAGACGCTTAGGACTTGATCGGCGGAGGCTTTGGATCCCTGCGTATTGTCCTGAGAGAAGATCCGGACAGGACAGAAGAGGTGGTCTGGAACGGAGGAGCGGGAAAGCTAGCTTCTTGGATTCACCTGAACCAAAAAGAAAAACGGACGAGTACGTTGAAGTGTTTGGATCTATAAGAGGGTTATTTCAGGGCATCTGCTTCGGTGTCCTGTTATGGGAGATAATAATTATAACCATTGTCGTTATTCGTATATCTTAGGACTTGTCCCCATGCATAATGGTGGAAGTGTAAAATTGACTTCTATCGGAAGTCCACAATAGTTGCCACTTCTCCAAACTGTTTAGTAGGTGTACTTGCCAACCGAAGCCAACCCGACAATGCCCGCCACGCGAGAGATCCATTTGTTGCTTGTAATGCGTCATAATGCAAATAATCTGGGAGGGGAAATAATGGACATCCTGGTCGTACACACAAGGGTTAGCAGGAAAGAATTTTAGTAGCCTTCTTCTTAACCATTCTTACAGTAAGAGAGAATCCGAGAACAAGATTGGCTGCCGTCATCCCTTACCCCCTTCGCTCTTCAGACGTTTACCTCCTAACGCCAGAGACATTTGTAGGGTTAGGCGCGGGGGGAGGAACGGATTGCCGTTACTCCTTCTTCCCATAAGGAATCTCTTTTCCCGCTACACACAAGGGGACAAAAAACTCAACGAGTCACAGAAAATGAGAAAGTCGAAGTTAGATACACCACAAATCGAGCGACTTCCGGTCGGTTTGAAACCAATTTATCAAAACTTAACTTCCAGACTCAATATTACACTTTGATCCCGGATGAGAGATTCGTTACTTCCAGGCTTGTTGGCAAGGGTCGAATCTTGCTGTGAGGAGCGCTTAATTGCTTCGGGGTCGAGATTCTTGGTTACCACCCCCACGCTGGTATTAAAACTAATGGTATACTTCTCTTCTAATTTAAGGATTTCCTGGCTATTCTGCAACCGAACAGAATAATACGACTCTCTCCCCAAGCTTTCGACTGCTGGGAGTCCCCCTTGCTTCTTTTCTACCTTGATGGATTCAATTATGCTCATTGGAATAGATTTCTCTTTGTTATCCTCCGTGGATACAGCAACCTCCTGAGGATAAAGGATCAGGTATCCTTCCAATCTATTTCCTTCTGTATCTTTAACCGTCACATAAATACTTTTTTTCTCTTGAAGGAGAGGAGATTGTGCCAGTACAATGGCTGGAGTAAGAATGAGGAAAAGCACTAAAAAGATGAACTTAGATCGTATCATAACGTTCCCTTGTAAAAGTGTCCTCAAAAACAGTCTAATATAGTTTTCCTTAACCTATTAATTTTGATACATATATTAAGAATCTTCAAGTCCTTGGAGTTACAAGTTAGGGACTTGGACCTTGGCAATGCTTGTTTCGTTGTGGTTCAAGGAAAAATCCTTGACGGCAGGTGCCCCGTAAGCCGCCCTTACGGCACAGGAGGCACAATTAGAACGAAGTACCTTACCGGGAAGCCACGCCCTTTAGGGCGGAGCTTCACTTCCCTCCTCTGAATCTCGTAAATTACTCCAGTCTTCAGGCATGGTGCGACTGGAAAGAACCTCATTCTCCCTCTTGTCAAACAAAAAAGGGATCAGCTAGAGGAGGGCTGTAACTGATCCCTGCCAGTACATCAAACTGGGGGGTGAAACAAGGAGGGGAAATTGTTTGGTGTACTGGTTTTCTTATTATGTTTTATTCTGCCTCCTCATATAGTCAACCCTATGAGCATATTTGTGGCACCTAACAACAGTAGCAATCATACCCATGATCATAGCAGCATGGGTCGTACCAGCAATACTCATACGTCGAAGTGGTCTCGGTTCCAGTTTTTTTTGTTTTTGATTTCCTGTCACCTTTGTTCATAGATAACACCCCCTTTCTGACTTGAATTTATCGACGAATCCCAAAAACAAGGTTAACATCCTTCTTATGCTTTAATTACCTTCCTTTCCTTAAAAGTTATCCATCCTACTCATAAAAAGCAAGTGTCAAGAATTGGATAATACCCCACGAACGCAAAGGCAGGGTCATCATGGCTCTGCCTTTTTTGTTGTAAATCCTTCCCTCCGTTGGTAATATTGAGCCACGAATGCTTCCTGAAATAGAACATTCGCCAAGAAGGAGTTTCTGGAGAGGGTGAAGGCGGTGGATCAGGAGATGAAGAAGAGGCAACGGGGGAAGCTGGATCAGTCGGCGTGACACCCTGGGTCGACACGGCTTTCATAGAGGAAATTGAAAGGAGGTAAGAGCGATGAAGAAGATTTGTCTTTTCTTGATTGTCGGCATTTGGATGTTCATTGTGGGATGCAGCAACGGACAGAATTCGTGGTTTAATTCAGACGAAGTCGGACGTTATCAGATCGTTCATTACACGAGCAAAGAAGCGCCATACACTGAGTTCTTTCTAAGATTGGATACAATGACTGGAAGGACTGAATTATTCAATCAAACTGGGGGTAATATAAAGTACATGGACTCTTTTTTCAGTCCTGAAATTGAGGGTAAACAATCTTTAAAGTAAAAATCAGGGGCGACAACTTCGTGGAAATATTTCTTGACCAGAGGCCGATCGCCGAGGAGGAGGTGGTCTGAATGAAATCATTCTCCGTTAAGTTGGGGTTCATCTTTTTGGTTCTGCTTAGCATTTTTGTTTCTGCGGATGCATGGGGAGAGAATTGGAAGTCCCTCAAGTCGGATGATTCGGGAGCGTCTTATTATGATCTGGATAGTGTGATTCTGATATCGCAGGGCGTGATCCGGGTACGGGAGCAATATGTATATACTGCGGAGAGCGTAGCGAAAAAAGTGGTGAAATATGGAATCAAATACAATGCCTTAAAACATTCAGTGACTTTATGGGAGATTAATTGCGCTGGGAAAAAGGCTCGGCTTGTAAGTACAGCCGACTATTCACATGACGGGAAGGTTATTTCTAAGACCAAAGGGGGTGCGGAACCGTGGCCGTGGGATTCCTATCCTCCTGGATCTTTGGGGGATCGGCTCATTCAATCAGTATGCAGTCCCCCTTGATCAAGGAGGATTTCAACAGCCCACCTCATGCAGCCCTAAATGGTCGAACACCGAATGAGCGACTCAGGGAGAAAGTTGGGCTTTGTGTGTAAACGGTCTATCCCAGTCTTACAAGATCAGAATCTTTAACCAGACCTAATAAGATTTCGGCATGGCTTATTCTCTGGGTTTTGCTTTCGTCCCCGACATTCATCTGAATAGATTCAACTTTTAGAATCATTCTCATCCTCTTAGATAATTAAGTACTCTTACCTTATACGAACAATGCAACTTCTTCCCGGTCCTTGGATTGGAAAGCTCGACCTCAAAATAATTATTATAGTTTGTTCCATTAGTAAGGATTGGGATGGTCCCTGAATAGATGACTACCCCTTCAAGATTTTTATCATCCATTTCATCCTGAACGAATGCCATCAGGTCTTCAGGTGTCACTATTCTACTAACGGGAGCCTCCTGATATAGAATCTTCCTCCCCTCATCATTCTTGACCCAGCTTCGCAGCATCAACTCATCCCAATCTTTTCTCACATCCTTTAGAGGCCAGACTCCTCTTGACATAAGGTTGGGACAAATCTGTTTGGATTTGATGGTACTGATCACTTCCAACTCTCTGTCTGAATGGTCACTGCCCACCCCGACATAGATCCCCTTTCCATGACAAAGAAGGATGAACTCAGCTTCCCCTGCGGTTTTATTGCCTATGACCTCTATCTCCTCAACCTCGTCATCAAAATAGATTAATTGAGTAATCACTTCATAAGCTGTTGGAGTCGATTCCGGCGGACCGATTCCCTCTTTCTTTAGCTCTTCAATATGTTTTTTGACCGCTTCTTGATCTCGGCCAGTATAGCCTGCATTGACCATTCGTCTCATCTGAAAATAGACCTCTTCGATCTGACCATTTTTCTGAAGCGATAATCTAAGTTCTTTCACATTGCACCTCTTTTCCGCCAAGCTCGCTCTAGATCTCCCCAGCCATTAACTTCCCAGCCAATATCCCCCCCTTTAAACTCTCATGAGCCATATCATTCAAAGACTTTGAGCCTTTGGAGAGGGTCAAAAATGACGGTTACGGGTTTCATTTTCTCTCTACCTCTTACCGAATCACTGAAGCGCTTTTATCCTATTAAATACTGAATCTTAAGTATTACATTCAAAATGTAATGTCAAGAAAAACATTTCAGGAATTCTGTGAGTGGGCGTTTTTTCTCTAATTCTATGAAACCACGAACTAGACCTGAAATCTGGATGTTGGGAAGAGTTTTTTGCGATCGAAGCGAAGATTCCTTAGTAAAAATATTTTCCATGAGGCTGAGCGCCTTGTTCATCAGGAAAATGGAGAAGCCATAATCGTAGAATATTGGACTGTTGTGAGTTTGAAGGCGCAGCTCTCAAAGTCCTCAGGAATCGTTTAAAAGGAGTTTTGACCAGCCCTCCCCCAAAAAAAACGGGTCCACGGGACGAGTTAGAATAGGAATTAGGACAAGCATAGAGGATCAGGATGAAGAAAAAGGGGGTTACTGCAGAGGAAATCATCAGGAAGCTGAGAGAGGCAAAAGTTCTTCTCGGTCAGGGGAGCACGGTTAAGTTGCCACTCAGAAGCCAGCCTGACAATTCCTGCCACTTAGGAAGTCCATTGGGGGCCTATAATGCCACATAGTGCGAACACTTCAGGGGGGAAATAATGGACATCCTGGTTGCACACACAAGGGCGAAAATCTTTCAAAATCTCTCCCTAACGTTCCTTTCCTAATCTGACCTGGACTTGACCTAGCTACATTACAACCAATCTCTTTCTGTCTCTCACCTTTACTCACCAAGTTCTTTTAGATAATCGTTGGCTAAATCATAAGCAGTAGACCAAGTGATCTTTTCCACACTGGACTTTCCATCAATGGTACGGTTAACAAAGTATGCATCCACACGGTTTCCATCTTTCCAGCCCATGAAAGTAACAGCTCTTGCATTTTTCGGATCTCCCACACTAATTATGATGTCTTGTTTAGAAGGATTAAAGACTAAAGATCCCTTTGGCAGAATTAGCAAATAAATAGTGCCATGCTTAGTCTCATGTGTTTTCCCCTTTGACATGGCTAATGCCTTGGCTTTAACGAATGGTTCTACTGGATGATCTATTGCTTAAGAACTTACCCATATCAAAATCACCAATACCAGGGCTAACGCTATAGCTTTCATGGTCTTCACCCCCTTGGCATTTGGCTCCATGATACAGACTTACATGGAGGGTGTCAAGGTTAAGCACTGGGCCATATAGCCCTAGTCCTGACCTCACGCATGGCCCTGCTTTTTTATTGCAAATTCTTTCCTCCGTTGCTAATATTGAGCCACGAATGCTTCCTGAAATAGAACACTCGACAAGAAGGAGTTTCTGGAGAGGGTGAAGGTGGTGGATAAGGAAATGAAGAAGAAACAACAAAGGAGGGCAAATCAGCCGACGTGACACCCTGGGATTGGGAAGGCTTTTTGGTTCTCTCCAGCAGGGATGGCATGTTTTAAAGGAAAGAGCTGAAGAAAATAACGTAGATGAGATTATTGAGTGACCTTGGATTCTCTCTTGATGTAAGCCTTCTCCAGACCGTAGATGTCTGTGATGCTTAACAGACTTCCATCCTCCGATTCAAGGATAACTTTTATATTGTCAATCGCTTTCACTCTGTAAAGTATTCTTTCTGAATTGCGGATGTAAATGTCTCCGACTTCTATTTTCACGATGCACCTGTTATTATTTAATGGCCCTATTACTTAACCAGAAAATCAACCCGCAAGGAGGTGAACCCGACAATGCTAGAGGCCAAGGGAGCAAATCAGGAACAACTATCACTTGATTCATTACATTTAGAAGGGATTTGTGTTTGTTGTGAAGCTCTCACCAAACTGCTCGTTCAGAAGGGAGTAATTAGCTGGGACGAACTCTTAACTGTGGCAAAGGCGGCAACTATTGAAAGGAAGAAGTGAAGAAAAGAGTTAACTAATTCAGACCGATGGTAAGACGGAGATTTGGGAGAGTAAATGTAGTTAAGGGAGATAGCAAGTCGACCTAGACAAAATCAGCAATCCTACACTGATCTTCGGACTTTCGACTCTGTGGGAGATGAATAGAAAAAGAATCTTTTGATTCAGAATCATATTTCACTGGAGGTTACAAATGAAAGGTAAGGTTAAGTGGTTCAATGAGAAGAAGGGATATGGATTCATAACGATGGAAGACGGAAAGGACGCATTCGTTCACTTTTCTGCGGTTCAGGGTGAAGGATTTAAATCCCTCAACGAGGGGGACGAAGTTGAATGTGAAGTCACTCAAGGTCCCAAAGGTCCTCAAGCTGCCAATGTGAAGGTGATTCGGTAAGGGCAAGGGAAGGTCTCTAATTCTTCCCCTTGTTTTTTCTCAGCTCACTCCCAAAGCGGATTCTGGTTGCCTCGCTCCGCAGGATTGCAGGAGGGGAGGCTACAGGACCACATTTCCACATCTGCTCGAAAGGTTGGTAAAATGCCGACCAACTCAAAAGGTACGAAAGGATTGGGCAAGGCACTAATTGACGCAGTGGGTTTTCTCTCCTTTCTGTTTGGTTCGCTCATTCTTTTGGCGATAGTGTTTGGAACGATAGGTGGTATATTCATGTCAACGAAGCGGTTATTTCAGCTCAAACGAGTTAAAAGGGATGAAGACAATAGCCATAGCGAACCAGAAGGGGGAGGTAGGTAAAATTCTCTTTCCTATTTGAAGTGGTGATATACAGCGACCGCCCTTGACTCACATAAAAAGAAAAAAGAGATTAGTGAATTTCTCTAACCCCTTGATTTCTTTGGAGCCCACGGACGGATTTGAACCGCCGACCCGCTGATTACAAATCAGCAGCTCTACCACTGAGCTACGTGGGCGTCTCTTTTCTAGCCAAACTTCTATCACATCTGGTGACATTTATCAAACTCTCAGGCGAGCCCATTGAGTTTGAGAGTGAAGGGCTGAATCTTGAAACGAAACAGGTCCGCTCGCAAGACCCCCCCTTTCTCCTCTCTGGTGTTGAGAGAAGAAGATGTGAAGCTCCACGCCCTAAAGGGTGTGGCTTCCCGGTAAGGTGTTTTCTTTACATTGTGCCCCTTGACCCCACCTTTCCCACGAAGGCGGGACGGGGCACTTGCCGGCCAGATGAACAGAAGGCAAAGGGCTATTTGGGGGAGACGAGAAGAATCACAGCTGTCCATGCAAAAAGGAGTGCCAAAAAGAAAATAAATTGTCGCACAAGCCTTGATTCCATAGAGCCTTCCTCTCATCGCAAGGATTTGATTACATTGCTTTTCCAGAGAAAATGGTTTAATGAAAGATTAAGTTTTCCCTAAAAATAAAACTATCACGGCAGGATTTGCAAGTGGAATTTATAAGGTATTTCAATGGAGTGATGAGCCGACAGAGAGCGTATCACACGCTGACGTTATGTGTTCTCTTTCTCACCCTCCCTCTCAATGCTCAAGCCCAATCGATCAGAGAGGTCTGGCAGAGTGTCGAACGAGTCAAATCCCTCGACACCCCTTACCATTTTGTTGTGATCGGAGACAGTGGAGACGGAGCAAAGACCTACACGCGTCTGTTGCAAAGCATCGTTGATCGCAAGCCTGACTTTGTCATCCATCTCGGAGACATGGTCAGCAATGCCCGGGAAGGGCAATGGAATAGCTTTTTTGAGATATCGGAAGTCCTTCGTGTCCCCTTTTTCCCAGTGGCGGGCAACCATGATGTCGGGTCAAGACCCAAGGGAGAGGAAACTTACCGGAACCAGTTCCGTCTTCCGGGAGGAAAGACGTACTACAGCTTTCGCGCAGGAGAATGTCTGTTCATCGCTTTGGATTCTGAGAAGGGATCCGGGATGATCCTCGAGGACCAGTGGTCCTGGTTGGAGGAAAGCCTTACCAACTCTGCAGTGACGTGTAAGATTGTGATGATCCATCGTCCTCTGTTTTTGCCCATCGACAGCCTGAAAGCTGGAAGGGCAATGGATCGGTTCCCCTCATACCGAGATAACCTTCATCGGCTCTTCGTCAAGACGGGAGTGACCATGGTCTTGGCTGGAGACGACCACCGGTACGACCGAAGAGAAAAGGACCGCATCCTTTATATTATTGCGGGAGGTGGCGGGTCTCCACTTGCTGCTCTGAAGGAAAGGGGAGGGTATTTCCACTATGTTTGGGTGACGGTCTATGGAGAAGGGATCGAAGTTGAGGTGGTTGACCTGGAAAGACAGGTCAGGGATCGATTCGCGATAGAATGGTGAGAAGGATGAAGAGGCTTTAGGGAAAGGAGACGGAGGATGGGATTGGCACTGGCTCTCATCGTGGTGGGAATACTGACGCTCATGGAACAAATGGGCAAACATTACGGTTTTAGAGAGGGATGGCCGTGGATCATTGTCGCCCTGGGGGTCGGGCGCCTGTATCGGAATACCAGGAGCATCCCAGGCTGGATCACGACCATTTTTGGAGTTCTCATCCTCGGAACAAAATATTACACCGTGAACATCCGATTCCCGGATGTTCTCAAACTCTACTTCATCCCGATAGTGCTCATTGTTCTCGGTCTCATCTGGCTCTGCTTGTATCGAAAAGACTGAAGCCCCGCCCTGTGCCTGCCTGCCGGTAGGCAGGGGCAGGGAGCTTCACTCTGCAGAAAGGACGGGTGACGAAAGATTTCAATGGAGAGGAAAGAGTGTTTCGGTTCGATCCAGGAGGTTGTTTCCGGGGACGACATGACCATGATCCAGGCCACATTCGGATGCAGGGAGTGTCTTCAGTTCCGAGAGTGCTTACAGTTCGCAAAGGATCAGGAAGAACTGAGAAAACAAAACATGATTGCCAAGAGTATCGATCTCTCGGAGATTCATTCGAATGAGATTGGTGCCTGCCTTCTCGAAATCCTCAGCCGGATCTACAGCTCCCCTCTGGGGTCAGCTCTCTTCAACACCTTGCTTCTCTTTTATGAAGTCCCTCGAGATGCGTCGTCTTTCATCCTGAACATTCCGTTTTCGGCCTCCACGCTCAAAGCCATTAACGGGGGAGAAGAGGAGTTCTCGAAGGATGGGTTCACCCTCCGGATTGTTTTGATTCAACGACAGTTTCCAGGACTTCGAAAGGCGAATATGGGGTTCATTGCGCATGAGGTCGCCCGGGCGCTCGCCTCAGACGAGAGTGGTGTGAAGCAGATAGTTAACTTTCTTTCCGATGCGGAGGCCACGAAATTCCGGAAGATGGACGCGAGGCTTCGGACGAACTGGTTGATTAAGAAGTGGAGATTCGAGGACGAGGTCGAAGCCTTTCAGAAAGAGGCCGAACATCCGGAAGAGAAGAGGTGAAGCCTCCCGTCCTGTCGCTCACATGCAGGCACAGGGCAGGGCTTCCGGGTAGTGGACATATCATTACACGGTCGGTTTTCCCGCCCCCCGTGGGGCGTCCGGCCGACTTGCCCGCAAATCGTATTTGTTGGTCCGTTATTTGAACCTGGGAATCAGCCCAGCCACGACCAGGATCGTCAGTTCCTCGTCCCCGGTATTTGTCAGCTCATGGAAGTGACCGATAGGGATGTGAATGGCATCCCCAGCGGAAACCTCGCGAATGTCGTCCCCAACCTGCATTTGTCCACGGCCCTTTTGAATGTAGTAAATCTCTTCCATGGGATCTTCATGTCCGAAGAGTGTCTTCCCGGGAGCGACAGCGGCGTGGGCGAGGAACATGAGCGTCTGAAGGTGGCGGGTATCGAGGATCATGTGAGCGATGCCTTCCCCATGGGCAAGGTACCGGGTTGCCTTGACTTCAGGATGGTCTAGATTTCGAATCATCATGGTGTTCTCCCCCATGCTGGTGAAAAATATTCATCTGCGGCGTTCCCCTCATGCTTCGTCATTGAAACGTACCTCCATGTAAGTCTCATTCCTCAGCATTTCGGGCGTCTTGCATCTGAACATTTTTGACCAGCCTTCAAGATCTATTGCCCACTTGACGTGGAAAATTCAGAACCTCGCTGTAAGAGGGGTACTTATTTTGACCTCATCGCGTTGAGCCTCTCGAGAATGCTTCTTGCTCCTGTGACGATTTCCTCAATGACTTCTTTCACAGTCTTGACCTCACGGATGAGTCCGACGGCTTGTCCACAGGAGATGA
Source organism: uncultured delta proteobacterium (assembly GCA_963695895.1). Taxonomy (GTDB): domain Bacteria; phylum Desulfobacterota; class BSN033; order BSN033; family UBA1163; genus CAVOIK01. The sequence continues at coordinate 34,713 of CAVOIK010000003.1, forward strand.
CTGCGTCTTCGAGGTTCCCCTCTTGGAGGGCTTTTCGTCCTCTCTCTCCGCCGACCACTGTGAGCAGTTCTTCCAGAGAAGCTCCCTGCTGTTCCATGGATAAGACTTTCTCGGCGGCCTTGTTCTTGATCACCCGGGCTGCGTTTCGGATGGAACGCTGGATCACCAGGGTGTCTGTTTCCCTAGCTTTCATAAACCATTCTTTGATGCGAGGGTGGGCGGGACATTCATGGGTGGCAACAAACCGCGTCCCCATGACGATGGCATCGGCCCCAAGGGCAAGGGCTGCCAGAAACCCTCGAGCGTCAACGATGCCCCCTCCTGCGATGACGGGGATTCGAACAGCATTCGCAACGCTCGGGATGAGAATAAGGGAAGTCACATCGTCCATGCCCGGGTGGCCGGCACATTCAAATCCAACGATGGTCACGGCATCTGCTCCGATCGATTCCGCCTTCCGGGCGAACCGAACCGAGGGGACCTTATGGATGAGTCTAATCCCTTCCGCCTTGAGTCGGTGAACTAACGGTTCCGGGCTTCTTCCCGAGGTTTCCACAACAGGGACCTCTTCCTCGATGATGATCTGGAGGATTTCCTCTGTCCTATCTCTTTTCGTCAGTTCAGGAAGCATGGAAAGGTTGACGGCAAAGGGTTTCTTCGTCCTCTCTTTGACTCGGCGAATCTCGGCCTTTAGGCTGGCACGATCTGGAAAAGAGAGACTTGTGAGGGTTCCGAGTCCCCCTGCCTCTGACACAGCAGAGGTAAGCTCCGCGGTTGCCAGCCACTGGAGTCCGCCTTGGATGATCGGATATTGAATTCCCAGCAGTTCTGTCAGCCTCGTTCTAAACATAGGTTTCTCCTTGCGTGAAGAAGGCACGGCGGAAAGCGCATAGCGCAAAGAACACAGGGCAAAGAATAACTTAAGCCAGAAAGTGCATAGACCGTAGGACATCAAAGATAGCGCAAAGAGCGCAAAAATTCAAACCTCGAGATTGGAATCTGTCTTCTCAAATCGACTTGAGGGCATCCGTTTTTTCAGATAAGGCTTGTGGTTTTAATCCGAATATGATAACTAACGTCAAACGTTACGTCTTGGCGCGTCTGAAAGGGAAGGAGTGAAGCGTGGGTCAGTACAAAGTGATCTTCTATGGTCTTGCAGTAGCCGGGCCTGAAGAGGAGGCTCGCCTACTCAAGGGCATTCAAAAGAAATTCAATCTCACTCCAGAGAAGGCAGAGCGGTTACTCCAGCGAGTGCCTGTCGTGGTCAAGAAAGGGACTTCCCCGGAGGAGATGGAAAAGTACATGAAAGCCTTTCAGGAGATCGGAGGGAAGGTCAGGCTCGAGGAAGAAGAGCCTGTTTCTGAATTCCAGGAGCCCCCTGCCACACCGGAGCCGGAGACAAAGGGATTTGCGGGGAAGACAATGACTTGCCCCCAGTGCGCCCTTGAGCAGCCCGAGACGAGCGCGTGTGTGAAGTGCGGGCTGGAATTTGCAAGGTACGAACCCTACAAGGAGATGGCCAATTCTCAGGGACAGGTCCAAGCCATTCCATTAGAAGGGAAAGAGGCCCCCACGGAAAGCGAAGTGGGGTTTTTTGGAGCTTTCTTTCGAACAACGAGGGATGTTCTCTTCTCTCCTGTTCAGTTCTTCCGAAAAAGCACTGCTGGAGAAGGGTATGGGTTCCCGCTGTTTTATGGTTTGATCACCGGAATGATTGGGATGGGAGGATCAATGGTTTGGCAGTATATCCTCTTCTCCGAATTGTTACATATAGGAATTCCTAAGAACCTCCCTTATGGCCTCCATATCATGACTGTCACTCTTGCTATGCCCCTGATTGTTTTACTCCTTATCTTTGTGTGGACAGTGATTACCCACATCTGTCTGATCCTCGTTGGGGGCAATAAGATGGGATTCCAGCAGACCTTTCGGGCCAGGGCGTTTTCTTATGGGGCGAAACTGTTCGGGATTATTCCAATCATCGGAGATATCATTGGGTTTGTTTACACCATTGTGCTGTTTATCATCGGAATTAGGGAGGGCCATGGTACTTCAACGGCAAGGGCTGTTCTCGCTGTGCTCTTCCCGTTTATCATGAGCGCCATTCTTTTGATCATTGCGCTTATCTTCATTCGGATCTTCCTGGGATCCCTAGGGATGTTTGGTGGGGTAGGGATCTAGACTTGGAGGATGCTACGGGATTGAAGGGGGATGATGTCTAAGGGGACCGAAAGGCCCCTTTTTTGTTGGAGAACTGCATCAGACTGATCCAGGTGCACCACCGAGAGGGTTGTTAAAGAATTCAGTCATAGAGAAGAGAGATCGTTCGGCGAAGGACGGGTGAGAAAGTGAGAGAGAAAAAGCGAAGACCAAGATCAGAAAAACCTAAGAAGAGGAGAGAAAGGGAGCGAGAATTTTCCCCTCAAGAGATTCTCAAAGTGATGGGAGAGAAAAACCATCCGTTGCTTCTGAAGGAACTCCTTCGTGATCTGAGTCTCAAGAAAGATCAGAGAGGGACAGTAAAAGAGGTTCTCCAGGCTCTTCTCCACGAAGGGAAGATCGTCAGGATTCGTGGAAACCGCTATGGACTCCCTTCGAAGATGAACCTCGTGATCGGCAAGTTGAAGTGCCATCCAGATGGGTACGGGTTCGTCATCTCCGAAAAAGAAGGAGAGGAGGATGTCTTCATCGGCGCCAGGAATCTCCGGGAGGCCATGCACGGCGATCGTGTGGTCGCCAGGGTAGAGTCGGTTCGAAAAAAGGGGAAGGAAGGGACGATCATCCGGATCTTGGAGAGGAAGGTCCGCAAGATCGTCGGAAAATTCATGAGAGGAAAGAATTACTCCACCATCATTCCTGAAGATGAGAAAATTCTTCAAGAGGTCTTTATTCCGGAAGACGCGACCAAGCGCGCGCGACCCAACCAGATCGTCGTGGCTGAAATCACCCAATATCCGACGGAGCGTGCAAGACCGGAAGGCCGAGTCGTTCAGATCCTGGGTTACCCTGACGATCCTGAGGTGGAAGTCCAGATCATCCTTCACAAGTACGATCTTCCTCACCGATTTTCTTCGGCTGCCGAGAGAGAAGCTCAGAAACTTTCCCAGAATCCGTTCCCTCATGAATACAAGGACCGAATCGATCTCAGAGACGTCCCGACGTTTACCATCGACGGCGAAACGGCCAAAGACTTTGATGACGCAGTCTCCATTCAAAAGGAGAAGGATGGAGGAACAGTGCTCTATGTTTCCATCTCCGATGTGAGCCACTATGTGAAAGAGGGAACGGCTCTGGATGAGGAGGCCTACCTGCGGGGGACGAGCGTCTATTTCCCGGACAGGGCTATTTCCATGTTCCCCACAGAGCTCTCGAACGAGATCTGCTGTCTGCACCCACGGGCGGATCGGCTCACCATGACGGTGGAACTCCGGTATGACCCAGAGGGGTGGGAACGGGGGGTCCGATTCTATCCCAGTGTGATTTGTAGCCAGGAGAGATTGACTTACACCATCGTCAAGGAGATTCTTCTCGACAGGAACGGAGAGCGGCGAAGGAGATATGCGCCTCTCGTGTCCTCTTTAGAAGAGATGGCCCAGGTGTCACAAGAGCTTCGTCAAAAGAGAGTGGGCAGGGGAGCTCTTGATTTTGATCTGCCAGAGCCAGAGGTGCTGCTCAATCTCCAGGGGGAAGCAGAAGATATCATCCGGGCTGAGAGAAATCTGGCCCACCAGATCATCGAGGAATTCATGATCGCAGCGAACGAAGCCGTTGCCCGCTTCATGGAGAGAAAGAGACTCCCCTTCGTTTACCGCATCCATGAGCCTCCCAGTCAGGAGGCGATTGAGGAATTTCGAAGGTTCGTTTCGTTCTTGGGATTTAGAATGAAGAAGGAGCCAAACCCTTCGCCGAAAGAGTTTCAGAGAATCCTGTCCGAAGCCAAGGGAAGAATCGAGGAGAAAGTCATCAACAATGTGCTTCTTCGGTCCATGAAATGGGCCAAATATTCTCCCCAGAATGCAGGTCACTTCGGCTTGGCCTCCGAGGCTTACACTCACTTTACTTCTCCAATCCGCAGATACCCTGACCTCATGGTCCACCGACTTCTGAAGCGGGCGCTCCGCCATGAGGAGGGGAAGGTACAAGAGGAAGAGCTGGTCCGCAAGGCAGACCATCTCTCTCGTCGGGAGAGGGTGGCCATGGAGGCGGAGAGGGAGATCGTGGATCGGTACAGGGTTCGGGTGATGAAGGAGAAGGTTGGTGATGTCTTTGAGGGGGTGATCACAGGCGTCACCGCCTTTGGTTTTTTCGTGGAATTGAAGGACATCTTCGTCGAAGGCTTGGTGAGAGTGACGAGCCTGAGTGACGATTACTATCATTTTGAAGAGAAGCGCTACTGCCTCATGGGAGAGAGGACCCACAAGGTGTTTCGAATCGGCGACGGGGTGAGGGTCAAGCTGGTCCGCGTGGATACAGAACGGAGGCAGATCGATTTTGTGCTGGTGAAATAGAACAAAGAACAGACATTTCACACGAACAGAGACCATCGGATGACCATTCAATCTCGAGTTACCCTGCTATCACGAAGTCTGGAAGGGCAGAAATAGCCAAGGATTATTGGAAAGAACGTGAACCTCATGACTGAGAAGGAGAAGAAAGAATTAGACAATTGTTTGGAACTTTGAGACTGCATAACTAATTCGACCAGTACCGAGGACGTTTATAGTGCCCTTTGGAAGAAACTGTTGAGAGCCATGAATAACAGACCAATTTCTCCACAGCTTCTGAGTCTGTAACAAAATAATTGACATGATACTGAAAACGGGTTTATAGTGCCACTGGCAACGAGGGAAACGAACGTGCCACAACGTCACATCATCAGAGGAAGATGCCCATGGTGAAAGCCATCGGAATCAGGAGAGAGGACAAGAATGAGTGGGAGACGAGGGTTCCCTTGACTCCCGACCAAGTGAAGACGCTCGTCGAAAGAGAGGGGATCACCGTTGAGGTCCAACCGAGCCCCATCAGGACATTCCCCGACAAGGCCTACAGCACGGTGGGGGCCACACTCTCCGAGGATCTCGAAGCGAGCCGCATCGTCCTCGGCATCAAACATATGCCTCTGTCGTTCTTCAGGCCGGGTGGCGTCTATGTCTTTTTCTCCCACACCATGAAGGGGCAGCCTTACAGCATGCCGATGCTGAAGAAGATCATGGAGGAGGGCTGCACGCTTATCGATTACGAGCTGGTCGTGGACAAGAGCAACCGCCGGCTGATCTTCTTCGGGAGGTACGCAGGGCTCGCGGGCATGATAGACACCCTGTGGGCGCTTGGAAAGCGGCTCGAGGTGGAGGGGGTAGCACCGAACCCGTTCAAGGATATCACCCAGTGTCTGAAATTCGAGAACCTTGACGCAGGACGTGCCGCGATCAAGCAAGCGGGAGAACAGATCGCGAAGACCGGCCTTCCTCCCACGCTCGTTCCCTTCGTCGTCGGGTTCGCGGGGTACGGTAACGTCTCGACGGGAGCCCAGGAGATCTTCGACCTCCTTCCCCACGAGGACGTGGCGCCCGAGGACCTCTCGCGCTACATGGCAAAAGGCCATCACAAGGCAACGACCCTCGCCAAGGTGGTGTACAAGGAGGAGCACATGGCGGCCCGGAAAGACGGGAGTGCCTTCGATTTACAGGATTATTATGCGCACCCCGACTTGTACAAACCGATCTTCTCCCCGCACCTCTCCCATCTGACTGTTCTCGTGAACGGCATCTACTGGGAGGCGCGCTACCCGCGTCTCGCGACAAAGCAAGATCTGGCCGCGCTCTTCCAGAAAGGCCCGGCGAGGCTCCGCGTTGTCGGCGATATCAGCTGCGACGTGGAGGGTGCTGTCCAGTGCACCGTCCGGAGTACGGACTCTGGAGCTCCTACTTATGTCTACGATCCACTCACCGGCGAGACCAGGGATGGTTTTGAGGGCCGCGGAGTGGTGGTGCTCGCGGTGGATAACCTCCCCTGCGAGCTGCCGAAGGAAGCGAGCAGCGATTTCGGCAACGTGTTGGTCAAGTTCATCCCAGCCCTCGCGGGCGCCGATTTCTCGGTCCCGACGAAAGATTTGGCGCTCCCGGATGAGATCAAGAACGCGATCATTGTGCACAACGGCCGGTTAACGGAGAGGTTCGCGTACCTCGCCCGCCACCTGCCGAAATGAACTTCTGGAGGTGAGAGATGAAAAAAGTTCTGCTCCTCGGCGCCGGCCTCATCACGGGCCCGATCGTCAAGTACATCCTCGACTTGTCCGACTACCAGCTCACAATCGCCACACGGACGGTTGCCAAGGCGGATCGACTTTTGAAAGGGCACCCGCGCGGTCGATCGATCGCCTGGACGGCCGACCAACTCGAGGTTCTTAAAAAGCTCGTGGCAGAGCACGATCTCACCATCAGTCTTCTCCCGTTCGTGCATCACGTGATGGTTGCTGATGTGTGCCTCGCGTACGGAAAGCACTTCGTCACGACCTCCTACGTGTCACCCGCCATGCGCGAACGGGATGCGTCTGCCAAGGCCAAGGGACTTGTCTTCCTGAACGAGATTGGCCTCGACCCAGGGCTCGACCACATGTCGGCCATGAAAGTGATTCATGAGGCCGAGAGCAAGGGGGGAGTGGTCGTAAGCTTCCGCTCTTACTGCGGGGGACTTCCGGCACCAGAAGCGATCACGTCACCCTGGAAGTACAAGTTCTCATGGGCCCCCCGCGGTGTGGTCGTGGCCGCTCGCAACGACGCGAAGTTCCTCGAGAACGGACAGGTCGTCTCAATCCCCGGGGTCGAGCTTTTCAAACACACCCATATCCTCCGAGTCGAAGGGATAGGCGACCTCGAGGCCTACACGAACCGGGACTGCCTTGGGTACATTGACCTCTATGGCTTGAAGAATGTGCGAACCATGTACCGTGGCACCCTCAGGTATCCCGGCTGGTGCGACCTTTGGTACAAGGTCAGGAAACTCGGGCTCATGGAGCTTGACGAGATGAAGGGCATCGAGGGGCTCAGCTTCGCGCAGTTCATGGCGCGCCTCATCAAGGTCGATGATACAAAGGAGATCAGGGCGAACGTGGCCAGGACCATTGACGAGCCGATCGACTCCTCAGTGATGCAGACCCTTGATTGGCTCGGCCTGTTCGGCAACGATAAGATTGACGCATCGGCCCCGACACCACTTGACGTCTTTGCCGCCCGGCTCCTCCAGAAGCTCCAGTACGCACCCGGCGAGCGCGACCTGGTCGTAATGGTTCACCTGTTCGAAGTGGAGTACCCGAAGCAGAAGCGTCGCGAAAAAATCGTATCGACCCTCGTCGACTTCGGGATTCCCCACGGAGACACCTCCATGGCACGCACGGTGAGCCTCCCTGCTGCAGTGGCGACCGCCATGATCCTCGAAAAGAAGATCACGAAGACGGGCGTACTCATCCCTGTCTTTCCCGAGATCTACACACCGGTCCTGACGGCCCTCGCAAAAATGGGCATCGTCTGGCACGAAAAGACGGAGGTCCTTTGATCTAAAAAAGAGGGGAACGTTGTTGAACACGTCCACCTCTTTTTTGGGCTCCGGGTTCCGAATCGGCGACGGGGTGAGGGTGAAGCTGGTCCAGTTGATGCTGAACAGAGACAGATCGATTTTTTGCTGGTCAAATAGATGTAAAAGCAGAAATTAAAGTTTTCAGACTCTTAGCTCTTCTTTGTCACGGCCAAGTCGGCAGAATGCCCCGTCTTGCCTGTCCCGCCTCAGCGGGAAGGCAGGGAGCTTCACTCCTTCTGTAAAGTTTACCCACCCACTACAGTTTTGGAGAGGCTTCCTTCCCGTTCTCTCCGTTGACAATCTATGTCATTCTTTTAAATATGGACCTATGCCTTTTCTTGTTCTCTTTCTGATTATTCTTATCTCCACTCCATGCTTCAGCCAGACGCCGAATGAATCCCCTGATCAAGTCTGGGAAGTCGGCGATCGCCGGTGGACGGTTGAAGAAGAGCATCGGTTTGGAAAATGGGTGGATGAAACCATGACGGAGGATTTCTTCATTCGTTACAAGATCCCCACGGATTGTGCAGATGCCGTCTATGCGATCCGATGGATTTATGCCCGGATCAACCATCTTCCCGCCGCCGCTACTACAAAGGATGGCAGACTGATCGGCCACTGGTCCACGGACTGGAAGCATCTTCCAACCCACCCGGAGTGGGACAGGGACGAACGTTTCCGTGCTGCCCTTCTCTATCTCTTTCCGAGGACCTGGACAGGGACCCTCCCCCTCGACACCTATCCTGTCCGCATTTCTCCCGATTCGATCACACCGGGAACGCTATTTTTGGTGACAGAATCCCATACCGGGATCATCGGCCATGTCTTCCTCGACGGAAGCCAGGCCCATCCTCTTCAGACCTGGGAGTCGGCGCTTCCGGTGAAGGTTCAAAAACTGAGCTTGAGATATTTTTTTTCTGGCAAACCGGAATCCAAAGCCCGCTCAGGTCTCGTGAAGTTCCGATGGCCCGTTTCCGAAAACGGGGAATGGAAATATCTTCCTGCCGCAGAACACCCCTTCTATTCCGAAGAGCAATATACTTCTGGTTTTTGTAAGGGCTATGCCGATTTTGTCGAGGCGGTGGCCAGGAGGATCGATCCAACAGACTATCCCCCTATGGAGAAGATGGTAAGGGTTATGGAACAATCACCCGCTCTTCTCAGGGAGAGGGTTCCCATTGTTCAGGAAGGATACCAGCAGTGTCGCAATGGGGGTTGTCCGGAAGCCTCGGAATTGTGGGAGATTCACAGTACCCCGGGCCGTGACGGAATGATCATCTCCCTGATGGATCATCTTTCACAGATCATCGAATCGAACCATCTCGACAAAAAGATGATAAAAGGGATGATGGAGGCCATTCCGATCGATATCTCAGAGAACCGTTCGGTCACGCTCTATCATGTCTATCAGAACCATCTCTGGTTTTCCCCTCATCCGGAGGACTCGATCGAAGCTCGTTGGGGATTGAAGAAGTGTGAGATGATCTACGCACAGACCCGCACCACCAAAGACTCCATTGCCTTCATTGAGAGGACTTATCGGAAAAGGGACCCTAAATATGCGGACTTCTCGATTCGGCAGCAGCAGCAGATCCTGCAAAGACTCAGCGGGGAGTGGACCAGGTCCGAATGCACAGAGCCGCCCCAGACACCAGAGAAAAAAGCCTGGGCTTCCGCCTCCTCCAAAGGTCCTCGATCGAACCCCGTCGGGGATTGAAGAAGTGTGAGGCGATCCGCACAGAGATCCGTGCCACCAAGGACTCCATTTCCTTCATTGAGAAGACTTATCGGAAAAGGATCCTGCATATGCGGACTTCTCGATTCGGCAGCAGCAGCAGCTCCTGCAAAGACTCAGCGAGGAGTGGAGCAGGTCCGAATGCAGAGAGCCGTCCCTGGCACCAGAGAAAAAAGTCCCGGTTCCCCCTCCTCCAAAGACCTTGACCGAACCTCGCCGGGGACCGAAGCAGTGTGACGCCATCCGCACAGAGGCCCGTGCCACCAAGGACTCCATTTCCTTCATTGAGAGGACTTATCGCAAAAGTGATCCTGAATATGCGGACTTCTCCATTCAGCAGCAGGAGCAGATTCTGCAAAGACTCAGCGAGGAGTGGAGCTAGGTCCAGATGCACAGGACCACCTCCGATAGCAGAGAAGAAAGTGAAGAGGTGATCTAAAGAAGCACTACCCTGTGCCTGTTCCGTCTTAACGGGATGGGCGGGGAGTTTCAGTGTCTACCAGATCCTCGGAAACCACTTCCCAGTTTTCTCTTTATATGTTCCATACTCCTTGCCAAACTTCGCTTCCAACCACTTCTCTTCGTAGCTCGCAATGGTAATTGTGGAAGACAAAAATCCCCACCAGCAGTATAAAGGACACGATGGACATGGTGGAAATTGTCAGGCCAAGGTAGATCAAGAGGCTTGCGAGATAGAGGGGGTGCCTGACATAACGGAATGCTCCGGATGAAACCACGCGGTTGGGACGCTGTCCGTGACAGATGACGGCATGACCTGACTTGAAAAGGCAGATCGCTGCAATAAGTGCGAGACCTAAAATGATCAGGCGAAAAAACAGTGGCACGTGAGGCGACAGAAAAGTAGACTTTCGAAGGAAAAAGGAATCGCCGATCCAAATGATCAGGAACAAACCGACACAGACCAACTGACCTTTGTCACCCAGAGGATGCTCGCCATTCTTAGGTTTCATCTCTGATCTTTCGCCCTACCTAGTTTTGTATTGTGCGTGGTATTTTGTCAGAAAACAAAGTTCAGCAAGAATACTGAACTCGCTGAAAACCTCCATTGATCTCGTCAGGAAGAAGTTCTGGGGGCAGGGGACAAGTACTTCACCTACAAAGTGTGAGGATTAGTCAACATTGTAGGTTGACGATTTACGATTGAAAGAGAGTATAACGACCTCGCTCAGCCGCGGGTGCATTCGAATTCTTTGCAAGCGCCCGTCGCCTGCAGCGCGTCGTTAGCCGGCGCATCCTCAGCTTAGTGTTACTTGAGTCCAGTCGGGATCTCCAGTGGAGACCAAGCGGCCCAACGTGGCGGCCGCAAGGCCGAACCCCTGATCCAGCAGATCTTGCACGGGAACCCCTCTGATCTTCTCCGGCACGTGTCCGCTATGAACTGCAATCGACCGCGCTTTGTACAGGTCACCGAGAAGCATGAAGACACGACGCCGGTCCTGCAGATTGGCTTCGAGATAGCGTGCCGCACGTACCCGTAGCCTAAACGTCAGTTCGGACCTTTCAGCCGATGTATCCTGGAGAAACAAAGTCTCGAGAACAATCCCTAGGTCAATGAACGCGTCAACTGGCGACAGACGGCGCATGGAACTGTTCAGTCGTTGCATCGCGAGGCGTAGGCGCGCCTTGTGGGTCTGATCAAGCATCCTGAAGGCCTTGATGAGTAGGTATGCTTGCTCGCAGCCCCCGCTGGGCCACTCACGGGTTCTCGGAAAACCCTCCTGATATGGCATCATGTACCCGCCAGAAAGAACTGGCGCCCAATCAGGTGGCTCAAGCCACGAGGCCAAGAGATAGGGTGCAACGGGCCCGATTAGACCGGAGCACAGGAGGGCGTCGAGAAGTTCATCATACGGCAAGTCGAGCGGTGAACCTTGAAATCCACTTCTCGAACGTGCAACTTCGGGAGGATCACAGGTCGCAGCATGGCTGCGGTCGGAAAGTGGATCGGCGATCCCATGAAGAACTTCGCATAAATGCTGTGCTTCTTGTTTGAGGCTGGCAACGAGTCCCACGGCACGAGTTCGATGTTTGAGCCGAGGGAACAGGAGCTATACAGCTTGATCCCAGCGATAGCGAAGGTGTACGTGCAGGGGAGTTGATCCGAAGCCAAGTAGTGCTCAAGATCCGATATCGCCTGCGGCGCTCCGACTTCTTGGGCACGCCTCAAAAGCCACCCGGCCAGCGTGCCGTGTTCCACCCGGGACGCTGAGTCGGCCAGGACCTGCATGTACCCGTCGAACGATTCTAACTCTGGTTCTGCGTGCAGTAAGGACACCAGCGTGACTAGCCTGGGATCCGACTTGCTTGGCTCGTTCGCGGCATAGTGCAGCAAGGTAGAGAAGGACATCTCTGTGCTTCCAGGCGTGCTTAGCAGCGGTAAAGCACTCTCGAGCACCCCAATTAGGGTCTCCCGGTTCATGCTGTTAACTCGTGCCTCCTTCGCCGTCTTACGAGTCTGTATAAAAACCTAAATTCTTGATTTCCAATTGTACTATACACGATTCTCAAACATTAAGGAAGAGAACATTTCAGGAAGGAATGGTGGGAAATATGCACGTAGAATCCCATATCCTAGACTCTGGTGTTTCTGTCTTCTAAAATAGTCTGTGCGATTCTGCGGTGGATTCTGGACATGGGAAAGCGATGGAGGTCTCGAATTCTCACCCAGCGACCTGAGCCCTCTCCGCCCAGGGCCTGGCAATCATACACATGAAGTGTCAGTTTGAAATGGGAATAAGTCTGCTCAAAGATTCCAATTCGATCTTTGACTGCCACACTCAAGTTTCTTTCTTCCTTGATCCATTTCGCCAACCTCCGACTTCGATTCTTCTCTCCCTGCACTCTCCAGTTTGGAAACTCCCAGAGACCACCTGAGAATCCCTTTGGAGGCCTCTGAAGAAGGAGAACCTTTCCGTCCCTCACGATCACGGCCGATACCCCGTTCACATGGGGAATCTTTCTCTTCTTGGCCTTTGTTGGGTATCGTTCTGGATTCCCGGTGGCCTTTGCTCTGCAGAGATTTCTAAGAGGGCAGAGGGAACAGGAAGGTTTCTTGGGTGTACAAACCGTGGCACCCAGATCCATGAGGGCCTCGTTGAATGAACCTGCATGACCCTTCGGGATCAGAGATTCGGAAAGGTTCCAGAGAAGGTTTTCGGTCTTAGGTCTCGAAGAGGTGTCGAAACGGCATACACTCTGGAAAGGACCCGCTTTACATTTCCATCGAGGATAGGGGCTTCTTTGTTATGCGCAATCGAGAGAATGGCCCCTGCTGTGTATCGACCGATCCCCGGCAGGCTGAGGAGATCATCCAAACGATCTGGAATCCTTCCATTGAATTGTCCAACGATTCGTTTTGCCGCTTGATGGAGATAGCGGGCACGGGAGTAGTACCCCAGTCCCTCCCATATCTTCAAAACCCTCGAAAGGTCTGCTTTGGCCAGAACCTCGACCGTTGGAAAGGCCTTCAGGAATCTCTGGTAGTAGGGTATGACCGTATCGACCTGAGTCTGCTGAAGCATGATCTCAGAGATCCAGATGCGATAGGGGTTCTTGGTCTTTCTCCAGGGGAGATCTCTCCCCTGTTTCCTGAACCATTGAAGGAGCCGGTGCTGAACGTTGCGTATATCCGAAGGAGTTTCCATTGCGTTTCTTATCACATTATGGGCTCTTCTACTACAGGAGTTCAAGAAGAATGATGACACCATTCTTGTCCCAGTCAAATTTGCGCCGCAAAAGGGTCGTAAAAGCACAGAAAATGTCCGTTTCCGAAGGTTGACTTCTTCCAGTATATCCGTTAATAGCCCATAAGGTTACGAAAGGGGAAAAGGTGAAAACACCCGAAGACGAACAGGTGATGAGCGAGAAGGCGAAGAGCTATTTTAAGGAAGGGATTCAACTGAGCTGAATCGATCTCCTTGAGTTTCAAGGAGTATCTTGGATATGAGGATTCGATTCTCCCTAAGTTGGCGACCGGTTTTGGCGGAGGGATTGGTAGGAAAGGCTCCATCTGTGGCGCTTTGACTGGGTCCATCATGACCCTCGGGATGAAGTGGGGCCGAACCGATCCGAAGGATAAGGAAACGGTCTCCAAAGTGCACGAAAAGTGCAGACAATTTTGGGACCAGTTTGAGAAAGAATTCGGAAACGTCAACTGTTACAACCTGACGGGCTGTGATTTTACCAATGAGGAAGAACGAAAGAGGTGGCAGGCATCTGGCGGCAATGAGAAATGCACTGCCATCGTGGAAAGAACTGCAAAAATGCTCTTTGATTTTGTTAAAGAAAAATGATAAGTCTCCAATTGCAAATTTCTGGGGCTTAGTATATTTTATTAGTGGCTATGGTGTTTTGTTTTAGCGGGAGTGTCGGTCGCTTACTACGGAATCACAATCCTAGCTCATACAGCTATAAAAGGAGGAACTCTGTATGGCAGAACTGAATCCCTTCAAGATCGCCCAGAAGCAGTTGGACGAGGCAGCAGAGACGTTGGGTCTAGATCAGGCCACCCATGAACTCTTGAGGTGGCCTCAGCGGGAACTCGTGGTCACACTCCCTGTGGAGATGGACAATGGGGTGATTAAAATTCTCCGTGGCTACCGGGTGCAGTACAACACGGCGAGAGGCCCTGCAAAAGGAGGTCTCCGGTGGCATCCGGATGAGACGATCGACACCGTCCGCGCCCTTGCCGCGTGGATGACGTGGAAGACGGCCGTGGTCGATATCCCTCTGGGAGGGGCGAAGGGCGGAGTGACGTGTAATCCCAAGGAGATGTCCGACAGGGAAAAGCAGCGCCTGTCCCGGGCCTATATTCGAGCCGTGGGAAGCACGCTGGGGGTTTCGAAGGACGTACCGGCTCCTGATGTTTATACGACTCCTCAAATCATGGCCTGGATGATGGATGAATATGAGACCATGTTCGGCCATCATCATCCGGGCGTCATCACCGGAAAGCCCATCTGTCTCGGCGGATCGGAGGGACGTGGAGATGCGACAGCCCGGGGTGGCGTCTACGTGACCCGAGAGGCAGCCAGGCAGCTCAACATGGATCTCAATGGCAAGACCATGGCGATCCAGGGATTTGGGAATGCAGGGCAATACGCAGCCCTCTTAGCCAGTGAGATTCTCGGACTGAAACTCGTTGCTGCATCCGACTCGAAAGGGGGAATCTACAACGAGAAGGGGCTCGATCCGAAGAAGGTCGTCGACTACAAGCTGAAGACGGGCAGCCTGCAAGGATTTCCTGGAGCGGACGCCATCAGCAATGCCGACCTTCTGGAGTTGAAGGTCACGGTTCTTTTCCCGTCGGCCCTCGAAAACGTCATCACAGCAACGAATGCGAACAAGATCAAGGCCACGATCTCCTGTGAGCTCGCCAATGGACCGACCACGCCAGAGGCGGATGACATTCTCCATCAGAATGGGGTTTTCGTCATTCCCGACTTTCTGGCGAATGCCGGGGGGGTGACCGTCTCCTACTTTGAGCAGGTTCAAAACACATACAACTTCTATTGGCCTTTGGAAGAGATTCACCAGAGATTAGATGAGAAGATGACTCGAGCCTTTCAGGGCGTCTACTTCATGTGTGTGAAGAGGAAGGTGAACATGAGGCAGGCAGCCTACCTTGTGTCTGTGGCGAGAGTTGCCGAGGCTTGCAAGCTGAGGGGTTGGGTTTGATTCCAGGGGGTATCTTATCTTCTGGGGCATTGAGCGGGATACCCTCGAGTCATCAACCGCAGCACGAACGAAGGAAAGAAGGACCCATGATGGTCGGTTTAGATCTGGCGAAGCACCATTCCGAAGTCTTAAGAACGTATCGGGTCTATCGGAAGATGAATCAGTACCCGAGCCTGGTAGGGTTGATGCGGAGCCTCCTCGTGGAGGTCCTGGAGCAGAAGGGGGTCGTCACTCGCGAAAGACTCTTGGAGCAAGCCCACGAGGAACTGAAATCTGACGGTCTTCCCGATACCGAAGCGAATCGTCAGGAGTATCTGGAGACACTCATCGACTACTATGCCGCCAATTATTTGACTCCTCTCGAAGTCGAAAACTACATCAACCTGGCCCGGAAGAAGGACTAAGCCCAGACCCTGAGCATGGTCGCCAATCGAGACCAAGCCACTTCCATGGAAATCTACCAGGCCCTCCGGGAATTCTGCGATATTCCCAAGGGCGAGGTCTTTATTTCCCCTTCCGAAGCAGAAGGGATTCGGGTCGCCTTGATCTCTCGGTTTATCTCCAGCCAACTTCCCTTTGTCAGCCTGGCCAAGAACCACGTCGTGATCCGCGACATTGACGAAGTCCTTCAGCGATCGCTTTGGAGCCGAAGACGACCGGGAAGGCTTGGAGGAAAGGCGGCTGGGATGGTCCTGGCCCATAAGAATCCTTCTTCCCAGTCTCGAAAAACACGACCCGGAACTGGAGAAGTACGTCGTTGTCCCAGATACGTGGTACCTGAATTCTGGGGTTTTTTCGGAATTTCTCGATCGGAACAACCTTTACCTTTTTCATACGTTCAAATACCAGGACCGTGAAACGATCGACAAGGAGTTCCTTCGTATCGAAGAGAAGTTCAAATTCGCAACCTTTGCGCCGGAGGTGGTTGAGGATTTTCGAAGAATCCTGGAGGAGATCGGAGAACACCCTATCATCATTCGCTCCTCGAGTATGCTCGAAGACAATTTTGGCCTTGCCTTTTCCGGGAAGTACCTTTCTATCTTTCTGACCAACCAGGGAGACATCGAGACAAGGCTCACCCATTTTATTGCGGGTCTCAAGAAGGCATTCGCGAGCCTCTTCGGACCCGATCCGATTCTTTACCGCCGCGACCATGGACTGTTGGACTATGACGAGCGGATGGCGATGCTGGTTCAGAAGGTGGTGGGCCGACGATTCGGCGACTACTTCTTCCCCTTTGCTTCGGGAGTCATGTTTTCCAGAAACGTATACGCCTGGAACCCAAAGATCAAGAAGGAGGAGGGATTGGTGAGGGTCGTCTTTGGGCTTGGGACCCGGGCCGTCGATCGAGTGGGGTCCGACTACCCTCGAATGATTCCCTTGAGCCATCCCCAGTTGCGTCCGGAAGTGACGGCAGAACAGATCAAGAAATATTCCCAAAAGCAGGTGGATGTTCTCAATCTTAAGAAGGGGATCCTCGAAACAGTCGACTTCCGTACCCTCAGTTCGACGATCGACCATCCGGATCTCTTTTATGCCGTATCTGTTCAAAAGGACGGATATTTGGCTCCTCCTATGTTCAAAACCCAGGATCTGCAAGAGGGAGAACTCTGTCTGACCTTCGACAACCTGTTGACGAAAACGGATTTTGTTTCTCTGGCAAAAAAAATCCTGTCCAAACTGGAAGAGTCCTATGGCCGTCCCGTGGACATTGAGTTCGCGTGGGACGAGGGAAAACTCTATTTGCTGCAATGTCGGTCACTTTCAATCCGCAAAGAGGTTGGGCAGGTCATCATTCCAGAAGATCTTGAGAAGGGCCAGATTCTTTTCAAGACGAACGCGGGTCTGTCCAACAGCATCGTGAATGACGTGGAGTACATCGTTTACGTCAACCCCAAGGCTTACGACCGATTGCAGACTGTCGCAGAGAAGATGAAGATTGCCTCGGTCGTCAATCTGCTGAACAAACAGTTTGCAGAAAAACGTTACGCTCTGATGGGACCCGGCCGGTGGGGGAGCAATGATATCAACCTCGGTGTCCGGGTCACCTATGCCGACATCAACAGCACGAATCTTCTCGTGGAGATTGCCTTCGCGAAGGAGGGGTATACTCCTGAGGTCTCCTATGGGACGCATTTCTTCCAGGATCTGGTCGAAGCGGACATTGCGATGATTCCCATCTTTCCGGATGAACCTGGATCACTCTTGAATGAGAAGTTCCTCTTGGAATCTCCCAATCTCCTGGCAGAGATCGTTCCAGAGGTCAAAGACTGCGATGAGGTGGTTCGGGTGATCCATGTTCCATCTGTGCAAACAGGTCAGTTTTTGCAGGTGTATCTCGATGTTCGGGATGCAGAAAGGAATCGGTTTCTTCGGTCCGAGACAGGGGAAGGAATAAGACAGGGCTTTCCTCCTTGGTTTTGCAAAGCCTACACAGGAAGCGGAGCGTGGTGAATGGATCGTATCTTCAGTGGTATTCAGCCCACCGGTGACATTCATATCGGCAATTATGTGGGGGCGATACGGAATTGGGTTCAACTGGCGGATCGGTACGAGTGCATTTTCTGTGTGGTGGATTATCATGCCATCACCGTGGACTATGAGGTGGCAGAACCTCCAGCAGAAGGTGATGGAGACGGCCACGATCCTCGTGGCCTGCGGGATTAACACCGGAACGCTGTATCGTCTTTGTTCAGTCCCATGTCGTCGAGCACACCGAGTTAGGCTGGATCTTCAACTGCATTACCCCCATCGGTGATCTGGAGCGGATGACTCAATTCAAGGAGAAGGGACGCCAGCACCGAAGCAACATCAACCTGGGGCTGTCTGGCCTATCCGGTGCTTCAGGCTGCGGATATTCTCATTTACAAGGCAGGCTACGTGCCGGTGGGCGAAGACCAGGTTCAGCACGTCGAACTCTCACGGGAGATCGCACGGAAATTCAATGCCCGCTTTGGAGAGACCTTTCCTGAGCCCCAGGTTATTCTTTCGAGTGCACCTCGAATTCTTGGGTTGGATGGAAAGGCCAAGATGTCGAAGTCGTTGAATAACTCCATTGGCCTCCTGGAACCGCCCAAGGCCATCTGGGAAAAACTGAGTACGGCCGCCACATGCGAGCACCGACAGCGTCGGAGCGATCCCGGTCATCCCGAGCACTGCAACATCTTCACCATGCATAAGGCCTTTTCCAAACCGGACCAGATCTCCTATTGTCGACCACGGTTGTCGGACCGCTGAAATCGGCTGTATCGATTGCAAGAAGATCCTTTATGAAAACATGATGAAAGAGCTCACTCCGATTCAGAAACGGGTCGAGGAGATTAACGCAGACCCAAACTACATCGTTGGAGTGCTGTCGTCAGGGGCAGGCCGATGCCGCGCCATTGTTGAAGAGGTCATGGATGAAGTGAGACAGAAGATCGGCGTCAAGTCGAGTTGGTGAAGCTCGACGAGAGGAAGTTCGGAGTTCAGAGTTCGAGTTCGGAGACCCACAGGGACTAGCGCAGAGCGCATGGAGCATAGCGCAATTGAAAGATGGTTAGAAAAGTTCGCCGTTCGGTGTTCGGCGACAGTGAGACAAGTAGCCCATAGCCATACGCTAGCAACTGCCATGACGAAGCCGAGTGCTGAAGCGAAGTGCTGATCAGCTGATAGCACGTTGTCAGCAACCTGGCAGAACATCTATTCGTCAACGGTAGGCAGCGTCACCGTTATTTCTTTCTTCGTTCCCTCTCGCAGAATCGTGAAAGTGATGTCCTTTGCCCAACCCTTTTGGACAACGGCATCATGAATGTCCTTTACCTTCGTGATCCCTCTTCCTTCCACCGTGAGCAATTGATCCCCTGCAAGCAAACCCGCCTTCTCAGCCGGGCTTCCTGGAATCACCCGTTCGATCTGAAGTCCCTCCCCGACCGATGGCTTCCTTAAGGACAACTCCGATTCTGGGTGTCTTGATCTCCGGAGGATTCGGCTGGGTGATCCACAGATAGTCGCCCAAGGGTTGTGACACCGATGTAAACCGAATGTCGGGATCTGCACCGATGTTGTTTTTCCATTCTTTCAGGATGAGGGTCTTGAAGGGAAGGGGAGTTCTTCGGAAGAAACGCTTCGGAATTCCGAAATCGAAGACGACATGACCGCTCCCGGCAAAGACGAAGACGACCTTCTCCCGGTTCTCTGGAAGCCGGAGAAACTCAGATAATGTCTCTGCCATCCCCTCGTCCCAGAGGCATTGGGCCTGGTAGAAGCGTTCGAAGTCTTTTGCAGACCCTTCCTGGTGATCTTTGTACACAGAACGGATGTAGGCCCGGTGCGCTCGATCCGAAAGGTCCATCTCAGGCAATTTGGCTCGATCCTCAGACGAAAGGCCTTCGATCCCTTGTTCAGCGACTTTTCGGACCAGATCTCTCTGGACATTGAGACCGATCAGTTTGAGACGGTGTTTCTTGGCCTCGTCGAGAATCCCTTTGTAGAGGTTATAGTCCATGCGCCAGGTGAGGTCCCACTTCGTTTCCTTAAGAAATTCGTCTTCGGCCATAAAGCCCTGGCTCCACCGGTCGAGGATGGGTTGACTGGACTTCTCAAACATCTCCATTCCAATAGCAATCTCTTTGCCCTGGGCCACGAACTCCTGAAGGAGGCTCACCTGAATCCGGTGGTGTTCGATTTGATCGTGACTCTCTCCCACAAAGATTACCCGCGGACCGTCTAATTCCTCCAAAAGCTGAGAAAATGATCTCTTTTCACCCTCAGGAAGTTTGAAGATTTCTTCAGAACCGACAGGTACCGTGATCTCTTGAATCATGGAGACCCAGTGGGGAAGGGTCTTCTGAACACAGCTCAGAGAGAGCGGGATGAAAAAGAGCAGAACCATCCATGGAAAGGATTTTCTTCATACGAATCAATTATAGCATCCCCATGCCTTCGGAGGCACGAAGAAGCTTCGGACATGTACCCTGCAAGTCCCTCTTTCGGGGCGAAATTGGCGAAACCGACTTGATTCATGCCTATCGTCAGGAATGACTCGGAATAGGATCCGAATTCATTGCGTGATGGAAGGGCCATATGGTACATTGGGTTGGATGGCGTATAGAAGGGAGAAGCGGAAGATGCAGAAAATCATGGGTTGCCTGGTGTTGATTGGATTCCTTTTCATCGGGTGTGCTACAGATCGAGTAACGGAGAGAAGAGGTGAAAGGGAGCCTGCCTCGTCCGAATCGTTAAGGGCAGATGAAGTATGGGTCGAGAGAGTGAAGTCTCTTGAGAAGTCGGTTCAGGGGCTTCGAGAAGAAGTGGCGGATCTTCGAAAGCGAATGTCCTCACTTCGTGTCAGACCTTCCCTGGGCACGTATAAGCTGCCAGAAGTGGTTTCCCTCTGTGGAGAGAGGGTTCCTTTAGAAGATAAGAAAGTGTGGGAAAACCTGGATCAAGAGTTCTTAGTCGCCCTGGGAAATGAAGTCCAGGCGCTGTTGTGGATGAAACGGGCTCGAAGATATTTTCCACATGTCGAGAGAAGACTGAAGGAGATGTTTCTCCCGGATGATCTGAAGTATGTCACGATCACTGAAAGCAGCCTCAGACCCCATGCGGTTTCAAACTCAGGGGCCGCAGGAATCTGGCAGTTCATCCCGGCGACCGGTGAGAAATACGGCATGCGAGGAAGCGGAGGGATCGACGAGCGTTTTGACTTCTTCAAGGCCACAGAAGGGGCACTCGCCTATCTAAAAAGCCTTTATGAGGAGTTTAAGAGTTGGCCCCTGGCCATGGCGGCCTACAATGCAGGAGAAAACAGGATTCGGAAGGAGATCGCCTTTCAGCGAACGACGGACTATTTTTCTCTCGAACTTCCCATGGAGACGGAGCGGTATGTCTACAAGATCGCCGTGGCAAAAATTATTCTCTCCGATCCTTCAAGATATGGATTTTATCTGGATGAGAGTGATCTTTATGAGCCCTTCCGGCTCGAACGGATTCAAATCGAGCTTTCTATGTCTCTTCCTATCGTGGATATTGCAGTGGCCATGGGGTCTTCCTACAAAGAGATTAAGGAAATGAATCTGCACCTCTCAGGAGAAACCATCCCTGTAGGAAGCCATTTTATCAACCTCCCCCCTGGAACGACTCAGAAATTCTGGGATTTCTTTGCTCATTGGAAAAATGAGAATGGTTTGAAATAAGCGATCTGTTTTTGAACGGTTCCAAGTTAGTCTCAAGTCGAACACATCGTGAAAAACGGGTTGAAATTATTCGGAAAAAAGAATATCCTTTGTGTTAGAAAGAAGATGCTCCCATCGCCTCCTGTGAGACCCAGAGCCGCTGTGGCATCCAGAAAGGAAAGAAGGCCAAAGAGGTATTGGTGAAATGAAGAAAGAGAAGATTTTAGTCGTCGACAAGGACGAGTCTGTACGAACGACAGTCTCTGAAGTGGTGGGGCGCTTTGGGCATGAAGTGGTGGGGGCCACCGAGGGGAAGGAAGGGCTGGAGCTGCTGAGAAAGGAGTCTTATACTCTCCTCCTTATCGATCCCCAGGCCGCGGACGCTGGGGGAGCTGATTTTGTTAAGGCTGTCCGGTCCGAATTCCCAGGCCTTTGGATTATCCTCATGACTCCCCCTGGAAGAGCTGACCTATCGTTGGAATGGGTCGCATCAGGAGGAGCGGACTGGATCGCCAAGCCTTGGACGAACGAAGAGTTGGGGGCGAGACTCAGTCGCGCCGTTCGTGATAAGAACCGACTCGAAGAGATGACTCAAAAGACCGTTGAACTCGAGATTGCCAATGAAGAGCTCCGTCGCCTCGATCAACTCAAATCCAATTTTGTTTCCAGTGTTTCCGATGAGCTTCAAACGCCTGTGACAGTCATCAAGGAATTCATTTCCCTGATGTTGAAGGGGCAGGTCGGTGCACTCACGGAAGATCAACGGGAGTACCTGGGAATCGCCAATAAGAACACCCTCCGACTCACCAACCTCATCGAGAAGCTTCTCGATTTTTCTCGAATTGAGGCGGGGAAAGGGTTGAGACTGCGGTTCAAGCCGACCCGCCTCGTGGAGGTGGTCGAAGATGCCATGATGGCTCTGTCCCAGCAGTCGGAGGAGAAAAGAATCAGCGTTGAGAATCGCATCGACCCTGAGACCCCTCCGGTTCTCATCGATCGGACCCGGATCATGGAGGTCTTGATCAATCTTATCGGAAATGGAATCAAGTTTACTCCCTCCGGTGGAAAGCTGACCATCGATTCAAGAGGGCTCACCGAAGGGAGGAATTACTTGAAGGTCGTGGTCACCGACACCGGTGTGGGTATTGCCTCGGAGGATTTGCCCAAGATCTTTGATCGATTCTATCAGGGCCAGAGAACCCAGGAGGGAGCAGTCAAGGGAACGGGTCTCGGTTTGTCGATTAGCAAAGAGATCATCGACGGCCATCGGGGTTCACTCCATGCCGAGAGCAGGGACGGTGGCGGAACCTCGATGCTGTTCACTCTTCCGCTGTTCGGAGTGAATGCGATCTTTGACTTGATGATCCATCCCATGTTGGAGGAGGCGGAACGCGACGCCATGCCGCTGTCTGTGATCCAGGTGGATTTCTGGAACCAACAAACCAAACGAGAGACTGTCTTTTCGGGTGAAGCGTGGGAGACTCTGGTGTGCGCGGTCCAGAAGATGGTCCGGACAGTTGACACGATAGTTCCCTTCCAGAATAACAAGGTATTCATTCTTACATTCAACGACAAGAAACTTTGCAAGGAAATAGGGAAACGGGTGCAGGGGAAATTGATCTACAACAACTACGTTCCAAAGAAAACGGACGTCCAGATTAAGACCTTTACTCACCCTCAAGAGGCTCCCACCAAGGATGATTTTGTTAAGGGGTGCCGCCAGCTTTTGAAAGAAGATTAGTTTTCTTGTTAATGAAAGGATCGGAGGCATGGGAAGAATCTTGATCCTCTGGTGTGTGATCGGATTGATTCTTGGTGCCTGTAAGGGAAATCCTGCCCCGCCCGCCGGAAAATCTGAAACGGCTCCGGCATCCCAGGTCATCGTCGAAAAGGAGAAGTCCGTCAAAGAAGACCCTCTCCCTCCTGAAGTGAAGATTCGGCTGAAAAAGGATGGGAAGGACGCCTATTCCTGGGAATTGAGCGGGTCTGATGTAGATCAGATCCTAAAGGTGAATGAAAAATTGAAAAAACAGTTGGGAGGAGAATCAAGGAAATAACTGAGGCTCCAGTCTGAAAAAAGAGGAGAACAGGAGACCGTGTGGAAGCAATGATCGGGCAGATCTTTAAGGAGTTTCCTTTTTGGCTTGCGACCGTCACCGTGATCTTTTTAGGGATTCTGCTGATCATTTGGCTTCTCCTGCCTCTTTGGGTTTTGTTCATTCAATGGAATACAGGCAAAATGAAGGATGAAATTCGACGTCTCGCAGACCTGATTGAAAAGAAGGACAGACATGAGAAGAAGCAGGAAAGTTCGGAACTCAAGCCTTAAGTGGTTCATCCTGGCTTCATTTCTTTGGGTTCCTTTCGTCTATTCCCAAACTCTCCCGAAGATTCCCATCTATCTCAAGGACAAAGAAATCTGGGTTGAAGTTGTACGAACCCCAGAAGAACGGGCTCAGGGATTGATGGGAAGGAAACACTTGGGAGAGGATGAGGGGATGCTCTTCATCTTCGAGAAAGAGGATTACCACAGCTTCTGGATGAAAAATACCCTCATTCCCTTGAGTATCGCTTTTATTGACCGCGAAGGGAAAATCTTAAAGATTGCCGACATGGAGCCGTTGACCCTGGAGTCCCATCCTCCGCCGAAACCGATTCTCTATGCCCTGGAGATGAAGAAGGGGTGGTTTTCAGCAAACGGCATTCAGGGTGGGGATATTTTGAAGTTTTCGAAATAGTTCGTAGTTTGAAAGGTTATTTCGGAGTCTCCGAACTCCGAACTCGCAACTCCAGACCACTGTTTCACACGCTCGAATTCAGACTCTCTCCATTCCAGCAATAAAGACAGAGTTTTTCCCTCGGAAGACCGATGGCCTGAACCATGTCGTCAATTCTCTGATACCTGAGCGTTGTATAGAGCAGAGTATTGGCACAGTTCTTCTTTGAAACAATTCCAAAAAGTCCGCTCATCGAATTCTCCCTTTGTGCGATGCCTGGTGTTTACGTCTTCAGATAGCAAATTTGTAATAACAGAGAGGGGTGGCTCTGTCAATGAAGGTCGTCGAAGGGGAGGAAGCGCTGAATGATCAGGGCGTCTTCGTCTCCGTAGTAATTCGGAAGTCTGCCAATGGTTTCGAATCCCATCCACTGATAAAACATCTGGGCCCCCTGATTACTCACGCGGACCTCAGCCCAGATCTTCTTGATTTGAGGGTAATGCGTGACGCTTCGAAGGAGCCGCCTTCCGATTCCTTTTCTTCTCTTTTCGGGGTGAACGGCGAGAGAGATAATGTGTCCGTCAAGAGAGAAGACAACGTATCCCCAGAGTTGTTCTTCCCGCTCCGTGATCTCCCTCTCGACATAAACCAGGAATGACTGGGGGTAGATCCATTGGAGATTGAGAAAGGTGGTCCAGTCGTAAGGCGACTTGGGAAACGCCTGATGTTCGATGTCGAGAAGCGGGTGGAGGTCAGAGATCGTGAAGTGCCGAATCATGACAAACCTTTTACCCCAACCATCACAGAGGCAACGCCACAGGTCAGGGGCCGGGAGGTCACCTGAGTCAACCCAGATCGTCTCATGAGCTCTTCGTAATTCTCTGCGCGACCGTACTGCAGCACAGACTCTGGAAGATAGGCATAAGCTCCACGATCTCTGGAGATCCATCCACCCAAGCGAGGAAGGATCCTCATAAAGTAGATGGGGTAGAGTGCTTTCATCAAGCCCTTTTGAGGCAAGGTAAATTCGAGAACGATAACCTTTCCATGAGTTCTCGTCACACGGACCATTTCGGAGAGCGCCCTCTCCTTTTCCAGAATATTCCTCAGTCCGAAGGCGATGATGCAAGCGCTGAAGGTGCTGTCGCGAAAGGGAAGGGTGACACCATCCCCAAGACCCAGGCAGATGGTTCCCGAAAGTCTCCTTCTCAAGACCTTCCGGTTGGCGCCTCGGATCATCGCTTCTGAGAAATCAATACCCATGACCCTGCGGTCTCCGTTGGCCTGACGGATGACTTCCAGAGCTACATCCCCAGTTCCTGTGGCGAGATCCAAGATCCAACCTGTGGTTCCTCGGAGTTCTCCCACTGCTTCTCTTCTCCAGGTTACGTCTCTTCTCAGCGCTGAGGAGGCGGTTGAGAAAGTCATAGCTCGGGGCCACCGTATCAAAGAGCTTGCGAATCGAATCGGGACGGAGGACGTACTTTTCCATCGGACGACAAAAAACCGTGAAGGGGTTCCCTAGGCCCTTGTCCTATCGTGACACGAGTCTTGGAACTCCCCCCTGAGCGAGACATTGATTGCGCGTATTAGAAGTCTGTAGGGAATCCTGTGAATGGAGCGCTCAAACGTCCCGGCATCTGATGATCCGGGGTTTCGTGAGAACCCACGGAAAGAACCCCAGCCAACGGCAGGCAGACGTAATACCTTTCAGATCGCGCCCTGTGAAGGGACATCTCTTGTCTGGCGTCGGAAGAACTGGCGAATTCTTCCACGGCTTTAGGCCGGGGGATGAATTCCACCGGAGTCAACATCCAAACTCTACCGTTTCAAAGAAACCTGAGAACTAGAAAATCTTGATAAACTCTTTTCCTGGAGCGCCACAGATCGGGCACTTGTCAGGGACAGCCTTTTCGACAGTGTTTCCACACACCGGGCAAACATAGTAATCCAATTCCTCATTTTTCCCCAGATTGTTCAAGGCCTTCTGGTAGAGGGTTGCATGGATCTTTTCGACGGAATTAGCGAAATGAAACGACTGATAGGCCTCGTTGTTCTTCTCGGTTTTCGCCACTTCCATCATTTCGGGGTACATGGACTTGAACTCATGGGTTTCGCCATCGATTGCCTCTTGGACATTGTCTTTGGTGGACCGGATTCCTTTCAAGACGCGAAGGTGGTTGTGGGCATGAACGGTCTCTGCCTCTGCCGCGGCTCTGAAAAGTCTGGCGACCTGATGATATCCTTCCTCTTCGGCTTTCTTGGCGAAGGCGAGGTATCTTCGGTTCGCTTGAGATTCGCCAGCAAATGCATCTTTGAGGTTCTCCACTGTATTCTTTCCCATGACGGTCTCCTTTCGGTACAAACTAACTCGAAGTATATCAGATGGTTCTTGAAATGGCAATTGACATTTGAATTCTACCCACATAGAATCAATCCTGACTGGAAAACATTTTCTTAGTCTTAGGATGCAATGATATGAGACAACATATTCTGATTTCTTCTGTTCTATTTTCCCTTCTTCTGGCAGCGCCCTGTTTCGGAGAGATGTATAAATGGGTAGATGAGAAGGGGGCGATTCACTTCACGGACGACCTTTCAAAAATCCCCGAGAGATACCGACCAGATGCAGAAGCTCGAAAAACCCCTCCGGAAACACCCACCTCCAAGCCTTCGACCGACAAACCGGCTGCGACGGTATCGAAATCCACCACGGCACAAGAATTTGAGGTCAACCTGATCCGCCGTCATGAGCTCTGGTTAACAGAGGTCGTCCTCCACGAAAGGGTGAGACGGCACTTTGTCGTGGATACCGGTGCCAGTTTCACACTCATCAACCGACAGACAGCCGATGAACTCGGCATCGTGATCAATGAGAACACGCCGGTCATTCCCGGAACCACGGTAAGTGGGACCATTCTCACCCCCTTGGTCACACTCCGGTCCATTCGGGTCGGAGATGCTTTCCTGGAGAACGTGGAAGCAGTGATCCACACGATGCCTGGCAATCAAGAAGGGCTTTTAGGGAATTCCTTCTTGAACAAATATCGTGTCGCCATCGATACCTTCCAAGGGAAGATGATTCTTCATTCCATGCAAAGGCTCGCCTTCCCCTGATCGGCCCGGTGGTTATGGCAGAGACTATTGGATGGGGCAATTTCGTTTCTACCACGAGATCCTTATAGGGTTGAAAAAGGAGAAGGAGAAGTACGAAACCCAAGGAGGTGCGGCAGAGATCACCCGTGTCACCAAAGCCATCCAATTTTTTGAAAATCAGCTGGGTGAGCTGGAACGGAAGGCTTCCCTCGTCGGAGTCCCCCGACACTGGAGAGAATAGGGATTAAGCGCCAAGGATCAAGAGTGGAGCTCTCCGCGCCTGTCTGCCGACAGGCAGGCACAGCGCGGGGCTTGCGGGGCACGCTCCGGTCAACAAAGAAACAAATTTGAGGAACCCAGTTGGAACGAAACCGTTTAGGTGATTTGAGGTGGTTGATCGGGGCCTATTTGAAGATTGGGATTTCGAATTTGGCTCAGGGCGTATAGATCACGACGATCAGCTTGGCCTCTTCATCGCTCAGATTGTGAAGCTTGTGTGGGAGACCTGAGTCGAAATGCAGTGTTTGGTCTTTTTTGAGAAGATATGGGTTTCCCGCCACGTTGACCTCCAGCTCCCCTTTTAGGACATAGAGAAATTCTTCCCCCTCATGACGGTACTCCACCATCTGATGGTCCTGCTTGGGGTCAATGGTTACCAGGAAGGCTTTCATGTGTTTCGTTTCGGCATAGGGCGTGAGGGTCTTGTAAGAGTAAGCCTGGGTTCTCTTGAAAAAACTTTCTCTTCGTGTCCTTTCGGAATCTTCCTGGTCCTCTGCCGAAAGGAAAGAGCCCGAGTCAATGGAGAGAGCTTTTGCGATCTGGATGACCGCGGAAACGGGAGGGACGGTGATGCCTTCCTCAATCCCTTTCAAGTATCGCTCGGAGAATCCTGTTATGCTGGCTAATGACTCCAGGGAGACCTTCTTGGCTTGGCGAAGCTGTCTCATCTGTCCCCCAAAAGATTTGTCGTCAACTCTTTTCATGCTCATGCGTTCCTCCCATAACGGCCGTTGACTGGCAAGTGCCCCGTAAGCCCCGCCCTTGGAGGCTGTGTCGAATTAAAGCGGCGGGGAAGGGGAGAAAGTTACAAGCGGCTATAAATTTGGTTGAGTTAATCCAAGATTGACAGGTTAAATTAGCACTCAGTGGGTGAAAATGCTCAAAATTTAACCCTTCCCAATTACGACACAGCCTCTTGAGGGGGGGCTTCACTTGTGGGAGAATCAAACTGTGCGTCTGCGCCCCATTACCGCTATTATATGCAGAATCCGATATTTTGCAACCCTATGAGTGGATGGAGGCACCCCCATGGACCCATTGCACCCGAACATAACCGAGGAATTACGGTCGCTGCAACATAGAAGTTCCGCACGGCACACCTTGATTCCACGGAGGTTGACCTGCTCACCCGCAGCGGTTCAGTGGCGGATCCTATGGCGAAGGACCTCCTCACGACCCTTGGCAAACCATCGACCATCAAAGTCCAGAGGCTAATTAGGCTCACCTGTGAAGTTCCGCCTCTGAAACGCGAGGACGGAGTAGGTCGACCTCCGGGGACGATTGCGTGACCCAGTAACTTCTATGTTGAAAATAGTCTTTAGGTTAGTGGCGATTCATTATATAATACAAATAGGAGGTTTTGTATGAATCCATGGGGAAAAGCGGGGGTTGTGGAAAATCGATTTGAAGCAGACCGGGTTCGTCAGGCGCTCCAGGAGGCGAACATTCCGTTTTTGATGAAATCCTTCCTCGACACCGCCTATGATGGGCTCTTTATCCCCCAGAAGGGATGGGGAGCCGTGATGGTGCCAGAGGAGTTTCTGGAGGAAGCGAAAAGGCTCATCGGAGATGTGAAAAGGACTTTCGAAAAGGAGGGGATCGATGAAACTGAGCAGTGTGGAGGAGATCCTGAGGTTTGCCATCCGGAAGGAAGTGGACGCGGCGGCCTATTACCAGATGATGGCGGATCGGTCAAACCCGGGGATTAAAAAACTCCTGGAAGAGCTGGCCAAGGAAGAGGAAGGGCACCGCAAGAAACTCGAGCATTTTGACCGAAAGAAGATCGAAAAAATGACAGTCAAGGAGACCAAAGGCCTTGGGATTTCCGAGTGGATGGAGGATGCGCCTTTCAGTTCGGACATGAATTATGCCGATCTTCTTCGGATGGCCATCAAGAACGAGGAGAGATCCCAACAGCTCTATGCTTCAACGGCTCAAATGGTGACCGAACCCACACTGAAGAAATTGCTTCTTGTCCTTGCCCAGGAAGAGTCCACCCACAAAGAGAGGCTGGAGAAACTCTATGACAAGGACGTCTTGGAATGGTTTTGAGAAAACCATGAAGCATAAGGAAATGGAGTGAAAGAACATGGTGCCTGGATTGACAGGAACGTGTGACATGGTCGTTAGAGAGGAGGACTTGGTGAGTTCCCTTGGAGCGGCGGCGATTCATGTCCTTTCAACGCCTCGGCTGATTCAGCTCATGGAAGCAGCCGCCATCGAGGCTATTAAGGGCTATATGTCTTCTGGGGAGCTAAGTCTTGGGACTCGCGTGAGCATTCAACATCTTTCTGCTACGCCTCTCGGAATGAAAGTCACGGCGCATGCCCTTTTAAAAAGTGTTGAAAAGAACCGCCTTTTCTTTCTGGTGGATGCCTATGACGAGAAGGAGAAGATAGCCGAAGGAGAACATGAACGCCTGGTCGTCTCCAAAGACCGGTTTGTTCAAAAAGTATCAAGGAAACAGGAACCCTGATCTCCATCCCTGAAACTGGGGAAACCCCTTAGTCCATCTGAAAACGTGTCCCATGAAGCAATTTCGTGTTCTCGACCACACGGCTGACATTGGCCTTGTCATTTACGGGACAGACCTGAAAAGCCTTTTCGAACATGCAGGAAAAGCGTTCTTCCATCTCATCACCGACCTGCGGAGAGTGAGACCGCGGGTCGAAAAGAAAATTACCCTCCACGATGATGGCTTGGAACGTTTGATGGTCAGCTGGCTTACAGAACTTCTCTATTATCATGATGTGGAGAACCTCCTCTTCAGGAGATTCAAGGTAGACTCGGTGAGAGAGGGGGAACTGCGGGCAGTGGCATGTGGGGAACATTTTCGCGAAGGAGTTCATGTCATCAAGACGGAGATCAAAGCAGTGACGTATCATCAAATTCACGTCCAAAAAGAAAACGGGACGTGGAGGGCTCAGGTGATCCTTGATCTTTGAATGGGTTTTCTGTCCCGGCAGCAGAAGACCTCCCGATACTCACCGGGAGGAGGAATGCACCATCTTTTGACCGGGATGTCACCCCACAGGGGCGGTTGATTGGTACCATGGGCTTGCTCGTAGGGCTCCATTAGCCCCATTCTTTTTTTGGCCGGAGCGTGCCCCGCAAGCCCCGCCCTCTGGGCGGGGTCCCTGCCTGCCGGCAGGCAGGAAGGGGCACAATATAAATAATAGATCATTGCCGGGAAGCCCCGCGCCGTGCGCGGGGGAAACTTCACCGTTAGGAGTTACGGATATGGCTGCTGAGGAAAAGGTGAAAGTTCAGAAGGTGGATGATTATCGGTGGAGAATACCGCGAGAAGGGAAGATGAGAACCGATGGACTCATCTACGCGGACGAGCGGATGTTCTCCGATATCCGGAAGGATCAGAGCCTCGTTCAAGTGGCGAATGTCGCATGGCTGCCCGGAATTGTGGGACAGTCTCTGGCGATGCCCGATATCCACTGGGGGTACGGTTTTCCCATCGGAGGAGTGGCTGCCTTCGACATGAAGGAGGGCGTTGTTTCTCCCGGGGGTGTGGGCTATGACATCAACTGAGGCGTCCGGCTGATGCGCTCAGGTCTGAGCCGCAGAGATATTCAGGGAAGAGTGAGAGAATTGGTGGATGCCCTCTTCATCAACATTCCTTCTGGCGTGGGCTCGCACCGGAAAGATCTCAAGTTGGGACGAGAGGAAGAGAAAAAGGTCTTCATCAGAGGTGCACGATGGGCTGTGGAGAAAGGATTTGGCACAGAAGGAGATCTTGAACACATCGAGGAGCGAGGTTGCATTAACGGTGCAGATCCTGACCAAGTTTCCGAGAGGGCGTTAGAAAGAGGGAGGGCACAGCTCGGGACGCTCGGTTCTGGGAACCATTTTGTCGAAGTGGGATACGTGGCAGAGGTCTATGACGAAGCTGCGGCGAGAACCATGGGCCTTCGGAAAGATCAGGTGACGGTCTTCGTTCATACGGGTTCGAGAGGCATGGGACATCAGGTCTGTGATGATTATATTCGGGTCATGTTAGACGCCGCGAAGAAATACCATATCGAACTTCCTGACCCTCAGCTCTGTTGCGCCCCTGTTTCCTCACCCGAAGGAGAGCGTTACCTGGGGGCCATGGCCTGCGCGGCAAATTTCGCCTTTACCAACCGCCAGATGATCACTCACTGGGTGAGGGAGACCTTCGAGCAAACTTTAAAGATGAGTCCGAGAGACCTGAAGTTAGATTTGATTTACGATGTCTGTCATAACATTGCCAAGATCGAGACTCACACGGTCAATGGCGGTAAGAAGAGACTGTGTGTGCATCGCAAAGGGGCGACCCGTGCCTTTCCACCCAACCATCCGGAGGTTCCGGCAGATTACCGATCCGTCGGCCAGCCGGTCCTCATCCCAGGGGATATGGGACGATGCTCTTACGTACTGGTTGGAACAGAGAGAGCCATGGAAGAAACCTTTGGCAGCACCTGCCACGGAGCAGGTCGGGTCATGAGTCGCCATCAGGCCATGAAAGCAGCCAAGGGAAGGGCGATCACGAGGGAACTCGAAGACAAAGGGATCATTGTCAGGGGGGCGAGCCGGGGGACGATTACAGAGGAAATCCCCGAGGCTTACAAAGATGTAAATGATGTGGTGAATGTGGTTCATCATGCTGGAATCAGCCGCAAGGTGGTGAAACTCATTCCCATGGGAGTCATAAAAGGATAGAGAAAAAAGAAAGGGTTCTAGGATTCAAGGGTTCCAGGGTTCGAGTGAGTTTTTTACCTTAATGATATGACCAGTGACTCGGGGCAGTCGATTCGAATGACTGCAAAGCACAGTGGATTTGGTGATTTGACCCTGGAACCCCAGCCCCCTCGGCCCCTTGACCGGAGCGTGCCCCGTCCCGCCTTAGCGGGATGGGCGGGGTCAAGGGGCACAATATAATAATAAATCATTGCCGGGAAGCGCCGCGCCCTGCGCGGAGAGCTTCACCCCTCTGAGAATTATGAGAATTCTTGCCATTGATATTGGAGCGGGGACCCAGGATATCCTCCTTTTTGATTCTGAGAAGAAGATCGAAAATTGTATTAGCCTTGTCCTTCCCACTCCATCCAAAGTCCTTGCAGACAGACTCAAGACCATCGAGGGCCCTGTCTTCATCCATGGCGATACGATCGGAGGAGGATCTCTCACCCGTGCAATCCTTCGCCATCTCGAGAAAGGGCACCGTGTGGTCATGGCGGAGTCTGCCGCCTATTCGGTGCGAAATGACCTGGATGAAGTGAGGTCCATGGGGATTGAGATCGGCGAAAGACCTCCTTCCGGAGATTTTAAAGAACTGGAAATCCGAGAAGTGGATTTGTTCCTGCTTGGAGAGTTCCTGTCGCGCTTCGGGGTCGGTCTGGAGATGGATGTCGTGGCGGTTGCTGTTCAGGACCACGGTGTGGCTCCAAAGGAGATTTCCGATCGGGTTTTCCGTTTTGAAAAGAGTGAGGCGATGCTCCGAAAGGACAACCGACCGGAGAGTTTCCATTTCCTCGAGAACGAAATTCCAGAGTATTACCTTCGAATGAGATCCGCAGCAAGAGCGGTTGGAAGAAACACTTCTGCTCCTCTGATCGTTATGGACACGGCCTTTTCTGCCATTCTGGGTTGTGTGGACGAAGTTCCAGGTCCGTTGCTCATTGTCAACGCAGGAAATGGACACACGATTGCAGCTGTCGTGAAGGACAGAAAGATCGAGGGCCTTTACGAACACCATACCCATGAACTGACGCCCGAGAGGCTGGAAAATGATTTGAAGCGCTTTGTGCGAGGGGAATTGAGTAGCCGAGAGGTCTTCGATGCGAATGGGCACGGGGTCATTACGCTAGAGCCGATTCGAGAAGAGGTCACCGTGATCGTCACCGGGCCCAATCGTGATCTGTTCAAAAAGACGTCTCTGAAATTCATCTATGCGGCTCCAGGAGGAAATACGATGATGACTGGGCCGATGGGGTTGGTGAAGGCGGCCCAATTTCGTTTCGGGAAGTAAATTTTCACCACAGAGACACACCTGCCTGCCGGCAGGCAGGGAGGGTACCTATTACAGTCATTTCTAACTGGAACGGTGGAGTATTGGAGTAATGTGTAATGACCCGACTCTATTTTCTGTTTCCATCCAACACTCCAATACTCCAGCACTCCATTTGTCCTGCTTCAGCGTTTCGGTGAAAATATTATTCGGGAGGTTCGAACATGGGAAAGGTTTACTACGCTGTTCTGCCCTCAAAGCTCTTGGGAAAGATTTTTGTTGCGTCTACGGAAAAGGGAGTCTGCAGGCTAGACTTCCACACCTCCGAAAAGAAGTTTCTGAAGGAACTCAAGAAGACAGCCGCGGGAGAGATCGTGAAGAGTCCCCGCATGAATGAGAAGGCCTTGTCTCAGCTCAAGAAGTATGTTGGGGGAGGACTGAAACGGTTCGATTGTCGGTTAGACTTGCAGGGGACACCGTTTCAGCGAAAGGTCTGGAAAGCCTTGTTAAAGATCCCCTATGGTCGAACACGATCATACCGGGATATTGCTCGTGCGATTGGGCATCCGAAAGCCTTTCGAGCGGTTGGAAATGCGAACGGGTCGAACCCCGTTTCGATCATTGCCCCCTGCCATCGGGTCATTGAGAGCAATGGAGGTCTTGGGGGCTACGGTCATGGACTCAAGTTTAAGAAACGCCTCCTTGCGTTTGAAAAGGCAAATGCAAGGTGATGTCACCACGGAGGCATTGAGATAGGGGCAATGGAGTGCTGGAGTATCGGAGTATTGGGTGAGAGCAAAGGATGAAGTTAGGGAAATTCCATGACTCCAATACTCCATCATCCCATTGCAACAGGCTGCCCTGATCATGGAGTTTGATCAATTTCTTAAGGAAACCTCTTCTCTCCTTGGTCTTCAATGGCGGCGTTTCCAGAAAAGAGGGATTCGGCGCAGGATTGAGCATCGGCTCGTCGAACTGGGTTTGGCGAGCCTCGAAGAATACAGCCAGAGAATTAAAGAAGATCCGCAAGAAAAGAGTCATCTCTCC
Source organism: uncultured delta proteobacterium (assembly GCA_963695895.1). Taxonomy (GTDB): domain Bacteria; phylum Desulfobacterota; class BSN033; order BSN033; family UBA1163; genus CAVOIK01. Next base: position 68,994 of record CAVOIK010000003.1, read on the forward strand.
AAGATTCTCACTGTCACCATTTCAAGATTCTTTAGAGACCAGGAAGTCTTCAACACGATAGAAACCTCCGTTTTCCCAGCCCTTCTGGAAGAAAATCCAACAGAATTGAGACTTTGGTCCATTGGCTGCGCGAGCGGCGAAGAACCGTACAGCCTCTGCTTGCTATGGAAGGCGAGACTCGAGAAGGATTGGCCCCAGATTCATTTTTCCATCCTGGCGACGGATATTGATGAAAGCCTTCTGGATAGGGCGAAAGAGGGGAGATACAAGAAAAGTAGTCTCCGTGAAGTTCCTCAGGATATCTTGGGAAAATACTTCAAGACGGAGGGCGACGCATTTCTCCTGGACAAGAGAGTAGGGGAGTGTGTTGAATTTCAAAGGCACGACATCTTCCGAGAAAAATCTTTCCCAGGGATGGATCTTGTGTTCTGTCGGAATTTGGCGTTTACCTATTTCTCAAGAGAAACTCAAATAGAGGTTCTAAAAAAGATCTTTATGTGTTTAAGGGAACAAGGGTACTTGGTAACGGGAAGCGATGAATCCATCCCTCTAACCTATCCCACCCTCTTTGCCCCGGCTTTTCCCAGGCAGAAGATTTATCAGAAACTCATTGTTATGACATCTTCCTCTAGCCGTTGAAGGATACCACCCAGGGTGTGCCTCAAGGTGTGACACCACCGTTTTCCATGAGGGTTGAAGTAGTAAGCGAAAGAAGAGAAACCCTAAAAGCGGGCTGAGATGGCGAGGATGATGGACCCTTGGCCGTGTTTGGGGCCTCCAATCAAAATCGTCTTGCCCGGAGAAAGCCTTACCTTCGTATCAAGAATCTCTGATCCTTGTCGCAGGATTCGAATTTGGTACACGGCTTTCTTTTTCTGCTGGTTCGTCAGGGTGATTTCCAAAGAGACTTCCTTATGGACGTTAATTTCTGACGGACGGTTAGGGGTAAGGGACAGAGATTCGTCTCTGATGAGTTTGTACGAAGTGAAATTGAAGAGAGATCCCAGTTCGTCGTGGACATCCCTGAGGGCAGGGTCGATGCTCGATCCGACATTCGATGCCTCAATGATTCTCAGTCGGGTTTGAACCTGCCCCAAGGCTGTTGAGACCCATAGAGGGGCAAGAACTAATACAAAAGCGACAATGATAAAATAAGTCCGTTTTCCCATCACGTAGAGGATTCTCCTTCGGTTCCCTCGAAGAGCCATATGATCGCTACGTTCTCCCTCTCAGATTCGAAGACCATCACGTTGTTGGTATCACTTTGGACGTATTCTACTATAGATAGCTCCGTTTGGGAAGGGGTTTCTTTGAAGAGAAGAGGGGAGCCGATGGCGATGATCAGGAGCGCCGCTGCCACGGCGGGAATCCAGACTCTTCGGCGAAATGGGAAGGAGAGGCCCAACCAGGCCCGGATCGATTCTCGCCAGGAAGGCTTTGCCCTGTCTTGAATCTCTCGCTCGATCTTCTGCCACACCCAAGCAAAGGTCTCCTTTTGAACTGCTTCATCCACAGGGGCTCGAAGGGTAGCCCGAAGCTCCTCCATGGATTTCAATTGGGCCTGACAGGCGGCACACTGCCGGAGATGGTCCTGAACGAGAATCCCTTCATCGCCCGTGGTCTCCCGGTCAAAATACTTTTCCAATAGTCTCGAAATCGAGGAGCAGGAATCTTTCATGTCTTTCCTCCCTCCTTCACGTAACCCCGCAGCAGTTGCTGCAACTTCTTTCGGCCGTAGTGTAGCCGTGACATCACCGTTCCCATCGAGCAACCCATGGCTTTGGCCATCTCTTGATACGAGAGCCCTTCGACCTCCCTGAAGATGATGGCTGCCCTCTGGTCATCGGGCAACTTGGCCAAAGCTCCCTTCACTTTCTCCTCCAGTTCTTTGTCCATGGCGACCTGATCCGGCCTTTTTTCTGGACCATCTGAGAGGTATCTTTCAGCTTCGTCCTCAAAACTTAGAGAGGTTGACTTCTTGAGTCTTCTCACATGGTCAATTGCCGTGTTCATGGCCGTCCGGTAAACGTAGGTGTAAAAACTTGATTTCCCCTTGAAATTTCCAATAGTTCGAAAGAGCTTGACAAAGACTTCCTGAACAATATCCATGGCCTCCTCGCGATGTCTGACCACGCCGTAGGCAATTCGGTAGACTTTGTCGCGATACTCGTCAAAAACCTCTTTCATGGCTGTCTGATCTCCCATTTGGCATCGCGAGATCAGGTCGGCTTCTTCAATTCTCACTTTCTTTCAACCTTTTAGACGAGAAATTCATTGAAATATTCATGCATTGACATGGAGCGGCTCTGTTGATTTTTGGAGACTGCTGTTATAATAATACCCGCAACGAGGGAAAAAGTGAAGAGAATTGGAGTTTTGATCCTGGGATGGTTCTTTGTGGGCCTCGGAATCATTGGACTTTTTCTCCCTATTCTTCAAGGAATTCTCTTCATCATGATCGGGTTAGCCTTTCTCTCTTCTCGAAGTGCCACCATAAGACGCTTGCACAATTATCTTGAGAGACGGTACCCCGGTCAATATCACCGCATAGAAATCTTGAAAAGCAAGGTTAGCGGCTGGTTTCAGAGGGGCCGGTAACCTAATAACTCAGTGACCCAGTGACCTTTCAGTTTTGGAGCGTTTTTTATGTCCATAGATGAGATCCTTCAAACCTGGAATAATTCACGCAGCGTGTCTCCTTGCCTCACAGCCGTTCGAGTATTTGGAAAAAGAGACGGAGAGTACCGTCCTTTCCCGGAGCTCATCCATTCTGCCCTGAAAGGGGCCTTGAGACAGAAGGGGATTGACCATCTCTTTTCCCACCAGGCTGAAGCGGTCATGGCGGTGAAAGAGGGGAAGGATATCGTCATTGTCACTCCCACGGCCTCAGGAAAGACCCTCTGTTATAACATTCCTGTGCTCAATGCAAAACTGTCACAGCCCCACTCCAAGGCTCTGTATCTTTTCCCCACAAAGGCGCTCTCTCAAGATCAGATGTTCGAGCTTCAGAATCTGATCGATCGGGTTGCAAAACCTGTTGCCACGTTCACGTATGATGGAGATACGCCTGCGGATGCCCGACAGGCAATTCGGACCCAAGGGGACATCGTGATCACCAATCCCGACATGCTCCACACGGCCATCCTTCCCCATCATACGAAGTGGATGTCCTTCTTCCAAAATTTGAAATTCGTCGTGATCGATGAACTCCACTCCTACCGAGGGGTCTTCGGATCGCACATGACCAATGTCCTGAGGCGACTTCATCGGATCTGCCATTTTTATGGAGCACGTCCCCAGTTCATTTGCTGCTCGGCGACCATTGCGAATCCCAAGGAGCTCGCCGAGCGACTCTTGGAAAGACAGGTTCACCTCATCGACCAAAACGGAGCTCCTTCTTCAGAAAAGGTTTTTATTTTTTTTAATCCGCCCGTGGTCAACAAGGAATTGGGGATCCGCCAAAGTCATATCAACGCGGCGAGGCGCCTCGCTGCTCCTTTTCTCAAGCAGGGGATACAGACCATTCTCTTTGCGACAAGCCGTCTGCAGGTCGAAGTTCTGACCAAGTATTTGAAAGACCGATTTGAGAAGCGATTAGAAGAGAAGGGGAAAATTCGTGGCTATCGCGGAGGCTATCTGCCGCTAGTTCGCCGGGAAATCGAAAAGGGACTGCGCGAGAAGAAAGTGCAGGCAGTCGTCTCTACCAACGCCCTCGAACTCGGGATCGACATCGGAGATCTGGATGCGTGCCTGATTGTGGGTTACCCGGGCTCGATTGCGAGTACGTATCAACAGGCTGGCCGTGCGGGAAGGCGATCGGCAAAATCGATCGCTGTTCTCATTGCCCGAAGTCAGCCTCTGGATCAATTTATCATCGAGAATCCCGACTATTTTTTCGGTAAATCTCCCGAGCACGCCTTGATTAACCCGGATAACCTCCTGATCCTGCTTAGCCACATCCAGTGTGCGGCCTTTGAGCTTCCCTTCAGTGATGGAGAGAAATTTGGTCGAGAAGATTTGAATGAGCTGTTAAAATACCTTGAAGAAAAGGGAACGCTCCATCATGTGAACAAACAATGGCATTGGACCCAGGATGCCTACCCAGCAGAAAAGATCAGTCTTCGCTCTGCAACCGAAGAGAATTTCGTCGTGGTCGACACCACGAAAGGGAAAGAGGAAGTCATTGCAGAAGTCGATTTTACGAGTGCCCACACGACGCTTTATGAAGGGGCTGTCTATCTCTGTGAATCTGAACCCTATGCGGTGGAACGTCTCGATTATCCTAATCGCAGGGCTTATGTGAAGAAGACCCACGGCGATTATTATACGGACGCCATTGACTACACCCATGTCTCCATCTTGGAAGGGTTTGAGCAGAGACAAGGGAAGGGAACGGCGGTTGAGCACGGGGAAGTTCAAGTGGCCACACGAATCGTTGGCTACAAGAAGATCAAATTCTACACCCTTGAAAACTTAGGGTACGGGAAAATTGAGCTTCCAGATCTCCAGTTTCACACGACCTCCTACTGGATCACCTTTGAAAGGGGTCTGACGGAACGGCTTTCCTACCCCCGCCTTGAGATCATCGACGGGGTCTTGGGACTGGGCTATGCCCTTCATTCTGTGGCAGCCCTTCACTTGATGTGTGACCTTCATGATCTCCACCGCTGTGTGGGTGACCGAGGAGCGAAGTGGTTTCTCAAACTCTCGAGAGATTCAAGAGGAATTTACACTTCCTTCGATTCCCCTGAGGAAATTCCCCAGGACAAGATGGAGCTTTTTGAGCCCACCCTGTTCATCTATGACAACACTCCCGGAGGCATGGGGTTCAGTCATCAGCTCTTTGACGACTCGCGACTTCTTCTTGAGAAGACGCTGAGGCTCATTTCGAAATGCGAGTGTCGAAGCGGTTGCCCTTCCTGTGTGGGGCCCGTAAGGGAAGTAGGAGAGAAGTCGAAGGAAGTGTCACTGGCGTTGTTGAGAGAAATTCTAAAGTGAATAGGGTTCAAGGGGTCAAGGGTTCCAGGGTTCAAGAGTTTTAAAGAACATCATCTTAGCCCCCTGGCAGGGCTGCTTGGTCGCTCGGGTCCCGGGATTCTAATCTTGGTAGCCCTGACGCCTAGAACCCCTAAACCCTCGAACCCTCGAACCCTTGTGGTGCACAGTCATGGATCTCAAAGAGCGTCTTGATCGGTTGACGTCGCTTACCAGAAAAGAGGGAGAGTCTAAGTCTCAAGTCCTGAACGAATTGAGGCAGAGACTCGATCGGGTCTTTGAACCTAAGAAAGTTTACCGGAAAAGAGAGAGTGTTCCCATTGAGCAATTGGTGAAGGGAGAAATCGTCTCGACCCCACACGGCGAGACATTTCAGGCAGCGGAGTGTTATCCTGCTGACTTTCGATGCGGTGAGATGATGCTCTCCGACATCCTTAACATCCCGACCTATCCGGCTCACCTTCTTTCCCGGGATGAAGTCCTCAAGGATCTCGACCTCCGAAAGACCCTCTTTCTCGATACGGAGACGACGGGTCTGACCGGAGGCACCGGGACATTCGTCTTTATGGTGGGTGTTGGCTTCTTTGAGAAGGATGAGTTTCACATTCGGCAGCTGTTTAGCAGGGATTATTCAGAGGAAAGAGCTTCTCTCTCGATTCTGAACCAACTCTTGGAATCGTTTCAGTTCCTGATCACGTTCAATGGCCGCCATTATGATATTCCTCTCCTCGAGACACGCTTCATCCTTTCGCGGATGAGTTCGAAAATTCGAGAGATGCCCAATTTTGATCTCCTCTATCCATCGAGGAAGATTTGGAAGGGGGCTTACGAGAATTGCCGCCTAGTTACACTTGAGTCGCGAGTCTTGAGCATGGAGAGGGTGGATGACATCCCCTCTGAATACATTCCCACCCTTTACTTTGACTACCTCCAAACCGGGAATGCGATGAACATTCACCGGGTCTTCTATCATAACCAGATGGATATCCTAGCCATGGTGGCTCTGACGGGAAGGATCCATCTCGTTTATCACGATCCCCAGGCGGCGCGGCCGCGAAAAGGGGTGGAACATTTTGCACTGGGAAGACTGTTTTGGGATCATGGCTTTCTTGACAAGGCGATTCCATGTTTCGAAGTTGCTCTTCGCCGTTCAGATGAGGATCTGTCTTGGGAAGTGATGAAGTGGCTTTCTCTTGCCTTCAAAAAGACAGGTCAGGCAGAGAGGGCTCGATCTCTCTGGGAGGACATGCTGACCTGGAACTGCAGGCAGGACACCTTCCCCTACGTTGAGCTCGCGAAATACTATGAACACCGGCTGAGGGATTTTGAAAAAGCAGTGGCCTTCGTCAATCAAGCCATCGAGCAAATCCCTTCCCATCACGGGAAAGAGATCGAACTTCTTCACCATAGGAAAAAGAGGCTGGAACTGAAGAGAAAAGGAGATGCCTCTGGATGATCGATTCCGAGGGTGGGTGTAAATCTCCGCATGCGGGGTGGAAACGATGATGGCCGTTGGGGATTGGCTGAAAAGGAAATTTGCCTATTGACACGGGTCCTGATTGTTGTGGTAATATGTTACTTGTTTCGATTCGGGTTCAAATCAGAAACTACCTTTAAGAAAGGAGAGTGACGAGATGCCCAGCTATGAGTACCGATGCCCATCCTGTAAGAAGAAATTCACGTTAATCCTCTCGATTAGGGAGCACGAGGCTAGAAAAGCGAAATGCCCCAAATGCGGGGGGAAAAAGCTTGAGCAGCTCATCTCACAGTTCATGGCAAGAACTTCACGCAAGAGTTGAGAAGGCATTCCTCTTGATGAAGGAGCAGGGGCAGAGACCTCTGCTCCTCTCCACTTTTGTCAGTTATGTTTTTTATTTTTCTTCAAAGGTTTTCAGTCCTCAATCCCCCAGATTCTGTCCTAGCTGATTCCATGGGCCTTGGACGTCTGCTCTGATGGCTCTTCGGGGAGGATGTCGCCCCTGATCCCAATCTTCACCTTCTTGAGAGGGAGGGTCTTTCCCGAGGCCTTCAAGGCATCTTCAATGGCCTTCACGAGGCCGAAGCAGCAGGGGACTTCCATAAAGGGGACCGTGATGCTCTTGATCGGGTTCGTCTTGAAGATCTCAGTCAACTTTTCTCTATAGAGTTGGACATCATCGAGTTTGGGACAAGCGACGACGACCGCTTTTCCTCTCAGGAAATCTTGATGAAAATTGGCGTAGGCCAAAGGAACACAATCCGCAACGACTAGAAGGTCAGCACCCTGGAAGGAGGGGGCATTGACCGGAACCAGTTTCAGTTGAACTGGCCAATGGGAAAGCTCGGAGACTGCCCGAGCACTTGGCCCTGTCGCCGCCGGAGACTTCGAGGGTTTAAAGTGCATGGTCCTTGAGGATGGACATCCGGCAAAGAGAGGTTCGACTTTGGTTTTTTCGGCCTCCTTCTTGTGATGCAGGTTGTATTCTACGGCTTTCTCGTCAAATTCGTCTGCCTCTCTCTCAATGACCGTAATGGCATCTTGCGGACAGTGGCCGAGGCAAGCTCCCAAGCCATCGCAGAATTTATCTGTGACCAGCTTTGCCTTGCCCTGCACGATCTGAAGCGCTCCCTCTGCACAATTGGGTATGCAGAGTCCACAACCATTGCACTTCTCTTCATCGATCCGGACGATCTTTCTTCTTGCCATAGAAACCCTCCTTTTCTCTTTACAATTAAAGAATAACTTTTCCCAGAACTTTCTTCCTTGACCTAAGTCAAGCGGGGTAACCTTTTTAATACATTGATTTTTTGGCCCCTTCAGTCGTGTCAAGCCCTGTCTTGGAAGATGGGGTGAAGGAGCACATCTGGAAGGGTCTTGCGCGGGAGCCCATGCAACGTGTGGGTCATCAAGACGTCTCAATGACCTTCGGCTGGGGAGCCAGAAGGTCAATAAAATTCTTGACATCGCCTTTGTTTGGTGTTAACAAATGCCTCAACAAAAGCCTGTCCCGTGGAGACAGGTCATCTGTTTACGCAGGATGGGGGTTGAAAAGGAGGGAGCTGATTTTGGCTAAGGGATTTGTGAAGTGGTTCGACACAAAAAAGGGATACGGCTTTATTGAGCAACCCGGTGGTGATGACATTTTTGTTCATTACAGCGGCATTGCGGGTGACGGTTTTCGATCTTTGAGGGCAGGGGAAGAGGTGGAATTTGAGGTCTCCCAGGGCCCGAAGGGGGCTCAGGCAACGAAAGTAGTGAAAGCAAGTTTACCTTCAGGACCAGGGGTGAATTAGGTCCCAAGGTTCTTCTCGTCTTAGGTTTTTTGATTAGAAAGATCGGCCGCGGGCAAGTCGGCTGGATCCCCGCCTTGCCTGCCTGCGGTAGGCAGGTAAGCGGGGGGGGAAGCCGACCCTGTAATCATATCTACATTTCCCGGAAGCCCGCCGTGCCCCTGTCGGGCGGGGCGAAGCTTCACTTCACCCTGATATCTATGCTCTGTGGCCAACGGCAAAGGATTTCAAGAGCTTTGTCGATAAAAGGCTGCAGAGTTATAGTTTTTGGGGATGAGTCCGAGATTCTATTTTTTTCAACGCTTCTCGCAATCGAGGTGCCCAAGGACCCTCACGGGACTTCCCCAGTTTCGTGAGGACAGGAGCAGAGTCCTTCGTTCCGATCTTCCCAAGGGTATCCACAATGGCTCCCAAGGACGAATCCGGGAGCAGATGCTTTTCAAATACGCCCCATAACTTCTTCATGCCTCTTTTTTCGAGAAGGTCGAGGAGAATCTGCTCGATCGTTTTTCCTTCGACCGTCATGTTTCCAAGAAGACCCAAGGCATAATAGATTTGGGTTTCGAGTGGCTCCCTCTGTGGATCGGGGGTGGCAGCGAACTGTTTTAGCATGTCCATCAGCTTTTGGAGACCCTTGGGACTCTTGATCATGCCAAGGCACAAGATCGCCCTTTTTCTGACCTCAGGGTCTGGATCCTCAAGTCCCGAAAGGAATATTCCTTCGCCCTCTGTTCCACCCAGATTTCCCAGAGTATGGAGAGCTTGTTCTCTCAACTTGGGGTTCTCATGAGAGACATAGCGCTTGAGGAGTTTGAGAAGGGGGGCTTTCCACAACTCCTGAGATTTGATTTCTCCCAGGACCCTGAGAATGTCGCAGGTCGTTTCGATTGAGATCTGCTGAGACTCCAGTTCCTGTAGGAGGTGGACGGCAGCGACGGGCCCGATCTGAATGAGCGCCTCGCACGCATTCTTCCTTACCCACTGATCCTGACTCGCCTTGAGAATGTTGAGGAGCGGCGGGATCGCCCCAATATCGAGAGCCGCAAAGATGGGGATGATCGATGCCCGGACTTCCTTTTTTCCTTCGAGAAACCTTTCTTCCAAAAGGGCAGGGATCGCGCCCTGGCCGATTTCCTCGAGAACTTGACTTGCGAGCAGTCCCCACATGGTCTTTTGATGAAAGTGGGTTCGAAGGGATTCGAGGATGCGGAGGATTTCAGGATAGTGATCTCTCCGGATCAGTTCAGGGATGATCTTGACGAAGGTCTGGGCAAGGGTGAGAAAAGTCTGTCGTTCTTTGGCTTGATCGAGTTGCTGAAAAAAGTTTTGAGTATAGTTGAGGAATTTATCCGTCAATCGCTCGAGAAGAATCTTGCTCTTCAGGCCCGGAGTCAACTCCTCGATATCTATGAGGTGGTTTCTGAAGAAGTCTTCCAACAGGCCTTCGGCCTCTGGAGTTGCAAGGTCTCTCAGTCGGGCAGTGAACTTCTTAAGGAGTCGATCCGATCGTTCTTCGAAGTCATCTTTCTTTTGAAGCTTTTTGAGGTTGAGGTGTTCGCGAAAGAAGACTTTGGTCGTTCCCAGGAAAGGTTGGGGCTGAAGGAAACTGAGGATGACATCGACGATGGCTTCTTCTGGATTGATAGCGGACGATGCCACGTCGCAGTTTTGAAGAACGGCGTAGAGAATGTCAGGCTGCTTGACCGCGCGGACCGCGTCACGCACCAGCCCCTTGCCGACGTCCTGGATCTCTTCTCCCGACAGCTTTTGGAAAAAGGGGATCATTTTAAGGTCCTTCTTGATCCGAGACAGAGTCAGCCGGGCCCTCCAGGGAATTTCCCTGTCCGGAGCAAGGACCATTTCCTCGTTGAACACAAAGGAGAGATTGAATATTCCCGCGTTATAGAGGCGTTGGGTGAACTGTTCCTTGTCCTCTTTCCGATGGATGTCGAGCTGGGTGGGGTCACTCATAATGTCAATGAACCGCTCGAACTCCGTCTGCCCCATGCGATTCTTCAGGGTGAGACTGACCAGATCTTTTCGTTCAAGGTACTTGGCGAACTTGGGGACGTAGAGCTCTCCCATGCCCCTCATCATCATGCGACCAAGCCTTTGAGCCTCGGGGAGGACTCCTTCCACGAGAATATTCTGGCCCTCCGGCTCCTCTCTTACCATGAAGGTGAGGTCATCCTCGAGCTTGAAGAGGCTTTTGAATTGGAGGTAGAGTCCTTCTCTCGCTTTGACCGCTTCTGGATGTTCCGATGTGTAGTACCCCGTTCTTAGGAAAGCCTGAATCAGGTGAAGGACGAAATCGACGAGTTGGGATTGGAGCTTTTGAAGGACCTCCACTTCTTCTGGTGAGAGTCCCTCAGGAATTCCTTCCAGTACCAAGCGCTCAACGGCAGGTTTTGCTGTCTTGGAAGTAACCATAATGCTTATAGATTATACAGTTTCACAGAATCTGCAAGACTTGTCAAGAAAAGAGTTGAGGGGAAACCTTCCCCTCGATTGACTTGTGGAAGATCCGTCTTTTACACTAGAACGTGTCAAAACCATTTGAGAAGTCTAATCTGGGATGAAAGCCTACCACACACTCAAGAAAGATTTCCGAGAGAACCGGTGGCGAATTTTCCTGGGGCTCATTGCTCTTCTCGTCGTGGATGTGTTTCAACTTCTCATCCCAAGGGTGATCAAACATGCGATTGATGATCTGACCCTGGGAAATCCTCTCCCTTCCCATCTTCTTACCTATGGGTTGGAAATCCTCGGAATTGCTCTTGTGATCGGTGGGTTTCGATACATGTGGCGTTTTTTTCTATTAGGATCGGCGCGCCGGATCGAGAGATCACTGAGGGACCGACTCTTTTTCCACCTTCAAACCCTTTCCCTCTCCTACTTCTCAAGGATGAAAGTCGGTGACCTCATGGCCCACGCCACCAATGATATGGACGCGGTGCGCATGTCGCTCGCCATGGGTCTTGTCTTCTTGGTGGATACCCTCATTCTTGGAACGCTCACGCTGGTCTTCATGATCAGCATCAGCCCCAGGCTCACACTTTTTGCTGTGGCCCCCATGCCTCTGATCACTGTCATTACTCTCCTGTTTAGCCGGGTCATCCATGAGCGGTTTGAGGAGGTTCAGAGGTCTTTTTCCTCTCTCACAGAGAGGGTCCGGGAAGCGATCAGCGGGATCCGTGTCGTTCGGGCTTATGTTCAAGAGGAGCAGGAGGGAGAAAAATTATCCTGGCTGAGCCGCGACTACGTAGATAAGAATATTCGTGTGACCAAGGTGTGGGGCATGTTTTTCCCTATCCTCCTCTTCCTGTCAAATCTCACTCTGGTCATTGTTTTATATCTTGGAGGCCGGTTCACCATCCTCCAATCCATCTCCGCAGGAGATTTTGTCGCCTTCATGAGCTATCTGGGAATCCTGAGCTGGCCGATGATGGCCCTGGGCTGGGCCATTAATGTGGTCCAACGCGGATCGGCCTCCATGGAGCGGTTGAATGCGATATTCAGGGAGATTCCCCAAATCTCGGATGTCTTCGCACGGCCGATGCCAGAGGGACTGCAAGGGATGATCGAGGTAAGGGGCCTCAGTTTTGGACGTGGTAACGGAGATAGACCCATCCTTCAGGACGTCCATCTCAGCGTGAAAGAAGGAGAGAAAATCGTTCTTGTGGGAAGGACGGGGGCAGGGAAAACGGTCCTCTGCAACCTGCTCGCTAGGGTTTTGGAATCTCCTCAAGAAACCATCTTCCTCGGCGGAAGAGACATCCACCATATCCCCCTCGACGTGCTCAGGCGGTCTGTCAGCTTTGTGCCTCAAGAGACGTTCCTTTTTTCAACGACGATTCGGGAAAACCTTATTTTTGGTAGACTCGACGCGACCGACGGAGAGATTGTCGAGGCGGCGCGGACAGCCCAGATTTATGATGAGATCATGACGTTCCCGGATGGGATGGACACGGTGGTCGGCGAGAAGGGGATCACCTTGTCCGGAGGCCAGAGACAGCGCGTCGCGATTGCGCGGGCCTTGATCCTGAAATCTCCTATTTTCATTCTGGATGATGCTCTTTCATCCGTCGATATTCAAACAGAGGAGCGCATTCTTGATGGGCTCGGGAATTTTTTGAAGGAGAAAACCGTCGTCTTGGTGACCCATCGGATTGCCCCTTTGCGGCGCGCAGATCGTATCATCGTATTGGATGAGGGAAGGGTCGTGGAGGTGGGAGACCATGTCACGCTCCTCTCCAGGGGGGGAATCTATGCAGAACTCTATTGGCGGAGGGAAATGGAAGAGGAGTTGGAGAAGGAAAATACCAGATAATCAAATGTGAAGCTCCCCGCGCCTGCCTACCGCAGGCAGGCACAGCGCGGGGCTTCCCGGCAATGATTCATTATTTTATATTGTGCCCCTTCCTGCCTTCCGGCAGGCGCCCATAGGGTGGGGCTTGCGGGGCACGCTCCGGTCAAGAACCAAGCACCAGACAGTAACCGGAATTCCAATGATCGAACTTGCCAAAGAAAGGATGAAGCTTTGGGTTGTTTGGATATTGCCCAACTGGAATTTGTTTGGATCTTGCGATTGGGTTATTGGAGCTTTCTAGATGATGTATGGTGATTTTGGCTACATGGAAGAGGGGAAGCTGGGAAAGGCCTATGACCTGAGACTCATGGCCAGGCTGAGTACCTTTATCAAGCCGTACGGGGGACTGATCGGACTCTCTCTGATCCTCGTTCTCACCATGGCGGCCTTCGATCTGGTCATCCCCTACCTCACCAAAGAGGCCATTGATCGCTACATCGTCGTTTCCGCGAGGGAAGTGGTGCTCAAGGAGGATGCCTCTCAGGAAGAGCGACACCTTCTGCTGCAGTATGAAGATCGTCTTATCCCTCTGAAGGAACCCGGACGTTTTCTGCTCCCTCCCGAAGCCCTCCGCTCGATGGACGGGAAAGAAATGGCTTCTCTTCAGAGAAAGGGCCTCCTCTCGGAAAACAGATATTACGTCTTCGTTCCCCTTAGCGAGAAAGAGGAGCAAATTCTCAGAAAGTATCCCAGCTTGTTTGAGAAGAGTGGACCCTACGGGGTGATCCCATTGGACAAAATGAAGGAGCTCCAAAAGGAGGATCTTTTCACTCTGCGAGGAAGAGACATAGAAGGCGTGCTCCGCATCGCCTTCCTCGTTGTCCTGATTCTCGTGGCCAATTTCGGGCTGAATTTCTTCCAAGTCTACATCATGGAAACGGCCGGTCAAAGGGTGATGCATGACATCCGAATGAAACTCTTTTCCCACCTCCAAACCCTCTCTGTCGCTTTTTTCGACAAGAACCCTGTGGGCCGCTTGGTCACCCGATTGACCAATGATGTCGAAAACATCCATGAAATGTTCACCTCCATCTTGCTCTACTTCTTTAAGGACATCCTCCTTCTTATCGGAATCATTGTGGTTCTTCTCCACCTGAATCGAGAGTTTGCTCTGGTTTCGTTCTCCGCCCTTCCGTTGATCTTCCTTACGACGCTTCTATTCAGCCACCGGGCTCGGGATGCCTTTCGAGAGGTTCGGCTCAAAGTGGCTCAGATGAATGCAACTTTCCAGGAGAATTTTTCAGGAATCAAGGTCGTTCAGCTTTTTCGAAGGGAGGGCGAGAACGGTCGGCGATTTGGAAAAATCAACGAGGAACATTACCTCGCCAATATGCAACAAATATCTGTCTTTGCACTTTTTGTTCCCCTGATAGATGTCCTGAGTTCAGCCGCCGTGGGCCTGGTGCTCTGGTACGGAGGAGGAAAGGTGATTCAGGAAGCGATCAGTCTCGGAGTACTGGTTGCTTTTCTGTCCTATATCCGGATGTTTTTCCAACCGATTCGCGACCTGTCTGAAAAATACACGATCCTGCAATCCGCGATGGCTTCTCTGGAAAGGATCTTTTTGCTCCTGGATCGAAAGGAAAGACTGCCAGTTCCTCCTTCGCCTCGGAGAGAAGAGGTTCACGGACGTATTGAGTTCAGAAATGTCTCGTTCTCTTACGATGGGAACGAGAAAGTCCTGACGGGCGTCTCCTTTTTCGTCAATCCAGGGGAAACCGTAGCGATCGTGGGAGCCACCGGGGCGGGCAAGACCTCGCTTCTTCACCTCCTCGAAAGGTTCTATGAGGTTCAGGAGGGCGATATCCTGATTGACGGCAAAGAGTGTCAGGGAATGGGATCTTTCGAAGCTCCGGTCTCAGATGGGCCTTGTGATGCAAGATACGTTTCTCTTTGCGGGGAGCATCGAGGAGAACATCCGATTGGGAAGCTTGAAAGCGGATGGAGACAGGATGGAGCAAGTCGGCTCGAATCGTCAACGCAGAGGTGTTCATTAAACGATTACCCGACGGGTACCGAACCCTTGTGGGAGAGGGAGGCGAAACCCTGTCAGCAGGCGAGATGCAACTCTTGGCTTTTGCCAGAGCCCTGTATCTTGACCCAAAAATCCTCATGCTGGATGAAGCCACCTCCCACGTGGATCCAGAGACGGAACGACTCATTCAGGAGGGGCTCGCACGGTTGCTCAAGGGAAGAACGGCTCTCGTCGTGGCCCATCGACTCTCCACCATTGAGCATGCGGACCGAATCATTGTGCTCCACAAAGGAAAGGTTCGAGAGATCGGAAGGCATGAGGACCTGATGGCTCAGCGGGGGCTGTATTACAGGCTCTATCAGCTTCAGTATGGAGGCACAGAGAAAAGCGAGAGAGGCAAGACAGAGTTGACAAAAGGAGGGTCGTATCCTATATAGGAATGGGTTTTTATGGAAGAGCAAGAGCGACCTAAGGAAGATCAGACTCAGCCTGAAGAGAGAAGAAAAGAAGTCGACCTCAATTCGCTCTTTCCTGGGAAAGAAGTGGATCTAAATCGACTCTTTCCGGATGAAGGGACGCGGAAGTTGCTTCAGGATCTGAGGCGAAATAGGCGAGACATCGAAAGATTTATCAAGAATTTCAGTCTTGAGGAGGAATAAATGGAATGTCCTCATTGCCGTCAGGCCTTACCCTTCTTGCACTGTTCTGAATGCGGTGGCGAAACGCCTGAAGGAAGCCTTTTCTGCTTCAAATGTGGAAAGCCAGTGAAACACGAAGAAAGTGGAGGAAAAGGAGATGGAAGTTTCCGAAAGGGTTCTGTGTAGTGACGGGAACTGTATTGGCGTGATGAACGAGGGGGGGGTGTGCAATGTTTGCGGGAAACCCTATGTCGACCCTCCGGCATAGGGGAACAGGCTGTATTTGACAACAGACTGCTAAAGTTTCATTCGCATTGGATCCTGCCCTGACGCTGATGCCACACATTTGTTTCTCACAGTGTTGAGTCTTTGAAAAAGCTATTCTGTTCAAGTAGATAGGCTGCATTGACAGCAAGAAATCGAATGGTTAACTTATGGATGGTAATTTTGCTAACAGGAGGAACGTGATCTATGGTGTTCATGCCAAGGGGAGGGGCCGACAAGGAAGGAGTGAAGAACGACAAAATTGTCGTTCCGAATGAGCTGCCCATTCTGCCTCTCAGAGGGACAGTGCTTTATCCTGATCTCATATTGCCCATCATGGTGGGTCGGAAGAGGTCGGTGAAATTGATCGATGATGCAATGGACGCCGACCGGATCATTGGGGTGGTGACTCAAAAGAAATCAGAGGTGGAAGATCCCAAAGAAGGGGATCTTAATCCATTCGGCGTGGCTGCACTCATCCTGAGGATGATTCGAGAGTTGGATGGGAGCCAACGGGTCATCGTCCAGGGTGTGTCACGGGTAAAGATTAAGGAGTTCTATCAAAAAGACCCCTATTTCAAGGCAAAAGTCGATGTTTTTGAGGAAGAAGTTCCTCAAGGAGTTGAGATCGACGCCCTCATGATGAATCTGAAAAATCTCTTTCAGAGAGCGGTGGAACTCGCTCCTTACCTTACCGCCGAACTGGGAACAATGGTCAGCAACATCAAGTCTCCACCGATCCTTGCTGATTTGATTGCCTCCAACCTCAACATTGCCACGAACGAGAAGCAGGGGATCTTGGAGACGATTGATGTTCGGGAACGACTGGCCAAGGTCCATCTCTTTCTCAATAAGGAAGTTCAGGTTTTAGAGTTAGGAAACAAGATCCAGTCCCAAGTCAAGGAGGATATGGATAAAACTCAGCGGGAGTACTATCTCCGGGAGCAGCTTAAAGCCATCAAGAAAGAGCTCGGAGAGCTGGATGAGCATTCTGCCGAGATTAAAGAGCTCAGGGAGAAAATCAAGAAAGCAAAGTTGCCTCCGGAGGCTTTAACCGCTGCTGAGAAGGAATTGGACCGTTTGGCGAAAATCCCTCCTGCCTCCGCTGAATACACGGTGGCCCGGACGTATCTTGACTGGTTAGCAGAGCTTCCTTGGTCAGAATCGACGGAAGACAACCTCAATATCTCCAATGCCCACAAGATTCTCGACGAGGATCATTACGACCTCGAGAAGGTAAAGAAACGGATCCTCGAGTATCTAGCCGTTCGAAAGTTGAAGTCCAGCATGAAAGGGCCTATTCTTTGCTTCGTGGGGCCTCCGGGGGTGGGGAAGACGTCTCTCGGCAAGTCGATCGCCCGGACGATGGGACGGAAATTCGTTCGCATCTCTTTAGGGGGCGTGCGAGACGAGGCAGAGATCCGAGGTCATCGAAGAACGTACGTGGGGGCTTTGCCGGGGAGGATCATCCAGGGGCTGAAGAAAGGGGGGACGAATAATCCTGTCTTCATGCTCGATGAAGTGGATAAGATCGGGATGGACTTCCGGGGAGATCCTTCTTCTGCGTTGCTGGAAGTGCTCGATCCAGAGCAAAATTTCTCTTTCTCGGATCACTACATTGACGTTCCCTTCGATCTCCAGAAAGTCATGTTTATTACCACGGCCAATGTCCTCGATACCATCCCTTTTGCGCTCAGGGACCGGATGGAGGTTCTCGAACTGCCAGGCTACAGCGAGGACCAGAAGCTCATGATCGCCAAGGAGTTTTTAATCCCCAAACAAATCAGTGAGCACGGTCTGAGTTCGGAGTTCATCGAGTTCAATGACGAAGCCTTGCAGGTAATCATCAACTCCTATACCCGCGAAGCGGGTGTCCGAAACCTCGAAAGGGAGATTGCGTCGGTTTGCCGGGGAGTGGCCAAGGATGTGGCCCAAGGGATTATGGAAAAGGTAATGGTGGCGCCGGACATTCTGCACAAGTTGTTAGGCCCTGTCAAATTCTTCCCTGAAGTGGCGGAGCGGACCTCGGAGCCGGGGGTCGCCACGGGCCTTGCTTGGACGCCCACTGGAGGTGACATCATCTTTGTGGAAGCGACGAAGATGCGTGGAGAAAAAGGGCTGAATCTCACGGGACAATTGGGTGACGTGATGAAAGAATCCGCCCAGGCCGCCCTGTCGTATGTTCGAACCAAGGCAAAAGAACTGGGTGTGGAAGAAGATTTCTTTGAGAAGAATGATATTCACATCCATGTGCCCGCTGGCGCCATTCCGAAGGATGGGCCTTCGGCCGGCGTGACCATGCTCGTGGCCCTGACGTCCCTGCTCACAAACCGGCCGATACGCAATGATGTGGCCATGACGGGTGAGATCACGTTAAGAGGGCTGGTCCTTCCTGTGGGGGGGATCAAAGAGAAGGTGTTGGCCGCTGCAAGGGCAGGGATTCGGGCAATCATTCTTCCGAAAAAGAACGAGAAAGATCTGGAGGAGATCCCGGAGCGGATTCGTAATCAGATGGAGTTCATATTCATCCAGAGAATGGATGAAGCCATTGACATTGCGCTGAGTCAGTCATAAGGCCGCTCAAGCGTCCTCAGGGGTGCCTGGCTCCCGTTGTTTTTTTGCTTAGAACAAATCTAAACTGAAGGACCCATTTCGAAGCACCAAGCTCCAATTAAACTCCAATGACCGAAACCGGGTATTCGTGCATGCGGCTTTGTGACCGGGGCATTGAGTCTTGGAGTGTGTTTTGCACCTCCAGCCCAGGTCTTCATTCGGTATATGGACTACCCAAAGCTCAGGCCTGTCAATGTTTTTCCGGTTCAGATGTCAGGCCAAAATCTGATTTGCCTTCAAGATCCTCTCAATATCAGCGAAAAATCTCTCTTCATCCCTCCTGCGCTTTACTTCATCGTTTCTCATTTTGACGGTCAGCACTCCGCCCTCGATATTCAAACGGAATACATGAGAAAGTTCGGGGGACTCCTGTTCTCGGAGAAAATCCAGGAGATCATCGGCCAACTCGAGGAGAACCTCTTCCTGGAGGGAGACCGATTCAATGAGGCAATGAAACAGAAGGAAGAGGCCTTCGGGAATTCCTCAGTCCGAGAAGCCATTTTCGCTGGGAAAAGCTATGAGGGAGATCCTGAACAGTTGCATGTTCAGATTGAGACCTATTTCCAGGGCCCGAATGGCCCCGGCCTCTTTGGATTAAAAGCAGGAGAGGGGACCTTGAGAGGGGTGGTGGCCCCGCACATCGACTTTCAAAGGGGAGGACCGTGCTACGCTTACTCGCACCGTGACATAGCAGAGAAAAGTGAACCGCAATGCTTCGTGATTCTTGGAACAGCCCATGCACCGATGCAACATCCGTTCTGTCTCACCCGCAAGAATTTCCTGACCCCTCTGGGGCCGCTCGAGACAGACAGAACACTGGTCGACGCCATCCAGTCCAAGTGTCCGTACGACTTGTTCAGAGACGAATGGATTCACCGAGGCGAACATTCCATTGAGTTCCAGTGTGTCTTTCTCCGTTTCCTGATCCCTCCTCCTACTCCGATCCGCATTGTTCCCATCCTCGCTGGTTCCTTTCATGAAGCCATTGAAAAAGGGACGTCTCCTAAGGAGATCGAACCTGTTCGGCAGTTCACGGACGCCCTGCGAGAAACCCTTGCCCCTTATGGCAAGAAGGTCTGTTTCATTGCCAGTGCTGACTTGGCGCACATGGGCCTTCAGTTTGGGGATCCCAGAGGCATTGGAGAGTATGATCTCAGAGTTTTGGCCGAAGAAGATCGAAAGATGCTAGGACACGTGGAGCGAGTGGATGCGGAAGGATTCTTCGAATCGATCAAAAAAGACCGTGATCGTCGCAGGATCTGTGGTCTTCCAGCCATTTATACGATGCTTCAAACTATGAATGCCGAAGAGGGAACCCTCCTGAAGTACGACCAGGCCTTTACCCCAGAAACCCAGTCTGTCGTATCCTTTGCCAGCCTTGCATTCTATTGAGAGTAGAAGTTCGGAGCAATGAGTTCGGAGTTCGGAGACGTCAAGGTTTGGTGTTTTCCTGGCTCCGAACTGTTAACTCCAAACGACTGATCCTTCGGAGCGGATTATGAAGGTTTGGGTTTGATCCTGTCGATGGCGGGATAAAGCTCTGTGAGTCTTCTTTCTAGGTCCGCTGGCAGCTCGACCTGAAGGTTGAGAATGTGTTCTCTGATCAGGGCTAGGGTGCCCAGCTTTTCAGTGACCTCTCGAGGGGTCACCCGGCTCAATTTTTTTGAGGCTTCTTTCACTTCCTCATTGACAAATTCGACGAGCTTGAGGATCTCGGAAATCTTCTTGAGAGCCATGTCCGCTTCTCTCCTTCCTGTCCTTGTAAGGTGCAACTCTCTATTTGTTCAGAATTTTAGCAGGAATTGATAGATGAGGCAAGGCTGAGTCAAACGGACACATGGGCCTGACTCTCTGGAGAGACGAACGGTGTGACCCTAGTCCGAGAAGTTCCGGGGGTCAAAGACTTGCAGAGATCAGGGGGGTTCAATGGTGAAGTAGTTGTCACTTGAGTCTACCCCCACGTTATTTCCCTTGATATCCTTGAGAACCACCTTCACTTTGCACTGTTTCTTTTCCTTCCCCACTTCGGGTGTCCAGTCAATGCTCCATGAGTCTCCCGGAAGCCTGTTCAAAAGGGTCCACGTGCTTCCACCGTCTTTCGTCAGGTAGATCTCCACGGTCTCCACCGAACTCTTAGTTGGATAGACCTCCCACTGAATCGTTTCCGCAATGCCAGAAGTAAAAGAAATGCCTGGATCACTGGGATAGGTGACCTTCACGACTTGGATGGTAAAGGGCTTATCGGACTTATCTGCCCCAACTTGCTTTCCCTCTGAGTCAAAGCCCACTACTTTTACAAAACTCTGTTTTTTATTTCCATTGAGGGGTAGTATAGTCCACTCATATGGACTGCCGGCCCAACCCAAGACGATTTCCTTCCATGTTACTCCGTCATCAACCGAGTAATACAGATCGAAAGAGACCACCTGCTCAAGGGCATCCCACGCGATGGTGACCTCATCGCCTGTCGCAAAGACCTCTTCTCCGTTGGGGGTCAGCACCTTGACGACGGATTTCACTGATTCGTCAAGAGCAAAATAAATGAGAAAATCTCCGCTTCTCTGATCTCTCCAGGTACAATGAACATACCCCATCGCATCCATGGCAATATCAGGCACGCTCTGGCTTCCTTTTTCGGCACTGTTTAACTTCCAACTCGGTCGGAAGCTTAATCCACCGTTGTCCGACCGGGTCAAATAAACATCCCAGTTGCCATCCCGCTTGTCTTCCCATGCAATGGCTACGTGTCCTTTTCCCCAGGCCGTGATGGTAGGATAAAAATATTCAAATGCTGGAGGGATCTTCGCATCGTTTATCTTTATTTCAGGTTCGAAGGAATCTCCTAAGTCTAAGGAGCGAGCCATAAATACATCTCTTTTATTTTTCTTGTATAGGTTTCTGCTGTCATTCCAAACGACATAGATGACTTCGTCCTCGTCCAATGCCATCTCTGGGTAGCCCTGACTCTGC
The DNA here is from genome assembly GCA_963695895.1 of uncultured delta proteobacterium. Taxonomy (GTDB): domain Bacteria; phylum Desulfobacterota; class BSN033; order BSN033; family UBA1163; genus CAVOIK01. The sequence goes on from CAVOIK010000003.1 coordinate 90,088, forward strand.
TCTGTATATTGGTTGATTCGGACATTTGTGGAGAAGGTGCTCCCACCATCTATAGACTTAGCAAAATAGACGTCGGAAATGCCTCCGTTTCTTCTGTCTGTCCAGGTTACATAGACATTGCCGCTGGGGCCTACCTTGATACTTGACTTGTACTGCCAGTCAGAACCGTCGTTGACTTTCACATTGGTACCGAAGGTCGCCCCTCCATCTGTCGATTTTGCCATATACACGTCATAATCCCACAGTTCTAAGTCTCCCTAACAACATAAGAGTAATAACGGTTCCAGGACACGTAGATGTTGCCACTGCTGTCGAGGGCTAAATCTGGCTCGTACTGGTCTACTCCGGAAATATAATCATTCACCTGGACACTCGGGGAGAAGCTTCTCTCCTCCATTCTCTGATTTTCGAGAGATAAACGTCCCAGCTGTCTCCCGTACGATTGTCGTGCCACACGACATAGATATTGCCCGAGCTGTCCGTTGCTATTTTGGGCGAATTTGCAAAGAACGCTCCGTCGTCACTCACGAGAATCGGCAGCATCAAAATTCTGACCGCCGTCTGCCGATCTCGCAAAGTAGATATCCGTATCGGTCTCACAGGTAGGGTCGTTTCGGCAATCCACCCAGACGATATATATTTGGTTGCTCGGGCCGAGGGCAATGGAAGGGAGATGCTGGCCACTCGGGGTGACATCATTTACGATAACATTCTTGGGAGCACTGAGGGCATTGTCTGATTGCCCCCCCAAAAGGAGGACGAAAAGTACTAGAAGAACGAAGAAAAACCTCCGTCTCATAGGCCACGCGTACTGAACAAAGAAATCCTTTTTAGACTTTTGCTGGAAGAGTGGGTACTACTGGAGAAAGTCTAGTAATTATAAGATCTTTGCTCAAAAAAATCAATCCAAAAAAACTTGTGGACATATAGGAGCTGTATTATATATAATCCTATACTTCAGAAACATCCTCCGATTCACGAATAGATTGCTCGAAGACGCTTTACAAATTGTGTATTCATGTTATTCCGGGATGTCTTATGGCCCGTGGTGCGATGGACGTGGGGTTTTGTCACCTGTAAGGAGGAATCAGGGTGATTCACACCTTCCGTGTATCGACTTCGAAGAAGAGCGAGTTGATTGACATCACCCGGCAGGTAAAAGAGATTGTTGAAAAGACGAGGGTGCGAAGTGGCCTCTGTATCATCTATGTTCCGCACACGACGGCAGGGGTCACCCTCAATGAAAACGCCGATCCCCATGTGGCTCAGGACATCCTCATGGGGCTGGACAAAATCGTTCCCTCCCACGATCGGTATCTCCACAGCGAGGGGAATTCTCCTGCCCATATTAAGGCAAGCCTGATCGGTTGTTCAGAGACGGTCCTCGTGGAATCAGGAGATCTGGTGCTTGGAACCTGGCAGGGAATCTATTTCTGCGAATTCGATGGACCCAGAAACAGGACCGTTCACGTGAGGGTGAGCCTCTCATGAGGGGTGAGGATGAATTGGGAAGAGCTGTGTGAGAAAGCCACGAAGGAACTTGAAGGGGAACCCAAGTTAATCCGATTGCCTTCTCGTGGAAGAGCGGTCTTTGTCGGAGACACCCACGGAGATCTTGACGCGACGAAAAAGGTTCTCCGCCGATATCTCAAGCCGTACTATCGGATTGTGTTTCTGGGAGATTATGTGGACCGCGGAGAACAGTCTGAAGAAAATCTTCAACTCCTGTTAGAAACCAAGCTGGAACATCCGGAGGACATCACTCTCTTGGCGGGGAATCACGAAGGCTTCATGGTGAAGAAATTCTACCCTGCCAATTACTGGGAGTCCCTGCCAGAGGGGCAGCGGGAAATGCTAGGGCGGCTCTTCTCGACATTCCCCTTGGCAGCCACTTCCTCAAACGGTCTGTTGGCCCTCCATGGGGCACTTCCAGAGTTGGGATCCTTGGAGGAGATCAACCAAGTGAAAGCCGGGAGATGACCAGTGGGAGAGAATGATTTGGGGAGACTTCGTGGAAAGGAATGGGGAATTTCTGGGAGAGTGGGGCGGGAGGCCTCAGTGGGGTGGCGAATACTTCAAACGGATGATGGAGCGATATCAATTGGCGCTGCTCATTCGCTCCCACCAACCCAATTCGCCGCCGCGGATGTTCAACAAGAGCTGTATAACGATCTTTACCTCTCATGCATATCTTTCAAGCCGGACGATTGCCAGCGTGGATCTCGAGAAAGAGAGACTTGACTCGAAGGACGTCACTCTCGAGAGGATATAGAGGCAGACGATGGCGAAGATTGTTTCCTTTGACATGGATGGGACGCTGATCGACTCCGAGTTCACCGATTGGGTGTGGAAGCATGGAGTCCCCTCGCTCTATTCTGAGAAAACGCAAACTTCATTTGAAGAGGCGAAAGCCCATATCGAAGAGGAGTATGATAAGGTTGGAGAAAGTGCCCTTGAGTGGTATGACATCAAGTACTGGCTGAGATTTTTTCATCTCGAAGAGGATTGGAGGACTCTGTTAAGGCAATATGCTGGCAGAATCAGCGTCTATCCCGACGTCATTCCAACCCTCGAGCGTCTTAAAGGCAGATTTCCTTTGGTTCTGACGTCCAACGCCGCACGAGAATTCATTGAGGTCGAACTGGAGACGACGGGTCTCGGGAGGTATTTCGACCAAATCTTTTCCGTGACCTCTGACTTTGGGGCCGTCAAGAAGATGGCGGAAGTCTATCGTCGGATATGCAGGACCTTGGTTGTCAATCCCGGGGAAATGGTTCATGTCGGAGATCATTACGAATTCGATTATCTCGTCCCACGAACCTTAGGGATTCAGGCCTTTTTCCTCGATCGATCGAAACAGAGGAAGGGAGACTCGGTCCTCTGGGGTCTTCGTGGTTTAGATCAGAGACTTCTCTGTGACTTCAAACCAAAAGAATCCTTCACGGGTGAAGGAGGGTGAAGATGTTCAGTCCGAGAATCTTGGTCGTCGATGATGAAATGATCGTCTGTGAGAGCTGTCAGCGAATTCTTCAGGAGGAGAACTATGAGGTCGAATGCGTGTTCAGCGGACAAGAAGCCATTGAAAGGATGAAGGCGAATCCTTTTGACATTGTCATTACCGACCTCAAGATGCCGGGGGTCGACGGAATGGAAGTTCTGAAGTCCATTCGCGAAAACTACCCAGATACCGTGGTCATCATGATCACGGGATTCTCCACGGTGGAAACGGCTGTGGAAGCGATGAAACTCGGTGCTTTTGATTATATTCCCAAGCCGTTTACTCCAGACGAGGTGTCCATTGTCGTGAAGAAGGCACTCGAGAAGAGAAGCCTCCTTCTGGAGAATATCTACCTCCGGCAGGAATTGCGTGAAAAATACGGGTTTCATAACATCGTCGGGAAGAGCAAGAGGATGCAGGAGATCTATCGGATCATTGCGAAAGTAGCCATGACCGATAGTACTGTTCTGATCTACGGACAGAGTGGAACGGGAAAGGAATTGATCGCCAGGGCCGTCCATTTCAATAGTCCAAGGAGAGAAAAGCCATTCGTGCCCGTGGACTGTGCAGTCCTTTCGGAGAATCTCCTCGAAAGTGAGTTGTTCGGCCATATCCGAGGGTCCTTTACGGGTGCCGTCACGACCAAGCCAGGCCTTTTTGAAGTGGCAGACGGCGGGACACTGTTCCTAGATGAGGTAGGCAATATCAGTCTGGCCATTCAGGCGAAACTCCTCCGGGTCTTGCAGGAGAGGGAATTCACGCCTGTTGGGGGGACGAAGGCCAAGAAAGTAGATATCCGTCTGATTGCAGCGACCAACAAGGATTTGGAAAAGATGATTCATGAGGAAACCTTCAGAGAGGATCTCTACTACCGATTGAACATCGTCCCGATCACCCTCCCCCTTCTCAAAGATCGGCAGGAGGATATTCCTCTCCTGGCCAGTCACTTCCTAAAGAAATATGCAGAGGAAATGGGCAAGGCCATCAAGGGGTTTACACCGGAAGCGATGAAAAGGCTGATGAGATATCCTTGGCCAGGAAATGTCCGGGAATTGGAGAATGTGGTTGAGCGAAGCGTGGTGATGATTGACGATGAAATGGTTCGTCCGGAGCATCTCATTCTACCAAGGACACAAGAGAAAGAGGAACCGGTAGAGGTTCAGGCTCCCCATACCAGTGACGAGCTAAAAGATATCAAGAAACACCTGCGCGAAAAGGCGGTCGAGGATGTGGAGAGAGCGTTTGTCATCAGTGCCCTGGAACGGAATAAATGGAACGTCACGCGGGCAGCAGAAGAAGTGGGAATGCTTCGTCCTAATTTTCAGGCCCTTATGAAGAAATACAATCTAAGGGTTCGCGAAGATTAGGAAGTGTTAGCTCAAGATAGAAAGGAATCCTCAAAGAACAGGGTATCAAGACCATGTCGGACTTTTTCCAATGGTTGATCATCGGGTGGTCTATCGTCGTTGTGGGGATTGCAGGCCTGGGGACAATCCTTATTGTGAAATTTGGAGAAGTGAAGAAAATTGAGACTGACGATATATCCCTTTGTTTTATTATAGCTTTTTTCTGCTGGCTCATCCCCGTTGTTGCCTTTTCTATTCTTGCCAGAACGTTGGGTTTTTAATTCTATCCTTCCTGTATAAATATTCTATTCTTTAAAAAACACAATAAAACCTGAACTCTATGAGGGCTGTAAGCTCAATGGGGTGAATTTTGTATATAACAAATATACATATAAGGGGCCTCAGCTGACTTTTAAGTTTGAAAAATTGTAAATATATTTTAATAAAATCGAATAGTTAACGATATGCTGATTTAATTGTTCCCATTGGCACAAGAAATGCTAATCCTAAAGTGGAGCATGAAAAAGGAGGGATGAAGAATGATAAGCACGATTAAGAAATGGGTCATGATAGGAATGGTTGGCCTGACGACCTTAGGTGTAGCTTCACCCGCGTTTGCCAGGTCGATTAGTTTAGAAGATGCAGGTGTAGCGCTCTGGATCTTTGTGGTGATCGGGGCTGTCATTATTCTGCTTCAGCTTATTCCGGCAGCGATTCTTTTCTTCTCCTTCATCGGGACAACTTCTGCGATGGTATTCAAGGGCAAGAAAGTTGAGGAGGAAAAGGAAGCTGAGGCGGGAGTGCTGACCGAGGTTGAAACCGCTAAGGCCAAGTAGATGAATTCAAGGAAAGCTTTTGAGAAATCCATAAAGACAAAGGAGAAAACAATGTCTGAGGATATGAAGAAGATTGCATTGATTCTTAGCTTTGCGCTGGTAGTTGCAATCTCCCTGTTCTCTGTAAGCATTGCTTACGCCGGAGGCATTCGGGGGATCGGGCTGTTGGGAGTTTGGTTTTTCATGACGTTTGGCATCGTCGTGGTGCTGGCTCAAGTCATCCCTGCAGGGATCCTTTTTGTGTCGATGATTAACGGGGTTTTCACTCCTGCTCAGCGGAATGAAATGCCAGTAGAGGTCGTGTAGGAGGGAAGAGCGATGGTATCTCGGAGGATTCTTGTTGCTTATCAAGATGACCACCTGGGGCAGTCGGTCTTGAAGTATTTTGAGGACGCTGGTTACCGGGTGGATGCGGCAACGATGGTGAGCGACGTTCTAAGGAAGGTGAAAGGCGGAGCCATTGAAGTTGTCCTCATGGATGATGAGCTGGAAGGGATCAGGGCCTACGATCTGGTTCCTGTCCTCAAGGGGATGAATGGTGGGGTCCAGGTGATCGTGGTTTCCTCGGAGGAGCGACTCGGGTTCGTGAGGCGTCTCCGTGGAGCAGGGATATTCTACCATGCCATGAAACCGGTCGACCTGGAAGAACTGAAGTCTGCGGTGGAATGTGCCTTTGAGAAGGTTGAGAAAGAAAAATCAGCGGGAAGGGGTTTCTTGTCCTTTCTTGTTCCCGGGAGGGTTCCAGCATGAGAGGTAAAGTTAGGGCTGTCCTTGGAGTGGCAGTCTCCTTCGTCCTCTTGTGGGTCTTGGCCGGTGGGGTTTGGGGAGCAGACAATACGCTCTGCTTCGACTGTCACAAGGATGAGGCTCTGTCCAAAGAGGACGCAGGAGGGAAGAAAGTGTCCCTCCATGTCCCTGAAGCAGATTTCAAGGCATCGGTCCACGGGAAACTTTCGTGTTCGGATTGTCACACTCAGATCACTGATGATGCTCACGCTGCTGGGGGAAAGCAGGTCAGAGATCATGTGGAGTGTGGAGGTTGCCATGCGGAAGTGGATCGAGAGTATCGGCAGAGCCTTCATGCCAAGCCCATCATGAAGGGGACCGAGAGGGCAGCCCAATGTTATGACTGCCACGAACATCACGCCATCTTGTCGAGGAGTGATCCCAAATCATCAATGCATCTGAGCAATGTGGCCAAGACATGCAGTCGGTGCCACTCGGACAAAGATTTCGTGAAAGCGCATGCCTTAGGACCAGGACTAACGCCAGGAGAACTATTCAAGGGAAGCATTCACAGCCAAAGCGGCGAAGTGACGTGTACGAGTTGTCACGGAAGCCATGACGCCAGGTCCTTGCTCGACCCGAAATCTTCCATCTTTCGTTCAAACATCCCTCAAACGTGCGGGGTTTGTCACGAAGAGATTACCAAGCAATTTGTCGATAGCATTCATGGAACCCTTGCAGCCAAGGGAAGGGGCGATTCTCCAACCTGCACGACATGCCACGGCATTCACGGGATCAAGGCAAAGATCGATCCGGATTCTCCGGTGAATGAGCGACGCATTGCGCAAACCACGTGTCCCCAGTGCCACTCGGCCGAACAGATCTCGAAAGAGTATGGAATTACAAAGGCCCAGGTCAAATCCTACTACGACAGTTTCCACGGATTGTCGTACCGAGGAGGGGATACTTTTTCGGCAAACTGTGCGAGCTGTCATGGGGTCCACGACATTTTGCCCTCCAGCGATCCAAAGTCCATGATTTACAGGGACAATCTGCAAAAAACCTGTGGGATTTGTCACCCTGGCGCGTCGGAGAATTTTGCAAAAGGGAAGATTCACGCAGTGGCATCGATCGGAGGAGAAGAGTTTGGGGAGAAGGTGGTCGGATGGGTGAGGGTGGTTTATATTTTTCTGATCGTCATGACCATTGGAGGGATGACCTTCTTTAATTTCACAGACTGGCTGAGAAAGACGATCGAACGGAGACCGTAAAATCACCTTGAGGGACAAGGTGAAGAAGCATAGCCCAAATGCCTGAGAAAAGAATCCCTCTGGCGATTGGGCATTAATTTATTGACCCGTATTTTCCACAGAACGGAGTAACCCCCATGGATGAGGGCAGAACAAGAGTGAAAAAATACCTAAGGATGACGCTGAATGAAAGATTTCAGCATTTCAACCTCTTCATTAACTTCACGCTTCTAGTCATCACGGGGTTTGCTCTGAAATACCCGGAGGCCTTCTGGGCTTCTCCGATTACCGACGTGCCCATGGGGATGACCTTCCGGGGGCTTTTGCATCGGCTTTCCGGCGTGGCGATTGTGACACTGGGAGGGTATCACATCCTCTACATGGTTTTCACAGCACGGGGGAGAGGGATTCTTTGGGGCATGATTCCCAGGTGGAAGGACGCCCTTGATCTTTGGGAGACGCTAAAAAACAATTTTTTTATTAACCGGCCGGCCAAAGTGATCCGGATGGATCGGTACAACTTCCGAGAGAAGTCCGAGTACCTGGGATTGATCTGGGGGACAGCTGTCATGACGGTGACGGGTTTCATCCTCTGGTTCAAGGGAGAGTGGCTGACCTATTTCCCTATGTGGACGTTCGATGTCGCCCGTGCCATCCACTTTTATGAGGCGATTTTGGCGACCCTCACAATCATCGTCTGGCATTTCTACTCCGTTGTTTTCAATCCAGAAGTGTACCCCATGAACTGGGCATGGATTACGGGGAAGATGACAGAACATGAGATGGAGTTAGAACACAGTCTGGAGCTGGAGAGGCTGAAGAAAGAAGAGCAGGGGAAATTGGTCGGAGTCAAAGAGGCAGCCGACGTAGGAGGAGGTAGGGTTTATCCTCTCCATCGGGAAGGGGAGGGGAAGGTTTCTCCGATTCGTAAACTCTACGGCAGTTTCACTGATTTCAACCGAGGAATTAAGGACTGGAAGGGAGAGTAGGACAAAATCCTTAACCAAGAGGTGAAGGATTATCTTTCGGGGAATCAGATACCGTTACGGCCCCGCATCGGAGAGAGGGGGAGCAAGGAAGAGGCAAAGGCGAAGAGATAAAGGATCTTTTGAGCGGCGTTATCACGGGTTGTACTGGAAGGTATTAGAAAAAGGAGGGTTTTCATTTCGCGTCTCCTGTTTAGGTCACCTATAATTAATTAATAAGACGATGACCGGTTGGGCTTAACAGCCCTATATGTCCTTTGTTTACCACCATCCAAACCCCACCCATTTGGATAAGGACATGTAGGGCCTTTTTTGTTCTTGTTGTCGTGATGGAGAGAAAGTGTTAAGATTTATTTTGTAAAAACCCTTTCTAAATCCAATAGTTTCGAGCCGAGCTCCCCGCCCCTGCCTCCCGACAGGAAGACGGGGCATCCAGCCGACTTGCCCGTGATGGACAGAATACAGGGATAGGTGATGACCCCTCCAGTAAGATCTACTCGGTTTATGCTTTGCGCCTTTGTTTTGTTTGTTCTCCTCGTGGGGGGCATGAGGGGAGCCCAAGGTATGACCGTCGAAGAAGAGAAGAACATGGGGAGGAAAGTGTTTCTTGAAATAGAAAAGAGCACAGACATTATCAAGGATCTCCCCCTCCAGGACTTTGTGGATCGGGTAGGCCATTCTTTAGTTGCTCAAGTCGGTTTAACTCCGTTTGACTTTAGTTTCCATATCGTCAAGGCCCAGGATCCCAATGCGTTCGCCATTCCCGGAGGGTACATCTTTCTAACGACCGGGTTGATCGTTTTGGCTGATAACGAACAGGAGATTGCGGGAGTTGTAAGTCATGAAATTGCCCATGCCACGGAAAGACACATTTCAGAGCTTGTGGATCAGTCAAAACGGCTCAATCTCGCCACGTTGGCTGCTGTTGTGGCAGGGGCTTTGCTTGGAGGAGGGAAGGGCGCGGAAGCTGTGGCAACGACAGCAGCGGCCGGTGCAGCCGCACTCACTCTAAAATACACCCGAGAACATGAAACAGAGGCGGATCAAGTAGGTTTCCATACACTGCTCAAAGCAGGCTATGATCCCAAAGGACTTCTCACGTTTCTCGACAAGATGTACAAGACCAGCCTAGCGGTGGCCCCCAAGATCCCTACCTACCTCAGCACCCACCCCGCCATTGAAGACAGGATCACTCTCTTGGGGAGTCTCATCCAGATTGAGAAGATGCCTGCAGGTCCTCCCCGGCGAGTCGGAGATTACCGTTGGATCCAGGCCAGAGCCTTTGTGGAGGAAAGAGAGCCAAACGTGGCGGTGCAGCATTTTGAATCCATGGCAAAAACGAATCCTCAGGATGGTGTTGGGTATGTTGGCCTGGGTCTTGCTTACGGAAGATGGGGAGACTGGACCGATCCATTGAGGCGCTAGAACGTGCCACTGCATTATCCCCTCAGGAATTGGATCCGCTGAGAGAGTTGGCGATCAGTCAATTCCTTTCCGGCAGAGTCGATCAGGCCATTCAGATTTTGGAGAAAGTTGCCCTCTCTTCTGGCCAGGAAGCAGGACAAGGGGAGGATGTGTTGACGTCTTTATTATCTGGGGCGCGGGTATAAGGAGAAGGGCGATCTCTCCAAGGCCTTGTCCCTTTTCCTGAGAGTTCAACGAGAGGAACCTGATTTTGACGAAGTCTATCAGCAGCTCGGATCAGTTTATGGACGGATGGGGCAAAAGGGACTTTCCCATTTTCATTTTGGGAAATACTTCAAATTGAGAGGAGATGAACGGAGTGCCCTTTTCCATTTCAGGACGGCCTTGGATTCTCTTGAGCGAGGAAGCCCGGAAAGAGAGGAGGCTCAGCGACGAAATCAAGGTGCTCACTGACTCCACCAGCCTAAACATCCTGGTGGATGGAGCGATCTGACATTCGGATGGAGGTTGTGGATGAAGGTATTGGAGAAGTACTGCAAGAAGGCGCTCGAAATGGGATTTGATGGCGCCAAGATGATCGAACCCCGTTCCATTATTACGGCAGAATGGGTGAGGATGAAGTGTCAGTTTGGGTGTTCCGGGTTCGGACAGGGGCACTGCTGCCCACCTTACAGCCCGACTCCTGATGTCACTCGAAGGGTGATCGACAGCTATCACAAAGCGATCTTACTCCATCGGAGACTGCAGAAGGGAGAAAGATCACGGAGTTTGACCCAGAAAGTGGTACGCCTCGAGCGAGAGATTTTTCTCGATGGATACTATAAGGTTTGGAGCATGGGGGCTGGACCGTGCCGTCTGTGCCAAACCTGCGATACGACGGTTCCTTGCCAACACGGGTTTGAGGCAAGGCCGTCTATGGAAGCCTGTGGAATAGATGTTTTTGAGACAGCAAGAGACAACGGATTCCGGATTGACGTCGTTCGGTCCCATGACGACGAACGAAACTGCTACGGCGTGATTCTGGTGGAGTGAAGCTCGCCGCCTCCTCTGCCGACAGGCAGACACACGGCGGGGCTTCCGGGTAATGCAAGTATCTATTATAGGGTCGGCTTCCCTCCCCGCCATCCCGTTAAGACGGGACAGGCAAGGCGGGGCATCCAGCCGACTCGCCCGCGATTCGAAGGGAATACGATGGCAAAGACGACCCGCAAGTTGGAGGAAGAGGTCTCGCGGCTCAACCGAGATTTTTCTATCCTCAGTGCCATCAGTCAAACGATCAATCAGTCTGTGGATCTCCACGAGATCCTCAACAATAGTCTCGATCAAATCAAAGAATTGACCGGCGTGAGCTCGGTAGGTCTCTTTCTGCTTGACGGGGAGGAAGATGTCCTGGTTCTCGCGGCTCAACGTGGGTTGTCCAAACCGCTCATGAAGGGGTTGCGGAGAACCAGCCTGGAGGATGGGATTCCCGGTCAAGTGGTTCTTTCGGGAGACGCCGTGTTCATCGAGGACTATCCGCGCCATCCAAAAGCCTCTCCGCCCGTGGTTGAAGAGGGAGTGAGGTCTCTCATGGGCGTGCCCTTGGGTTCGAAGACGAGAGCCCAAGGAGCGCTGACGGTTGCTTGGAACGAGCCCCATCCTTTTAATTCCTCCGAAATGAATTTTTTTACCTCCATTGCCCAGATCATGAGCGGTGCGTTGGAGCGGGTTTCTCTCTACACCGAGAACGTGAAGCGGCTTGAAGAACAGAAGACCCTTTATTCCATCAGCCAAGAGATTGCCTCTCGCCTCGAGTTAAAGGTCATCCTTCAGAAAATCATGGAAGGAGCCATCAGTCTCCTGACCGCCGAAGCAGGAGAGATCGCCCTTTGGGACAATCGGAAGCAAAAATACATCAGCGTCATCGTGCACGGGTTGCCTTCGTCATTCATCGGCAGGGAAGTCGGTCCTCCCATGGAGGGGATCGTCGGAGACATCTTCACCCAAAAGGGGCCGGTCCTCTATGAGGATTACGAGCGCCATCCCAAGCGATGGCAAAAACTTGATGTCTACCACTTCAAGCAGGTCGTGGGCGTTCCTCTCAATGTGAGGCAGATGATTATTGGGACGATGGTCGTGGGCTCGTGGGATCCACAAAAGCGGTTCCAACCCGAGGAGATTGAACTCCTCTCCAGTTTCGCTCACCAGGCGGCTATCGCCATTGGCAATGCTAAGCTCTACGAGGATTCAACGGCAAAGATCAAACAGCTGACCAGTCTCTACGAAATTGGGAAAGCCCTTTCCTCGACGCTGGATGTGGACGAATTGCTGCGAAAATCTTTGGAACTTCTCCGAGGTCTCCTAGGGCATTCCCAGTGCAGCATCCTTTTATTGGATCGAGAGAGGAATGAACTCTACATCAAACAGATCATTGGAAGGGATCTTGAAGAAATCAAGGAGAAACGATTCAAGGTCGGCGCCCATGGGATCGTAGGGTGGGCCGCCCAGACCGGATCCCCTCTCTATGTGCCTGATGTATCGAAAGAACCGCGTTATATCGCTGGGGTGCCGGGTGTTCGTTCTAAAGCTGTCTTCCCTCTCAAAATTCGGGATGAAGTCATTGGCGTCTTGAATGTCGAGAGCACGGAAATTAACGGCTTCGACGAAGAGGACCTGAAGGTTCTCTCTTCCTTCGCGAGCCAGGTCAGCATCTCGATCGAGAATGCCCGACTTTTCGCTGAATTGAAGCAGACTCTCAAGGAGTTAAAACAAGCCCAAGATCAGATCATCCAGGCAGAAAAATTGAGGGCTTTGGGAGAGATGGCGAGCGGGGTGGCCCATGATTTTAACAACGCCCTCGCGGTCATTCTCGGTAATATTCAGTTGCTCCTTTACCAGTTGGACCGACTGGGGGTTCAGGAGATTCGCCAACAGTTGAGAATCCTCGAACAGGCGACCAAGGATGCCGCAGAGACGGTTCGCCGAATTCAGGAATTCACCGGGTTAAGGAGGGATCGGGAATTCGTCTCAGTGCCCATCGGAGAGATGATCAGGGAGGTTGTGACCATTACACAGCCTCGATGGAGAGATCAAGCTCAGGAGAGAGGGATACACATTGAGTTGACGACTCAGGGTGACGAGACCCCTCTCGTCTTTGGGAGCCCTTCGGAATTGAGGGAAGTGTTGACGAATGTTGTGTTTAACGCCATTGAGGCGATGCCTGAGGGAGGAACGATCACGCTCTCCTCCCAGCCCCATGGGAACTGGGTCGATGTCAGAATCCACGATACGGGAACAGGAATGTCTGAGGAGGTGAGGAAGAGGATCTTTGATCCGTTCTTCACCACCAAGGGGGTCACCAATTCGGGTCTCGGCCTGAGCGTGTCTTATGGCATCGTGAAACGCCATGGAGGAGAAATTCTCGTCGAAAGCGATCCGGGCAAAGGGACAACCTTTATTCTTCACCTGCCCATGATTCATACGGAGGAACAGGTCAAAGAGGAAGTGATCCCGGCGAAAGAAGTACGGCCTGCAAAAATCTTGGTCATCGATGATGAAGACTCTGTCAGAGACGTCCTCTCTCGGATTCTGAAAACCCAGGGCCATGAGGTCGTATCGGTCTCGAGCGGTGAGGAAGGAATTGACCGCTTCAAAACAGAAACCTTCGACCTCGTCTTCACAGACCTCGGGATGCCGAAGATGTCAGGATGGGAAGTCGGTCGGATCCTAAAAGGGATGAATGCAAAGGTCCCCATTGCCATCATCACGGGGTGGGGCATGGAACTCGATCGAGAGAAGATGAAAGAGAGCGGGATCGATCTGGTGATTTCGAAACCCTTTCAATTTGATCGAGTCCTTCGGCTGGTCTCGGAGGCCTTGGAGTTGAAGGAGAGGATGTGAGTCCCTCGACCACAGATCCCCTTGCACTGGCGGAAGAGGAACTGTGAAACATCTTTTCGAAGATTGGGAATCCATCCAAGCCAGGATTCAGCAGGCTCAGAATCTTTTTCTTTTTCTGGACTATGACGGAACCCTCACTCCAATTGTATCCCGGCCAGAACTGGCTCTTTGTCCGTTTGAAGTAAAGAGGCATTTGGAAGAATTGCGTGATCTCCCCGGGGTCTACCTGGCCATCATCAGCGGACGATCCTTGGAAGATCTGCGGGAAAAAGTAGGAGTCTCAGACATTATTTATGTCGGCAACCACGGGTTGGAAATCGAGTACCCGGACGGCAGGCATAAGAAAATGTTGTCATCAGCCAGAACAAGGGAACTCAAAAGAATCACCCAGAATTTGCAGAATTCTTTGAAAGAAATTCCTGGGATTCTTTTTGAAGAGAAAGGGCCCATTCTGTCTGTCCACTACCGCAACGTGCCCCAGAAATTTTCCACGCAGATTCCTCAGGTACTGGAAGAAGAGCTTCAGCAATGGAAGGATCGCTGGAAGATGGCCTCCGGCAAAATGGTTTTGGAAATCCAACCCAACGTCGATTTTCATAAAGGGAAAGCTGTTAGAGAAATTCTGAAAACCTTTCCCTCCCCGGGGCTTTTGCCAATCTATCTGGGAGATGACCAAACCGATGAGGATGCCTTTCGGGTGCTCAAAGGCCACGGCATCTCAGTTTTTATCGGACCGGGTAAGCTTCCCTCGGAGGCTGATTTTTTTCTCCGAAGCCCTGATGAGGTTCGTGAGTTTCTTTTCCGATGCCAGGAGGTGAGGCAGGGTGGCGGACAGGGTCCCGGCGCCTCCTGAAATAAACTGCTAGCCTTTCAGTTACCACACGCCGAAACCTTGATCTCGTTGTAGGTTAGCCCGCGCGCACGCAGCGATTCAACAGCAGTTTCTGGAGGCATCGAAGAGATCCTTTGACTCCTCTACTGGAAGAAACACAGTATTGTTGTCACAGATAGATGATATCTTGAGGGTGCTCGAGGGCAAGGAATAGCAAGAGATAATCCCGCAGGTGCCGGGTGATGAGAAAGTTGTACCTGACGTGTTCTCTACCGTTTTGCCCCAGCCACCTGGCATATTCTGGATTGGTGAGTAGTTGTCTTATTGCGTAGGCCGTTCCCTCTATGCCATAAGACAATAGGCCAGTGAACTTGTTCTTTACCTGGAGCGTTATTCCCCCCACGGCTGAGGCCACCACCGGCTTTGCCTTCCACAGGGCTTCGGTTACGGTAAGTCCAAAACCCTCCCGGTGCGACTTCTGGACGATGACCGTGGATGCCCTCTGTAAAGCATTTATCTCAACGTCACTCTCCGGTGGGACAAGGAGGATATGTATGTCGGGGTTGTCCCTGGCTTTCTCCTGTACTTCAGCCAGCACTTTGTCTGACTCAGGATCATCGCTGGCGGTACCTCCAGCGAAGACAAGCCGGCAGTCTATGCTCTTCCTTACCATCTCGAAGGCTTGAATGACCCCTACCGGGTCTTTCAGATAGTCAAAGCGGGAAATCTGAATGATAATGGGCTTGTCCTTGGGGATGCCGTATTTTTCAAGGACAGCATCAATCGTTTCCTGCGATAACTCTTTGTTCTTGTCACTCAGCGGGTCTATGGATGGGGAGATAAGAAACTGGCGGATGGGGAGCGGATGCGAGAAAGAGGGGGCGGAGAAGACTGCTGCATCATACTGAAAAATAAAAGGCTCAAGGAAGCTCCAGACTTTCTCGTTGGGTTGGGAGACATCAATATGACAGCGCCATACCCACTTCCTGCCGATTTCCTTCTTCCGGCTCACCAGAGTCACCGGCTGGGGGTCATGGACAAAGATAATATCACCATAGAGCTCCATCTCCCTGATATTCTGTTGGGAGACTTCAAGAAAAAGAGCGAAGTCGGCGTCAGAAATATCCTCTCGTCGGCCGTGCAACGTATTGTGGAATTTTTTGGTCACTTGGAAAAACTCGGGGTTTCCTTTAATGGTATTCCAGCGGGCATCTACACCCAGCTGCTCCAGTAGCGGCAACATGCGGCTTAAAATCTCGGCTACGCCACCTCCGGTAAAGGTTGAATTGATATTCTGAATCACCTTGCCGGAGAGTCGGGCTGCAAGCAGCCTGAGCTCTTCAAGGGTGCTACGTCCTACGATAGGCTCGTAGTCATTAATTCTTATTTGATGCGTTTTTCGATGAGTTGTATGAAAGCTGATCTTAGTCCCTCCAAGGTATAGGTATAGGGGTCAAGCCGGGCTATCTCCTCCCCAAGCTCTGCCTCCTTCAAGCTGTCCTGCAACCAGATAGTAAAATCATTAAGCCCTCTGCCCAGTCTCAATCTCGATTCAAAGACATGAAAGTAAAGAGAGCCCAGGCTTATCTTGCGTAAAGCCTCAACAAATTCTCGCAGGTCATTCGCAACATAGGGAGTAGAAATGACCAGGGTCACCGACTTCATAAAGCAAAATTCCCTCCCTGGCATCGCCTCTCTGGAGTTAGAGCCCCCGGCAAGGTGTTCCTCAATGATCACAACGATTCTTTCTCTAAGAATGCCGAGACTGGGAAATTCAAAGGTATTAACGCTGGCCAGCCTTTCACCCAGAACCTCCTCACCCAGTACATCGTTTACCCAGACAGCAAAGTCGTTGGAGGGTTCGGGGATCAGGTAATGGTGTTCTTCAAGAAAGTGGTGCGTGTGATAGTAAATCACAGAGTCAGGTACCTTTTTAAGTGTATCAACAAGTTCTCTGAGACTTTTTGCCTTCAGCCCTGTTAATTCCTTTATATACGTTCGACTGTGGAAACGGAACGGCTCTGCGGCTTTTTTTAAGGGATGCCCGTAGTTGACCACCGTAAACTGAAGAAGCCTGTTGTTGGGGACAATAATGATACTTTCGTCTAAAGCCTTGATCCGCGTGTTGTACAAGGTGGTCTCGGTAACATAGCCTTGTTCTCCTGTTTCCAGCTTAATGTAGTCACCCACTTTGATCTGTTGGGTAGTACTGAGTTGCAACCCGGCAAAAAGGTTGGGGGCAGCATTTCTAAAGGCCAGTGCTGCCGCCAGGATTCCCACTGCGATAAGAACGAGGAGAGGACTGGTAGGCATGCCCCAGATATCAAGTATGATCAGAGCACAGACAACAACGGTGACGGCACTGGTAACATTCTTTGCCAGGCTGATGGTTGGCCACCGGACTTTCAGCCTGGGCAAATATGTCTCCAGTAGCTGCCCACATAGATTGATAACCAACCATCCAAGGGAGAGGACAAAGAGAATGCCCAATGCTTTGGTGATAATGCCTTTGACTTGCGGGGTTGCTACCGACACCTGAATGGCGATGAAGACGCCCAAAATTAGAAACCAGAATAGGAAGGGACGATGCACCGCTGTCATCACCAACTGGCTTCCTTGCCATCTGACTCTTGATGCCCACCTCTCAAAGGCGTTACTAACCACCCTCCTCACCCATAGACCAACAATGTAGCTAGCCAAGAAAAGCCAGCACAGGAACAGTGATCAACAACCAATTTTCGGTTAGCCACTCCACCATCGTCTCTAAGCCCCAATAATTATTTACTTACTTATTTTACCATAGAAAGCCTTTTTTACCCCGACTATTATCTGAAATCTGCCTGAGTTGGGTTGTCACCAAGGATTGGCTGAAGGTTATGTGCTTTATGCAGGCTTCTCCAAACGAACCTGAGCCAGGGCGGTGATGAGATCTGCGGCCCAATAATATATGTTGCGGTTTTTTAAAGTCTCCCGCATACCTCGCATGCGGGCCTTTTGTTCCGCAAGGTCCATCTCCAGGGCCGTGCGAATCGCTTCAGCCATCTCTTCAATGTCATAAGGGTTGACAATCAGGGCATCCCTGAGTTCCCTCGATGCTCCGGTGAATTGGCTGAGAATCAGGACGCCTGATTCGTCATCCCGAGCGCTGATGTACTCCTTGGCCACCAGATTCATCCCATCGTGTAAAGAGGTAACCAGACAGAGGTCGGCGGTCTCGTAAAATGGCCTAATTTCTTCATGGCTATGGTGCTTTTTTAAGAAAACGATCGGTTGCCATTCTTTGGTCTTGAAACGCCAGTTGATCCGATCTACCTCCGCCTCCACCGCCGCCATTAAATCGTGGTACTCCTTAATGTGGGTACGACTTGGAGCCCCAAGCTCCACAAAAGTGAATTCCCCCTGATAAGCAGGATATTTTTCCAGGAATCGTTCGATGGCTTTAAAGCGTTCCAGGATCCCCTTCGTATAATCAATTCGATCCACCCCCACGCCTAAATGTTTTCCCTTGACGCCCAGATCCTTCAGGAGACTCTCTTTGTTGGGCTTCGTAGCACTTGCTTGCTGTGGAGGCGTTGGATTGGCCCGGGAAGGCAATACTGATGGGAAATGGCTTCACCAGGGTGGTTTGCCCTCCTCTTTCGACCGCGAAATGCTCCCAGTCAATCCGGGATTCTAAGGCGCGGTCAACCGTATCCAGAAAGTTGTTACAGTGAAACTGGATGTGAAAGCCGATGAGGTCTGCTCCTAACATGCCATGCAGAAGTTCCCTCTGCCAAGGGCAGATGCTGAAGGATTCCGGATTCGGCCAAGGAATATGCCAGAAAAGAGCCACCCGAGCATCCGGACGCTCTTCTTTGATCAATCGAGGGAGCAAGGCAAAATGATAATCCTGGATCAAAATCAAGGGCTCTTCGGCGTCCTTCAGTTCTTCCAAAGTGGCTTGAGCAAATTTCTTGTTGACGGTTTGATAATACCCCCAATCCTCCGCCCGGAAGGATGGACGTGTATGCGCGATGTGGCAGAGCGGCCAGAGCCCCTCGTTGGAAAATCCATAATAATAACCCTTTTCTTCTTCCTTGGTGAGCCAGACCCTTTTGAGCACGTATTGAGGCTCCTCGGGGGGAACTCTGATTTTGCTCTGGTCATCAACCACCTCGCGGTCGGCATCACCGCTTCCATGGGCAATCCAGGTTCCTCCGCAGGCCTTGAGGACAGGCTCTAAGGCCGTCACCAACCCACTGGCCGGCACCAGGCATTCAATCTTTTTCCCTTTTTTTTCATGCATGTAAGGTTCGCGGTTGGATATCACGAAGAGAGGCCTTTCCTGGAGGAGGGTACGAACCTGCTCTTTAAGCCGCACTGGAGTCCAGGTGGATTCGGCGGTATGTCTGAGACGTGCTTCTTCCTCGGCAGCCTCACGAGCCGCTGAGATACTCCTGGCCATTTGCGTTACTTCCCTGGTCAGAGGCTCAAAAACTCCCCCCGAAGGAAGGCGGAGGGGTTCTTTATTCTTTTCCGTCCGCAGGTGTTTCATCCATTCAGCCATCTTGGCAATCGGCCCGGCCATACTCCAACGAATCAAAAGGAGGGTCGTCAGGGAAATGACAAGGGCATTCACCAAAAAGCGGATGAAATTATTTTTCCAGATAAGCGAGAGCCGGTCCTGAATATAGGAAGGATCATGAATGATGACCAGGGCGCCAGCCACACCCTCTTCCCGATGAAGGGGCAGAGCATAAAGGTACATCTCTTTTCCACCTAAGTGGAAAAAGTGCCCGCCCTCCAGATCGGAGTTCATGGCGTTGGTCACAAATTTCGGGGTTACGGAAAGGTGATCGGACAATGGAGGAGTGGCGGCAATCAATTTGTCCTTCACGTCATATACCGCCACCCCAGCAAGCCTTTCCCGGTTTCCAAATTTCTCAACGATTTTTTGCAGACGCTCTGGGCGTCCTTTTTCCAATAGGGGCTCGATGGTCTCTTTCAGGCTCTCGCCCAAAAGGGAAGCGCGGCGCTGAAGGTCAATCGTCAATCTCTCTTTCTCCTGCCGCACCTGCATGAGGGTAAACAGAAGAACAAGGACACTGATCACGACGACAATCGAGAGAATAATTCGTAAATTGATCCGCAAAGGACAACCTCCAGGATCAATAAAATAGGAAAGCTCCCCCAAAGGGGTCGAGCCCCTTGGAGGAATTCGTATTGACAGCTCTTGAATCCCCCCTGTTGTGACTCTCTGCAGAAAGTTGTGAAGGGTTAGATTAAGATGGTTTGATTTAAGATCTCGTACTTTGATAGTATTCTAGCAACCTGCCATCAATAAATCAACAAGATCGGAACACAAGATCTAGAAGGACATCTGAAATTAGCAATGACGATCCATTTGGGGAGATAGTCCACGATGATAGGAAGTTCCATCACCTCAGCTCCGTCACAGGAGATTCCTCAGCCCACAGGTGGTAAACGTAATTATAAAGCTCTTCACTGACCGACACCTTGTAAGGGGTAGGGTTGATGTCCCTGAGATGATCCTCTCTGGTACTTCGCAGCTGACTTAGGACATAATCTCTGCACTCATTCAATGGAACTTCAGGGGAAGTTCTCTTCCCGTCCCAGACGCAATCATGAAGCGGGACCACTTTGGAGGGAGCGACATACACGCGTTTGATATGGTCAAACGGGTGATGGCACAAGATCCGTTTTCCTGGTTCAGGTGGTTTATCTCCCACTCGAATCATCAGGTCGAGCAGGCTGTAACCGTCTTCACCGAAAAGGCGATAGACCTCTTTTTCCCCGGGGATGGTCATTTTGCCCAATTCCTGGGAAAGCTTTATTCGGGGAATCCCTCTTGCCTCAACCAGTTTGTAGACGCACCCCATGGCCGGCTGATCGTCACAGGTCACAAGATGCGTGCCTATGCCGAAGGCGTCGATTTCATGGCCCTGCTGCTTAAGAGAAATGAGAACATTTCTGTTGATCTCGTTACTGGCAAAAATCACGCATTTTGAGAGATCGGAGTTCGCCTTGGCACCGATGTCCATGAACATCTTCCTTGTTGCCCTTGAAAGATAGGAAAGGTCTCCGGAATCCAGTCGAACCCCTATTGGCTTGTAGCCCAGCTTGAGAAGTGCGAGTGCCACGTAGGTAAAGTTAGGAACCCCTGATTTCAAGGTGTCGTAAGTATCAACCAGCGCAAGAAATCCCTTGGGAAAAGCCTGGGCATAGGCAATGAAAGATGCGAGCTCTCCTTCATTGGAGTTATCCAAACCTAATTCTGCACGGATGTCCAAAACCATTTTGACAAAATCTTGGACCTTGCCGTCTGCTCCGACGAGGGTACGACTCTTCAAATCCCCGATGCCTGTAAAAGATTGTACATAAGAGTGGGCATGAGTTCCCCTGATGGGCACACCGAAAAGAAAGCCTGCAAGAACATTGCTTGTTCCATCAAAACCGCCCATATAGCTGTAGCGGGAGGCCGAAACCCCTCCATCAGGCCCTTGGGCCCTTCGCAAACCAAATTCAATCAAGCCTTTCTCAAACCCCACCACCAAGCGATATCTGGCCGCGTTCGTTGTCATTAAGCTCGGATAATTGGTCAGTGTAAGAAAAGCTGTTTCGAGCAACTGAGCGATCGCTATAGGTCCCTGTACCCTCATGAGAGGCACGCGAGGAAAAGAGATCGTTCCCTCTTTCAAGGCGTGGATTTTGATTCCGGAGCAATCGACGTTCTTAAGCCAGTCAAAGAATTGTTTGTCGCATTGCGGCATCTGATCTTTGAGATAAGCAATGTGGTCACTGCTGAAATGAAAATTCTCGAGAAGTCTGAGCTTCTCCTCGAGGCCGGCGTAGATGGCGAACTCTCCGTGAAAAGGATTCTGGCGGAAGAAAAGGTCAAAGACAGCCTCCTCTTCGTGCACCCCGGCTTTCCAATAGGCATAAGCCATGGTGATCTGGTAGAAATCCGTCAACATCGGATTCACCAGTTTGTTGGTCGGTTCCATTTTTTACACCCCCTGTTAGACCTACTATTGCTTACTTTGAGAGAATTTTCAAAGGTGACGATACAGCAGTAGTCTCCTCTTTTTTCCCCGTGGGCATAAGAAAGACAAGAGGAATCGTCAATAAAAGTCCCAGACCAAAAGAGACGAAGATCGTTTTAAAGCCATTGGCAGGGGTAGAACTCAAGTGAAGGATCATTGTCATCAACGAAATTCCAAACGCTCCTCCAACAGATCTGAACATTCCTCGAAGTCCCACGATGGTTGCCACCTTTTCAGGCATGAGTTCGATACACGCATTATTGGAAGCCGGTAGAGCAATTCCAATACCAATCCCACTGATCATCATCAGGATGGCTAGGATCTCAGCAACTCCCAGATGGTGACCTATGATTCTCAATAACTGAAACCCTTCACCACCCAGAAGGATGGTTGAAAGAGAGATGATGATCAGACCTATCAGCATCGGCTGTCGGTAACCCCAGCGCTTGAGCAGAAAGCTCGTGACCGCTGAGGCAGGAATGACCGCGAGAGAGCGAGGAGTCAGTATCATGCCGCTCGCCAAGGCGGACAACTTATGTACGGAGGTGGCATAGAGCGGAATAAAGGAGAAGATAGCGAGAACTCCGGCACCTACAATCATGTTATACAGGTTTGCTGCCAGAAAAGGCTTCGATCTCAACAAAACCATATCCAGAAGGGGATTGGCATCCTTCTTCTCATGACGAAAAAATAGATAGAGAAAAGAAAGGCTGACGATTAAGAAGAGGACTGTGAGAAGGAAAGACGTGATGGAGAGGTTCTCAGCGACAAGATTTAGGCCAAGCATCAGGAAGAGTATTGTTCCAAAGAAAAAAGAAGCTCCCACAAAATCGATATGGGGTCGAGAAATGATTTTGGAGTCTTTTAGCAGGACCACAATCAGAGCGATCAGACCCACTCCGATAGGTAAATTGATATAGAAAATATACCGCCAGGAATATTGACTTACAATCCAGCCCCCCAGGTTTGGACCAATAATGCCCCCGACAGGGAAGATCGTGGTAAATAGACCAATGGCTGTTTCCCGATGCTCTGGAAATTGATCACTCACGATGCCAGATGCCGTTGGAAGAAAACTGGCTCCTCCAATCCCTTGAATAAACCGAAAGATGATCAACGTGTAGATGTTAGGTGCAAGACCACAGGCAAGGGAACTGGCTGTAAAAAGGATGAGAGAAATCAGAAAGACCGGTTTGCGACCAAAGCTGTCGCTCAACTTGCCCATCAACGGCATGACGCTCGTGACCGCGACCAAATAGATTGAAATCGTCCAGGCTGCCCAGAGAACATTGGTGTCCAAGTCTTTAATAAAGTGGGGAAATGCCACTGCCACAGCTGTACTGTCAATGGAGAACATCAGAATGCTCAGGCCGGCAGAACCAAAAATGAGGTAGCGACGCATCTTAGTAACGATCCGTGAATTTAAGAACGATTATGGAAGTTGATGAAATTATAATTGGAGTTTACTTAATTGTCCAAATGAAGTTCAGCAGGAATTCAAATGATGCGGCGGCCATTTCATCACCTAGATATTTGACCCGTTCGGCCGCGCCAAGCCCTGTCTTTGAAGACGGGATGAAGGAGCGCAGCTCAGGGTCAACCCTGAGCCCCTCGGCCTGAGTTCGGGTCGAAGGCGAGCCCCGGCCTTTAGGCCGGGGAGTCGAAGGGTTGACTGAAGTCAGTGATGACTACCTGCAGTGAAAGCCTTCTGGAAGATATTGGGAAATCACGAATTCAAGAAGAAGTTTTCAAAGGAGGGAATGGCGACTTTTACCTACAAGTTCGAGGTGACAAATTAATCCTGGGTTGACGATTACCGAGTGAAGAACTAAACCGCTGCGCGGTAGAAAAAAAGGTTGGTACGTAGCACCGTTTTTTCTATTGAACCTCGTTCAATTTGGTGTTATAGTGCCTCCGTTGCTAAGTTCTAGCATCTTGTAAGCGAAGGTCCCCGATTGAAACCCCATAGATAATCTTTCTTGTTCGCGCCGCGGCTCTGTTCTTCATGCGTCAATCCAAAATTGATTTAACACTGTGAATTCAAATAGTTGCCACCTTTATTACAACTTCGGATTGACACTTATTCGGAAGGTTCTATGGATGCACGATTCTGAAAAATCACGATAATAAGGAAGTAACACATGCGATGGAGTTAAATAGTTCCCCACTCTCCGATGGCGAGGCTTGATAGCAGAATACATGTTTTGGGCCTTCATGTCTGAACCAGAATATAGACATTTAAAGGGCAGCCATTCTTGACCTTACCTCTCCCTTTTGATTAAAATTCATCATTGGGTGATTCTTATAAGGATGGCCATTTGCCAACGGATAATACCGGATAACCGGTTTTTTCCAAATCTTTAACAATAGCCCCATACTTTTCCGTTTCAATCCGGATAGCTGCAACCCTTTTCCCCTCCACGAAAAAAGAGGGAGATACAACGCTAATAACATTTACTTTGTGGTCTGTTATCACTTTAAGTACTCCAAACAGTGCACCAGGCTTATCTTCAAGGGCGAGAGTGAGGCGGGTGCCTTTCTGCTTGAGACCAAACAAGTCAACAAGATGGCTCAGCGCATCCGTCTCTGTAAAGATTCCATAGAGTCTTCCCTCCTCCAAAACAGGAAGACACCTGATCTCATGGTCATGCAGTAGTTGGACTGCTTCTTCAATCATTGTGTCCGGCGTAATCCAGATTAGACTTTCTTTTGGGGTCATGAAGGCTGAAACATTTATTTTTCTCGTGCTGCCAGGAGGGGCTGCCTCCGTAAGATCTCCCTCAGTAACGATTCCAACCACGTTTCTATTCTCATCTACGACGACCAGATGCCGGTTACCCTTCTCATGAATAAGCTGCCGGGCCTCAAGAAGCGATGCATCAGGACTAATCGTTACCGGATGCCTCTGTATCCTTTCTCTCATAAAGCCTTTATAGCTAATTGTCATATCTATTCCTCCTTTTCATTTTACGGAGCTTTTAAAATTGAAACACTACAATCATAGCGGCATAGCGGTTAACTGTTAAAGCAAGAACATGACGATCTATGTTCAATGCCCAATGGAACTTTGCAGTTTTCTACCCCTACTGAAATGTTTCAAACTTGTTGATGCCTTAGCCTCAATTTGCCTTATTCTTTCCCTGCTGACATTAAACTCCTGTCCCGCTTCTTCTAAGGGATATTCCCGGTCTAACCCAATCCCGAACCGCATCCTCAGGGCCTTTTCCTCCCTTTTACTCAGCGTCGAGAGAGCTTCTCAATTTTACCTGGGAAATGCGCACTTTCGCCAGGGATACCCCCAACCTCCTGGCCATTTCCCTCTATCCCCTCTTGACATCGCTCCACCATTCCTTGATCAAGGGAACACATTCCCGCCCGTTAGCAGCGTTGTAGATAAGATCGCCCTCGGGCGCACAAAGTCTCGAGAATTCGGCCGGGTGCTCCCTGGCAAGCCATGCGACAAAGGCTTGTACTCGCTGTTTGATTCTGCGAGAAGCCACTTCTTCGACCGTTGCAACGAACTTCTGGATGCGCCCTTCTCTTAAAGAAATGGTGCAGGATGTGTAGAAGACCTCATCGATTCCCATTGCCTTAAGCCTGTCATTTCGTGCGATCAGCTGGCAGGTGAGTCCGTCGCGGTGAGGCAACAAGTTGATAAACCGAAGCTCCGTGCTGGCTGCGGCATCATATTCGAAGGCCTGCCGGATAGTTTCCTTTCCGATGAGGGTTGAATGGTCCATGATTTGAAACTGAGCATCATCGTTGAATAGGTCCAGGAGATCACTAACCCTGTACCGATCCGGCAGGGCCTGAAGTCTCTGCATCAGACTCAGAACAGCTTCCTGATTGTTCATTGGTTTCCTCCTTTCTTACCGAAGAAATGGTACCTCTTCCTCCGTGCTCCGGGGGCTCGATTCTAAAAGTCTTCTTCCACCTACCATCCCCTTTGAATAGACAAATGTTGTTTGGATTCTTGAATCCATAATACTAAAAATAGTCAATTTGTCAATGTCAGAAACAGATTGTGAAAATTGTCTTTTAGCGATTATCACTGGAAATCCGGCATAACGAGCTGGATTCTCGTTTAAACGACGAGGAAGTACTGCTCTCTTTTCCAAACCCCAGCCGACCCGAAGTCCTATTTGACGCTAACCCCTACGAGTTGTTACTGGAGACCATATTCAAGAATCGAAGATTGCGGATTGAAAGTGAGAATGGCCCTTGAATTGTTCTGCAGCTTGCATAGCTTCTCAGACCTGAGCGTTCATCACGTGCGACAAGCTCCCGACTCGGAGCCCGTCTTTGCGGTTCTTGAAGTACCTTGCATTGATCTCTTCCGGCCCATTGTCCTCGACATACCCGAAGCCCATGGCTCCCAGATCTCTTGTCAGCAATCCAGGTTTCGAATTATGCGAAGGAGTCCTTATTCGTCCTGAATCCCGCCGACCACAATGCTGGTTTAGCGCTTTTACCAGAAATGTGCAGTAACAGGGCAGGGCAATCTCTGAATCCTGCCCTGGGTATCAATAAAGTCGTTGTAAATACACGACCGTCATTTGGGGGTAATGAGGTTTCTTAAATCTCCTCCGCACATTCATTATGATCCTGTTTTAAGCTGCTTTTTCTAACTTCGGCCCATATCGATTCTCCAAGATCACTGGGTCAATAATTTCTCCACAAACAATGCACCTCCATCCGAAATATGTTCCATCTGCACCGTAGAATACTTCATAAGCCATAGGGCCATTGCATCGATTGCATCTCATAAGAACCTCCTAACTGTTAGACTAATGGTATGTGAGACGTTGTTTTATCCAATCTTTCTCCGTCCATGTTGACGCTAAAGCATTGTCTTCTTTTCTTTGAGCTGATCTTTTGAAGTCTTAACCTCTTTTGAGATTTGGCTTTGAGCATCTTCTGATTCAAGAACAGCCGTGCTTTTCACAATTCTTTTAACCTCATAGTCATTGCCATTTAGAAAACATTTTACCGTGTTCCTATCTTTTGTTTTCATGGGGGTGTCTCTTTCTATCTCCTTTCCACCCCACTGTTATACGTTAAGTGTCTGATCGGTTTTGAAATGATCCATGACATAGATTCAGAAACAACTGGGTCACCAAAAGTATCTCGCGTCACCATAAGCGTATCGTTCTCTATGACTACTTTGTCCTGCGGGTGTTCCCCGTTCGTTGTTTTGATATACCCCACAGACGTTCATTGGCTGGCCAAGGAGGTCTTTCCTGTTAAGGTTCTTAATTGCCTCCCGGGCCTCATCCTGGTCAGGCATTTGTACAAGAGCAAATCTCCTCAACTGGCCATTATATTTGTCCCTAAGGATTATTGAAGAGATTATTGCAAAGCTTACCTTGCCGAAGGTTTCAAAGGTCTGCCGAAAAATATCCTCTGATACATGAAGGGATAGGTTTCCAACATAAATCAGCATGGGTTTCTCCTTGTGTTAGATTCTTTTTGCACCCTACTTAGCCAGCCCTTATGGGGCGGGGGACCTTCGCCGCATAAAGATCTCATTCAATTGTTTCTCGACTTCTTATGTGGGTCCAGCGCGTGTCTCCTTTCCCAGGATATGCCCTGAACGACACTTATTCTGACAGATACTGCAAAAGTACCCGTTGACTAAAGAGCACTTGATTCTGAAAGGAATGTCATTCGTGCGGACCATCTGAACCACTGCCCTAGAACGAGATTCCAATCTTTCATAACCCATGTTATGGAAACAGTTGCCAGCGATACAAAAAGAAACCAGATGCAGATGATCATGACACCATCACACCAGTTTTTAGGTTTCTTTCGGTTCATGGCTGTTTCTCGACAATCAGCCCAAACCTCTGACGGAATCATCTTGTTGAATACTAACGCAATACCCAGTGGGACCAAGATAAGATGATCCAGGTATCCTATAATAGGGATGGACTTTAGGAAGTTGTCGATCGGACTGAAGCCATATCCAATAGCAAAAACAATAAGAATCTTGGCAGTCCAAGGAACTCGGGGATCCTTGTAAGCCAGGTAAATGGCGTAGGTCTCCATTTTGAGTTGGTTTACTCGTCGTTTCCAGGTATTAAGAAGTTTAGGTGTCATTACTGCCCTCCTCTATAAACATCAAGGCCGGCGGTGCACATAACTCCGGAGATTCTATAAAGTAAAGAAACGAAGATAAAGGTTAACGAAGAAATGATGTAGCGGTGTCTTCTCAGCAACGAAGAACGAAGGTGTTTTGACGGAGAGAAAATGCTTGGGAAAACAAATGGCGAACCTGCTCGAAGAAACTGGTGCCCAGAAGGAATATGCTGAAAAAGGCGGTTGGCCCAAATGTCTTTAGTTCGTTCTCATTACCAGCCAGCTCGTTTTCTTGATCAGGAGTCTCAAAACTCAGCTCATAAGAAACAAATTTAATTTCTGACAAGTTGCTACAGCGGAGATAAGCCGGAAGTGCCAGAACAAAGAGAGAAATGGGTATAACCAGAAAAACCTGTATACTTCTAGATCTTTGTTTCATGTTTAAGATCCATTCTTGTTATACTTCACTGATCAGGTTGGATTGAAATCTTGTGCACAGACATATGCTACATCCAAAAGCGCCATAATTACCAATCTTAATGCAACCATTGCCTTTTTCATCGACATTACTTTCTCTTGCCTGTTCGGTCTAACGAAATATGTTGAAGCAATTCTTGTACCAGTCCATTTTCAAAAGAATTCAAAAGATATTTTCCACTTTCCTCAACCTGATTTATCAAGACCATTCAAAGACATAAAGCCTTTGATAGGGGGGGAGAGTAGTTTCTTGCAAGAAAGCGCGTCTTAAGGCTAGGTTTTAAAGCGGAATGTTTTGTCGATCTTTCTAAAGCGGTGGAACACTTTCTTCTTAGATTTTAATTGACAACGAGTTTCGACAAGTTTGACGACCCAATCGACAATAATGTCACGATGAGTGAATCTTGGTATTGTCAGAATTTCAGGGCATGTTTAAAAGGATGTCATTTGTGAGCTCACGTCTCGGAACTCCAGACCCAGAACTCGTTTCTATTACCACCAAGCCTATTCAAATTCAGGTCTATTTTCTTGCTCTTCCTCAATCTCTTAACAGTCCCGCAAAAATGTAAATGCCAACAAAATAGACCTGTCCTCTCATTTCTAGCGATGTTTTTGGTAACCATCCCTCCGTTTACGTCCCATGGGAAAAAGCTCGTTTGTCCGTCAGCCATCTCCTTCCACGCTTTAAAATGGTAACACAATTCTCTCTGTTTCCAGAAGTTTCTTGAGGGAGTTCCAGTAAAGACTCTTTTCTTGATTACGAACTCTTGGACTTCTTCATCCAGAAATAGGTCTTGCTCACGGCGATCAAAACAGGGACGACGCCGAGGAGGATGAACACGGCATCCGCAGGGAGACGCAGCCATTCCATCAAAACGGTGGTACTACGATCGAGGAATCCAGGGCCCCTGGCGTGCCAGTATCCATTTTCGAGTACATCAAGAAGCTGAAGGATTCCCCCCGGGAACAGGTTTAAGACGATCATGAGCGCTAAGCCCACGTTCAGTCCCCAGAAAGAGACGCGAAGGTATTTTTCTACGCCTTCCCATTCCGCATCGGGCAAAACCTGTCGAATGGCAAAGACCATGAACGAGATGGCGAACATGCCAAAGACGCCCATCATGGCGGCATGGCCGTGATTGGGTGTGAGGAGGGTCCCCACTTCAAAGTAGCTGACAATGGGGAGGTTGATGAGGAAACCAAAGATGCCCGCTCCGACAAAATTCCAAAATCCAACAGCCATCATGAAGGTGAACGTCCACTTGTGAGGAATCGAAATCTTCTTGCCGCAGATGTCGCACTGGCCATGGCTCAGGCGAATAAAATCCCATGCATCGAGCGTGAGAAGAGTCAAGGGGACCACTTCGAGCGCAGAGAAGACGGCTGCAAAGGCCATCGTTACATGGGATTGCCCTGTCCAATACCAGTGATGGGCGGTTCCGATGATCCCACCCGAGAGAAACAGGATGGCATCGAGGTAGATGATCCGGGTGGCGGTGTTTCGACTGACCATACCCAGATCGTAGAAGAGAACAGCGACCATGGTGGTCACGAAGAGCTCAAAGAAACCCTCCACCCACAAGTGGATGATCCAGAATCGCCAGTTGTCCACAACCGTGAAGTGCGTCCGGCTTCCAAAGAACAGGGCAGGGAGGTAGAAGAGAGGAATGGCCACTGCTGCGAGAAGAAAGAGAGTCGTAATCTCACCTTTGATGGGATCCTTTCTGGCTGGATTGGCTCCTCGAAAAATGAGAATGAGCCAGATCACCAAGCCGATCGCTAATAGGAACTGCCAGAACCGTCCAAGATCGAGATATTCCCATCCCTGATGGCCGAGCCAAAACCAGAGTTGACCCAGAACTTGATAAACTCCCAGCAATTCACCGAGGAGACTGCCCAGAACGACGATGAGCAAGGCGATGAAGAGAACATTGACTCCGAGTTTTTGGCCTTCCGGTTCTTTCCCCCCAAGGGAGGCTGAGATAAAAAGGCCCCCTGCGACATAAGCGGTAGCAATCCAAAAGATCGCCAGTTGCAGGTGCCAAGTTCGAAAGATGTTTCCAGGGAAGAACGCGGACAGATTGATTCCATAAAAACTTTCAGGATCCACATGGTAATGGGCGGTTGCACCTCCCACAAGAGACTGCGCCAAGAATAGCAGAGCGACGATCACGAAATACTTGATCGTGGACTTCTGACTTTCTGTAGCCACCCCTGGAATCATCTCGGGATGAATGTGCTCACTTTTCCCCTTCCAACCGAGGAAATTAAACTTGCCAAAGGAGAAGAGCACGATGGCTGTTCCTGCAAGAAGACCGATAAGACTCAGTGCACTCCAGAGGTATGCATCGCTGGAGGGAACATTGCCGGCCAAAGGATCATAGGGAAAGTTGTTTGTATAAGAAAACGTCTTTCCAGGACGATTGGCGACAGAAGCCCAGGCCGTCCAGGCAAAGAAGGCGGTCAGTTGTTGGAGTTCTTTGGTCTCTCGGATGAGATTCATGAGTAATCCGCGATTCAGTTTTGTGTCAGAGAAGTAAATCCTCCATTTCTCAAGTTGCTTGCGGTACGAAGC
This sequence comes from uncultured delta proteobacterium, assembly GCA_963695895.1. Classification (GTDB taxonomy): domain Bacteria; phylum Desulfobacterota; class BSN033; order BSN033; family UBA1163; genus CAVOIK01. The sequence continues at coordinate 120,539 of CAVOIK010000003.1, forward strand.
TTCTTCGAAAGGCGTGAAGATGAGATTCTTCGTCTTAGGATCATAGCGGTTTTGTTTTAGGAGCTGCTGAATCTCGCCTTGAACGGCAGCCCGCTCGATCGCGTGCAAACCTTCCAACCCTTTCCCGTATCTTTCCCTGGCGATCTGTTCTTCGGCGTATACGGCCAAGGTATGCAAGTACTCTGCTGAGAAGTCCGGCCCAAGATAGGCGCCATGGCCCCAGATCGTTCCATTTTCCATCAGTCCGTATTTGAGGAATATTTCTTGCCCGGACAGGATGTCCTCTCGCGTGAAGACGGTTTCACCGGAGGAAGTGATAACCTTTGCCGGGATGGGAGGAGCGTCTTGATACGTTTTTACTGTCAGCCAAATGAGAACACCGAAGCCCACTCCCAGGACGAGGAAAACAGATCTTCTCCACCAGGGTGAGAGTCTTTCGCTAACCTTATCTCCATTTCCCATGACAAACCTCCTTGCCTGCCGCCGGATGGGTTGCTAGAGAGGAAACTCTCCCGCTCACGCAATCCCCCCTGGAACTAAAAGAGTAAAAAGCTATTTCATTTGGGACGGATGAGGCGTCTTAATGACCAAGAAAGCGAGCCTTCCCTTAGATTCGTTTTTAATGCTCATGGGCGACTGAAAAGGGACACGGAGCAGTTTGCCGGGCCCCATCTTTGTCACCTCATCCCCAATCTGAAAGGTTCCCTCCCCGTGGATCACCATGAGGGTGACGTTCGAGTTGGCATTGTGATGAGGAACCTGTTGACCCGACTCGAGACAAACCTGATTGATCTGGAGGTAGTTTTCATCCACCAGATTGTTAAAACCGCGCTCCTCTTTCTTAAAGACCTCTTTCTCCTTCAAATCGATGATGTTCATGCAAACCTCCCTGGATGACGCATAGGATCTCCAAAACCTAACTTAATCTCTATTATACCCATTTTCTTCGGGCCATCGATAAAAGTCTTTGACCTAAATCAAAGCCCTATCGCCTAGGGATCTTGGTCTAAGGGGATGTAACTTTGAAATAGGTTTGGAAGGACTTCCAATTTTGCTCGCCGATCCCGGTGACATTCTTGAGCTCTTGGACCGATCGAAAACCACCCTTACTTCTTCGATAGTTCACGATTTCGCGGGCCAGAGATTCCCCGATTCCTGGGACGAGACAAAGGTCTTCGACGGACACTCGGTTCAAATCTAAGGGAATGGAAAAAACGAGGAGTTTGTTAGCCTCCATGCGTCCAAGCTTGATTCTGACCGTGTCTGGGTTCTCCCTATTTGGCTGTCCGCTCAGTGAGGAAGATGAAACTTCTCTTGAAATGGCCACCCGAGTTCCAGTTTCCAAAACGTCTGAAAGAGATGTGTTTCCCTGTAGGGACGCACCCTTCACTCCCCCAGCTTTATCGATGGCTTCTCTGAGCGTGGGAGGATTTCGAAAGAGATAAATTCCAGGAGTGGTGACCTCCCCCACGACTTCGATTGCGATCTCTGAGTATGTTTCTTCCTTGGGAGTAGGGAGGGGAGGATGATAAAATTTCAAATAGAGGATGGCGAGGAGAGCCAGGGCCAAGAGGAAGAGAAGCAACTGTTGCCCAAGGGACAGATGTCTCATAACAAACCGACCCCGGACCAGCCGTGAATTCAGAGAAGGGACCAGCGCCCGTGAAAAACTGGGCCTGACGCTTCAACCTACAGGATCATCCAGTTAGCGTGCGCCGCCTTCGTTCTCCTCGTCCTTCAGGAGCTTGTAGTCGATGGAATCGACCAGGGCCTGCCAACTTGCCTGGATGATATTTTCGGAGACGCCGACGGTTCCCCACTTTGATTCTCCATCTCCTGATTCGATAAGGACACGGGTTTGGGCTCCTGTCCCGTCCTTGGTGGTAAGGATCCTGACCTTGTAATCCAGAAGTCTGACCTGCCTCAATTTTGGGTAGAATTTCTCGAGAGCTTTCCGAATCGCATTGTCCAAGGCATTGACGGGGCCGTTTCCGACAGCCGCAGTGTGTTCCACTTGATCCCCCACTCGAACCATGATCGTTGCTTCCGACAGGGTAGGGGCCTCTTCGCTCTTCTTTTCCACAATCACACGGAATCCGATGAGCTCGAAAAATTTTCGATGTTGTCCCAGGGCCTTTTTAATCAAGATCTCGAAAGAGCCCTCGGCTCCCTCAAATTGAAATCCCTGGTTTTCGAGTTGTTTGAGGTCTTCTAGGATCTGGCGTACCTTGGGGTCCTTGCTTTCGAAGTCAATCTTGAATTCGGCAGCTTTGTAAAGAACGTTCGATTCTCCGGAGAGGTCAGAGATAAGAACCCTCTGACGGTTTCCGACACGTTCCGGTTGAATATGTTCATAGGTCGTTACATTCTTCCGAATGGCGCTCACATGGACCCCGGCCTTGTGTGCAAAGGCGCTTTCTCCTACATAGGGCTGATATCTGAAAGGGGCCAGGTTGGCCAATTCCGAGACAAAACGGGAAACCTCCTTGATCTTTGTTAGCTGTTCATCGCTGATGCAATCGATACCCATTTTCAGTTTGAGATTGGGAATAATGGTGCAGAGGTTCGCATTTCCACATCGTTCCCCATAGCCGTTGATGGTTCCCTGGACCTGACGGATTCCTTCCTTCACCGCAAAAAGACTGTTGGCGACGCCGAGGCCAGCGTCGTTATGAACGTGAATCCCAAGAGGTTTGAAGATCTCCTTCGTTACCCGCTGGATGATGGATTGGACCTCGAAGGGAAGCGTGCCTCCATTCGTATCGCAGAGCACAATCCAGTCTGCCCCAGCGTCCTGTGCCGCCCTCAGTGTGGACAGGGCGTACGTGGCGTTGTTCTTAAACCCGTCGAAAAAGTGTTCCGCATCAAAGAAGACCTCGGAGACGTGATTTTTGAGGTACCGAATCGATTGGTCAATGATTTCAAGGTTCTGATCCAACGTGATGTTAAGAGCTTCCAAGGGGTGGATGTCCCAAGACTTCCCAAAAATCGTTACCACCTGAGTCTGGGCTTTGACCAGGGCCTGGAGATTAGGATCTTCCTGAGGGGAGATCCCTGCGCGGCAGGTACTCCCAAAGGCAACGACCTTCGCCTGGGAGAGAGGGACGGATCGGATCTCCTGGAAAAATTGGACATCCCTTGGGTTGGAACCAGGCCATCCTCCTTCGACATAATGGATACCTAATTCATCGAGCTTCCGAGCAATCCGGATCTTGTCTTCCACAGAGAAGGCAATGTCTTCGGCCTGGGAACCATCCCGGAGGGTGGTGTCATAGATTTTGACGGAATCGAAGCTGTTCAAGAAAATGTTACCTCAACCCAAGTCATCACCAAATTTTAATGATGAAAAAAACACACCGTCGCCTTTTTTCTTTAATAACCCACTATTCCGGTAATTCAACGTTCCATCACGGGCAAGTCGGCTGGACGCCCTGCAGGGAGGACAGCCGACCTTGTAATCATATCTACCATTACCCGGAAGCCCCGCTTTGTGCCTGCCTGCGGTAGGCAGGGGCGGGGAGCTTCCTTCCATTTCTTTATTGTTCTTCGGAGAGTTCAGGCTCGTCCAACCGGAAGGCTTCATGAAGGGCCTGGACTGCCAACTCGGTATACTTTGCATCGATGATACAGGAGATCTTGATCTCTGACGTGGAAATCATATGGATGTTAATTCCTTCCTTGGCCAAAGCAGCAAACATCTTCGCAGCTACATTCGAGTGGCTTCGCATTCCAACGCCGATGATCGACACCTTTGAGATTTTTTGGTCGGAGACGACTTTTTCCGCGCCAAGCGTTTTGAGGTTGTCTTTTACGATCTGAAGGGTCTTGGCAAAATCCGCTTTGGTAACCGTAAAGGCCATATCGGCAAAACCCTTTGTCGTGCTGGAGGTCTGAATGATCATGTCCACAACGATGTTAGCGTCGGCAAGGGGTTGAAAGAGCTTTGCCGCCACTCCAGGGGTGTCTGGGACATGCATGATCTCTATCTTCGCCTCATTTTTGTTATAAGTCACACCGGATACGATGACCTGTTCCATCTCTTTCTCCTCCATGCAAACGATCGTTCCAGGATTGTCGGTGAACGATGACCGGACGTGAATGGGAACATTGTATTTCTTTGCAAACTCGACAGAACGGATCTGTAACACTTTGGCGCCTAAACTCGCCATCTCAAGCATCTCGTCATAAGAGATCTTTGATAACTTCCGTGCCTGAGGACAGATGTTGGGATCTGTGGTATAGACCCCTTCGACATCGGTGTAAATTTCGCAGAGGTCTGCCTTCAAAGCAGCGGCAATGGCAACGGCGGTAGTATCTGATCCTCCACGTCCAAGGGTGGTAATATTATCAGATTCATCCACCCCCTGAAACCCCGCGATGACTACAATCCGTCCCTCTTTGAGATCGTTTAAGATCTTGTCCGATTCAATGCCCATGATGCGGGCCCTTCCAAAGGCGCTGTCGGTGGCGAGCTTGATTTGAAATGCGAGATAGGATTTGGCATCTGTTCCCATGGCCCGGAGGGTCATGGCAAGCAGGGCAATAGACACCTGCTCTCCTGTGGCGACGAGCACATCCAATTCCCTTTCATTGGGTGTCGATGTGATTTGCTTAGCAAGCCGAATTAGTTTGTCTGTCTCGCCGGCCATGGCAGATACAACCACCACGACCTGATTCCCCTGCTTCTTTGTTCTGAGGACCCGTGAAGCAACATTCTTAATTTTTTCCAGGTCTCCGACGGAAGTCCCTCCATACTTCTGAACCACCAAGGCCATGCCTCATTCCTCCCTCTGCCTGAGACACTTTTGTCGAGTCTTCGACGTTCTCGAATTCTTAGAAACCTCATTCTTCAACAATTTTGCCAAATTGTCCACCATCTCTTCATATCGATACCCCTTTTCCGATGACCTCGATGGACCGCGTTCGTTCCCCTGTGTGGTAGAGATGAATCCGCAGGACGTCCTTTGGAAGCAAGGAAGGAATCTTGTCAGCCCATTCGATCGCAGTGATGCCTCGGCCCTGAAAGTATTCCTCTAGCCCCAAGTCCTCTGCCTCTCTCTCGGTTATGAGGCGGAAGAGGTCGACATGAGTGACGGGAACCTTTCCCGGATATTCGTGGATGAGTGTAAAGGAAGGACTCGAAATGTAGGAAAATCTTTTGACCCCAGCCCCGGCGGCCAGTCCCTTGATCAGGTGAGTTTTTCCTGTTCCCAATTCACCGACGAGAGCGACCACGTCCCCTGGTCCCAGGAGACGACCGATTCTTTTCCCCAATGTGACGGTTTCATAGCTGCTCTTGGTTCGTACCCGCACGTCTTTCACGTAAAGAGGAACCCTGATCTCGCGCGTCGACCGGCAAGTGCCCCGCAACCCCCGCCTTGTAGGCGGGGTCCCTGCCTACCGGCAGGCAGGAAGGGGCACAATGAAAACAATATTTCCCCTGTGGCCTGGGAGCTTCACATTCAACCCTGGCTATTTCAGATGAGGTGTTCAGGATTTAGAGATCCTGACGGTCAGGCTTTGTATTTGAAATCGTCTGGATTGAGATTCTCCAGCCATTCCTGCAGTTGATCTCCATCTTTTTCGAGATCGATGGTTCGCGCTTTTTCGATCACCTGGTCACTGACGAAAATCGGCGCGTCAACCGCCAGCGCGATGGCAATGGCATCGCTCGGCCGGGAGTCGATGATGATCTCTTCTTCTCCCCGATGCAAATAGATCAAGGCGTAATACGTATTCTCCTTGAGATCATTCACTACAATTCTCTTGACCTGGGATTCCAGAGATCCGAGGATACGATGGATGAGGTCATGAGTCATGGGACGCTGGGCCCCGATCTTTTTTAGCTTCATGGCGATGGCATTGGCTTCAAAAGGGCCGATCCAGATGGGGAGACCCCTCTTATTCGCCAGATCCATTAGGAGAACGACGAAGCCATTGGAAGTTGAATCGAAAGTCAAAAACTTCACTTTCATTTCGACGAGCATCCCGTTCTCCTTTCGTTCATCACACTCTCGGCTTAAGCTGCGCTGGCCCAAAACCTCGAGTTCTCCGATCGCCATCAAACGGATCTCTCTTGGAGTGAGCCTCCGAAGCTAAAGGACAGACGCCATAGGATGGACGCAATTTCATCTTAAATGAAGAGGAAAACAAAATCAAACGTACGTAATGCCCTGCTCTCCCGCAAGGTCCCCCGGGGATCCGACAGGGTGGGGCATTAAGATCAAACCTTCTCGTGAAGGAGGGCGGGAATCTGCGCGATGAGGTCGGTCGCCACGAGGGATTTCTCACCCTTTTCCGAAGAAACCCGGTCTCCCGCCAATCCGTGGAGAAAAACGGCCGTCTGGAGAGAAGGAACGATGTCAAAGCCTTGACAGAGAAGTCCGCCGATCATTCCGGTGAGAACGTCCCCTGTTCCTCCAGAAGCCATCCCAGGGTTGCCGGTAGGGTTGATGAAGATTTCTCCTTGGGGAGTGGCAATCAAGGTTCGGTATCCCTTGAGCACAAGATAAAGGTGATGAGAGGTGGAGAAGTTCCTGCTGATGCCGATCCGGTCTTCCTGAACCTCTTTCGGACCTGACTTGATGAGTTTCCCCATCTCCCCAGGATGAGGTGTTAAGACCAAAGAACGGGTTTTGACAGAAAAGGACTTGGAATCGGTCGCAAGCGCCGTGAGTCCATCCGCATCCACCACGATCGGAAGGGTGACGGTCTTGATCAGTTTTTGGATGAGGGTTTGAGTTTCTTTCACCGTCCCGAGGCCTGGGCCAATGACGACGGCCTTCTTGTTCTCACACAGGCGGAGAATGGAATCCAGGGCCTTCAGACTGAGGGTCTGTTTAGGCGTTTCCGGCAACGGTTCAGTCATCACTTCTGTCAGTTTGACCTCCATGATAGGATTGAGGCTCTTGGGGATGCCGAGCGTGACCAACCCCGCACCCATGCGTAAAGCTGCTTCGCAGGCCATGGCTGCAGCTCCGGTTTTTCCAACCGACCCCGCGAGAACCAAGAGGTGACCGAAATCCCCCTTGTGACTGTCCGGCCGACGAGCGACAGATAGCCATCGTCTGATCTCTGTCGCCTCAAGAAGATAGGTTTGAACCTTTTCCTCATCCAGCAGGATCTTTGGAAAACCAATATCCACCACTTTTAATTGACCTGTATGATCCGGTCCTGGATGGAGAAGGTGTCCTACCTTGGGTAGACCAAAGGTGATGGTGAGGGCGGCTCGGATGGCCGTTCCCAGGGGTTTCCCTGAGTTGGCATCCAGGCCCGATGGGATGTCGATGGAAACGATGGTTCTTCGTAAGGTATTGAGGTGATCGATGACCTCTCGGTAGTAACCTCTGACCTCGGCGTCTAACCCGGTTCCAAAGATCCCGTCGATGAGCAGGTCAAATCGCTCGAGATCCTTCTTGATTTTCTGATAATCCTTGGACGAAGGGAGAGGGAGTATGTCTCCATTCATCCGTTTGAAGGCCTGGTAGTTGGTTTCTGCATCGCCGCGAAGGACCTCGGGATTGGTGAGGAGAAAGACCTTCGGTGAAATCCCCTGATTCAGAAGATAGCGGGCGATGACAAAACCATCCCCTCCATTGTTTCCCTTTCCAGCCAAGATGGCGATTCGCCTGTTTGGAAGGTCTGGATAAGTGTTCCAGAGAACTTCCGTGGCCCCTCTCCCAGCGTTCTCCATGAGGACAATTCCTGGAATGTGATAGGTTTCAATGGCTTTTCGATCCAAGGTCTGCATCTGTTCAGCGGTCGCGACTTTCATGGTCCCTTCCTTCCAATATCACGTGGGCCACGGCGTATGGAGGCTCGTGGGAAAGAGTGAGAAGAGATGTCTGGACACGAAGGACTTCCAAAACCTCCCGGGCTTTCCGATAAACCATGAAAAAAGGTTTCCCCATGGCGTCGTTTTCGACTTCAATGTCAATCCACTGGATCCCATTTCGGAGTCCCCAACCGATCGCTTTGAGGAAGGCCTCTTTGGCTGCAAACCGGAGGGCGAAACACTCTGAGGGTCGGGTCCGCTTGAGGCACCATCCGATTTCCTTTTCGGTAAAGACGCGACGAAGGAAAAGGTTCCCCCAACGGTTCATGGCCCGCTCGATCCGTTCCATGTTTACCAAATCGATTCCCGTTCCAATAATCATAAGGGTTCCAGGATTCGAGGGTTCAAGGGTTCACGTGACCACCGTGACTTTTGGCCCCTAAGCCCCTTTCATCGAATCAGCGCGATCATCTCCCGGACCGCCCGGTCGAGGCCGACCAAGACCGCGCGAGCGATGATGCTGTGGCCGATATTGAATTCTTCGATCTCTTTGATTTCAGCGATTCGTCTCACGTTACCATAGTTCAGGCCGTGACCCGCCGCGATCCGAAGGTTCAGGCGAAACGCTTCTCCGACCGCGTCAATGATTTTCATAAATTGTTCGTCGGCCTCCAATGAGGTTCTTGCATTGCAATAATGGCCCGTGTGGATTTCGACCGTCTGAGCTCCTACATCTTTTGAGGCTTTGATCTGATCTTTCCTGGGATCCACAAACAGGCTGATTGGAATTCTTCCCTTCTCGAATTGCTGGGCCGCCTTTCTCAGAGGCCGGAGGAATTTGATGACATCCAGTCCTCCCTCCGTCGCCAACCCCTGTCTCCTTTCCGGGACGAGGGTAACGATGTGCGGTTTTGCCTCCAAGGCGATGCGAACCATCTCGTCCGTCGCTGCCATCTCGAGATTGAGTTGAGTTTGAACCGTCTGTCGGATGATGTGAAGGTCTCGGTCTTGAATATGCCGTCGGTCCTCCCTCAAGTGGATTATAATTCCGTCGGCACCGGCCAACTCCGCAATCCCGGCAGCCGTCACAGGGTCAGGGTATGAGGCACCCCGTACCTGTCTGAGGGTTGCCACATGATCCACATTCACACCGAGTCTTGCCATCTTTGTCTCCCTGTTAGGAGCCCTCCCTCCTCCACACTCAACCGTTTTCTCTTCCGAGGTGTTTCTTGACCAAGGCCACGAGTTCCTGACCCAGTTGATGGAGTGTTGCCTCATTCTCCCCTTCAACCATGATGCGCAAGAGGGGTTCCGTTCCCGAGTAACGAATCAGGAGCCTTCCTGATTGCCCCAGCGACCGTTCGATCGCCTCGATCCGACGCTGGATTTCAGGAATTTCAGAAAGGTTTTTCCTCGCTTTAACCTCCACGTTATAGAGAACCTGGGGAAGGGGTTCCATGGCTTTGGCCAATTCGTCGAGAGGCTTCCCTCCCCTTACCATGATGGCCAACACCTGGAGCGCCGTGAGCACGCCGTCGCAGGTCGTATTGAAATCGAGAAAGATGGTATGACCGGACTGTTCCCCTCCAAGGTTGTAGTCTCCTCGCCGCATCTCTTCAACCACGTAGCGGTCACCCACCTGGGTCCGAACGATCTTTCCTCCCGCCTTTTGGATCGCTTTTTCAAGCCCCAGGTTGCTCATGACCGTTGTGACCAAGGTTTGTTTCTTCAATCGCGCCTGGGAGAGCATGTCTAATCCGCAGATGGCTAAGATATGGTCTCCGTCCACCTCTCTTCCGTGACTGTCCACAAAAACAATCCGATCGGCGTCACCATCAAGGGCGATGCCAAGGTCTGCTTCTTTCTCCAGTACGAGACGACTGATCACCTGGGGATAGAGCGAGCCACACCCCGCATTGATATTCTCTCCGTCGGGGTCTACGCCAACGGCGATCACTTCAGCCCCAAGCTCTTCGAACACCGTCGGGGCCACACGGTACGCAGCCCCATGGGCACAATCGAGAACGATACGAAGACCTTCTAAGGTCAAGTCGTTTGGAAATGTGTTCTTGAGAAAGACCACATACCTTCCTACGGCATCGTCAATGCGGTGAGCCTTCCCCACCTCGCTGGCCGTTGGACGAAGGGACTGGAGATTGTCGGAGAAGATGAGTTCTTCGATGCTGCTTTTCCATCTTATCGGGAAGTTTAAACCCGTCACGGGAGAAGATCTTGATCCCATTATCGTAGTAAGGATTGTGTGAGGCAGAAATCACCACCCCTGCATTGGCCCTCATGCTCGTCGTGATAAAGGCAATCCCCGGTGTGGGAAGCGGGCCCACTAACATCACATCCGCACCCATGGAACAGATCCCAGAGGCGAGGGCCGTTTCCAACATGTATCCCGAAAGGCGCGTATCCTTGCCAATGACGATTCGATGTTTTCCCTTGGTCTCCTTAAAGAGATGCGCAATCGCCCTGCCGAGCTGGATCGCCATTTCGCCCGTCATGGGGTCCACGTTGGCCACGCCCCTGATCCCATCCGTCCCGAACAACTTACGCGTCATTGAGCGATACCCCCCAAATCTCAGATTTCTCCTGCGAGCCGGATCGCATCGGCAACAGCCATCACCTTTTTTGCCGGCAGGACGTCATGACATCGAATGATGTGAGCTCCATTCAGGACCCCAATGGCAATGGTTGAGAGAGTTCCTTCCAGTCGTTGATCGACCTCTTCATTTAAGATCTTTCCGATGAAGCTCTTCCGAGAAGTTCCCAGAAGAATGGGTTTCCCAAGGACACGGAATTCAGAGAGGTGTTTAATGAGAAGAAGGTTGTGTTCCAGCGTTTTCCCGAAACCGATACCGGGATCAATGACAATTTGGTTCGGATCGATACCCGCCGACTCTGCTTTTTCGATGGACTCTTTTAGGGACAAAAGGATCTCAGAAAAAAGGGACTCGTAGTGGATGTCCTTCTGCATGGTCTCAGGTGTCCCACGGATGTGCATGAGGATGATGGGAATCTCTTCTTTGGCTGCGACCTCGGCCAGGGCTGGATCGCCATGGAGTCCACTGATGTCATTGATCATCTCAGCGCCAGCGTCAATGGCTCGCTGGGCCACTGCTGACCTGCAGGTATCAATCGAGAGTGGAACACCTCCCTGTTTTGCAAGACCTTCAATCACCGGAAGTACCCGCCTGACTTCCTCTTCCAAAGGAGTGGGTTTGGATCCGGGCCGGGTCGATTCTCCTCCGATGTCGATAAGATCCGCGCCTTCCTCCACCATCCGCCGTCCGTGGGCAATGGCCTTGTCCTTGTCAAAATAGAGCCCCCCATCTGAAAAAGAATCGGGAGTCACATTCAAAATTCCCATGAGAAGGGCTCGTTTCCCGAGAGGGAGGGTACGACTCCGGAAGCGGAGAGAAAACTCCTCCTGAGAGAGGTGTTTCAAAGTTTCTCTGAGTGAATGAGCGAGGGGGTGGAGCTTAGGATACTGATCCAATTTGAGGGCAAGTTTCTCGATCTGTTTCTGAGTTCCCATGAGAAGGGTGCCGGTGGATTCGATACCACAGTCGAGACCCCTCCCGTCCACGGCAGCGTCTCCCCCCAGCGCAAGCATTTCCTGCTTGAGAAGGTTCGCAGTTCGAGGGGCAATGTCTTCCACCTTCAAGTTAAGATGAAGTGTTTTCCCTTGCATCCGTTCGATTCCTGTCGAATCAACACCTAGATCTGCCATCTCTTGAGTCGCTTCCTTTTCATTCGTGATCTGAAGGCATCGAATCAGACTCATCGATTTCGCCAAGGGAAGCTGCGTTAAGACTCAACAGCCTCGCTCTTAATAATCTGATCAATCTGGAAACCGTCCAGGACCTCTTTCTCAAGGAGGGTGTTAGCCAGTCGATGAAGCGTGGCCATGTTGCCATTCAGGATGTTCTTGGCCCTTTTGTAACTCTGAGTGACGATCTCCCTAATCTCGTCGTCGATCAATCGGGCCGTCTCCTCACTGTAGTCCCGGTGTCTGGCAAATTCCCTTCCAAGAAAGATCTGTTCTTCCTTTTGTCCACAAGCGAGGGGACCGATTTTGTCGCTCATCCCCCACTCGCAGACCATTTTCCTGGCGATTTCCGTGGAGCGTTCAATATCGTTTCCTGCGCCGGTCGTTTGATGGTTCAAAATCAATTCTTCAGCCGCTCGTCCTCCCATCATCACGGTGATGTTGCTCAGGAGATATTCTTTGGGATAGGTGTGCTTCTCGTCGATGGGAAGCTGTTGGGTAATTCCTAACGCACGGCCTCTGGGGATGATGGTGACTTTGTGAATGGGGTCCGTTCCGGGAATCATGCGGGCAACGAGAGTGTGGCCTGCTTCATGATAGGCAGTGTTCCGGCGCTCTTCATAAGGGATGATCATCGATCTTCGTTCCACGCCCATAATCACTTTGTCTTTGGCCTGCTCGAAATCAATCATCTCGACCTTGTCTTTTCCCAAGCGAGCAGCCAGCAGCGCCGCTTCATTGACAAGGTTTTCCAAATCTGCACCGGTAAATCCCGGGGTTCCTCGGGCGAGGACAGAAAGGTCAACCCCATCCGCGAGGGGCGTCCGTCGGGCATGGACGCCTATAATCTGCTCCCGACCCTTGACGTCGGGAACAGGAACGACCACCTGTCGGTCGAAGCGACCCGGCCGAAGCAGCGCGGGATCGAGGACGTCTGGCCGGTTTGTGGCAGCGATCAAAATGACTCCGTCGTTCGATTCAAAACCGTCCATCTCCACAAGAAGTTGGTTCAGCGTCTGTTCCCGTTCGTCATGGCCGCCTCCCAAACCCGCTCCTCGATGTCTTCCCACGGCATCGATTTCATCGATGAAAATGATGCAGGGAGCATTCCGTTTGCCTTGGAGAAAGAGGTCTCGAACTCGAGAGGCTCCGACGCCGACAAACATCTCCACGAAATCAGAGCCGCTAATCGTATAGAAAGGAACATCAGCCTCTCCGGCAATGGCTCTGGCCAAGAGGGTTTTCCCTGTTCCCGGAGCCCCAATGAGAAGAACCCCCTTCGGAATCCTTCCACCCAGTTTCGTAAACCTCTTAGGATCTCGGAGAAACGAAATAATCTCCTCCAACTCGCCTTTGGCCTCATCAATTCCAGCCACGCGTTCGAAGGTGACTCTATTGTGTTCTTTGGTCAAAATCTTTGCCTTGCTTTTTCCAAAGGAGAGAGCCTTTCCGCCACCGACCTGCATTTGCCTCATGAAAAACAGCCATAAACCGATGAGGAGGAGCATGGGGAACCAGTTGATCAGGTAACTATACCAGGGCGTTTCCTCCTCTTTTTTTGCGTTGATGATAACCCGTTTCTCTCTGAGGAGTTTGATCATTTCAGGATCCTCAGGGGCGTAGGTCTTATATGACTTTCCGTCTATCTCTTTCCAAGTAATATTCCTCCCGCGGGTTTCCACTTCATGGACCCGGCCGCTTTCGACGGCCGCAAGAAAATCTGAATAGGTTTTATCGAGGACAGATGGGCGAGGTTTTGCAAAAAGTTGGAATAGGAGAAGTAGAACGATGAAGATGATTGCCCAAAAGATTAAATTTTTCATGAGGGAATTCAATTCGTTCTCCTCCAAAACTGAGATAACGCTCTAATTTAACACAGGTATTGTCATATTTCAATACGCCATTTCCGGTGGAATAAATAGTATAACTAATTGAAATAATTAATAAATAAATGATTCGAGGCCCATGATAGTTTTGTCTCAATAAACCTGATTTGCTGTTTTTGGGAGCCATCCTGAAAGGGCCAAGGGTAATGAATCCCAATTTCCTGACAACTTCTGAGGCATTACATCAGGGGTAACCCCTCATAAAAGTTGCCACACACCTTGATTCCACGGAGGTTGATCTGCTCACCCGCAGCGGTTCAGTGGCGGATCCTATGCGAAGGACCTCCTCACGACCCCTGGCAAACCATTATCCATCAAACTCCAGAGGCTAATCAGGCTCCCCTGTGAAGTTCCGCCTCTGAAACGCGAGGACGGAGCAGGTCGGCCTCCGTGGACGACTGAGTGACCCAGTAACGGGTTGCCACCAGGGTTCCTTTTTTCTTGAAAAAGGGGTCAAAATTCGATAGAGTAAAACGCTATGTCCGTGGATCTCCTAAGACGCTGCCCACTCTTCGCAGGGTTGAAAGACGAAGATCTGAAGAAGATTAGAGCGACCGCTTTGCCGAAGAGCATTAGAAAGAAGGAAGTCCTTTTTTCAGAAGGAGAAGAGGCCAAAGGTTTCTACGTCATTCTGACAGGAAAGATCAAGCTTTATAAAGTATCTTCTGAAGGGAAAGAACAGATCCTTCATGTTGTCGCTTCTCCTGATGCCTTTGCCGAAGCAGCCCTTTTTCTCGAAGGGAAATACCCTGCCTTTGCTGAGGCCATGACGGATTGCCAGCTTCTTTTCTTTCAGAAAAGAGACTTCATTCAACTGATAGAGAAAAACCCACAGCTCAGCATTAATATGATTGTCTCCCTCTCCCATTTCTTGAAGCGATTCGCCTCGCTTATTGAAGAGCTTTCGTTAAAAGAAATCTCCTCTCGTGTGGCCAAATACCTCATTGATCTCTCCATCAGGCTTTCGAAGGAGGGAAGACCTTCCAATGAGATTGAATTGGATGTCAGTAAGACTCAACTGGCATCAAAACTGGGAACGATCAGTGAAACCCTTTCGAGGACACTGGCTAAATTGAGGGCCAAGGGCCTGATTGACGTCCAGAGAAATCAGATTGTCATCCTTGATCGACAAGCACTGGAAGAGGTCGCTTCCGGTCTGAAGGTGTAGCCCCTGCGTTTACCCACCGCCCACTTGTCCCTATGAATAATGGCAAAGCGCATAGAGCATGGCGCATAGCGAGATATCAGAAAGAGAGGACTCGTTCGAGGCCTGCTGCCTACCGAGAGGCAGGCAGGAAAGCCGACTTGTCCGTGAGCCGTTTATAGAGAAGGCCATACCTTACCCCATGGGTGCTGATCATCACCGAGGGGCACCGAAGTTCCTCCATGGCAAGGTAAAGTATGGTTCCTCCTGCCAGGATCACATCGGCTCGATCCCAAGGCAAACCGGGAATGCTCTTTCGTCCTTCCAGCGTCTTGGAACGGTAAAGGGAGAGTTGGTTTTGGATCGCCTCCTTTGAGAGGATGACATGGTGAGTTCTTTCAGAGATGAACTCCTTCAAACGCAGTTGAACCGAGACAAGTGTGGTGCCTGTGCCTCCTACTGAAACCATCGAGAAAGACTCGGAGGGATGAGGGATCTCGGCAAGGCTTGCCCTGATGACGTCCGCCATCCGGTCCCATTCTTCTTCTCTCACTGGGTCGGAGATCAGGAACTGCTCCGTCAACCCCACCAGACCTAAAGGAAGACTCACCCATTCGAGGACGCGCTCGCCTTCTCCCAGAATGAACTCGGTGCTTCCTCCTCCGACGTCGACCACGAGGATGGGTTTGGCAGTCTCCCTCACATCCCTTACGACCGCGAGGTAGGAGAGAGAAGCTTCCTCCTCTCCTGAGATGACGTCCACGCTGAGATGAAGCCCTTCCTGGACCATTCTACAGAACTCACCCGAGTTCCCAGCGTCACGGAGGACGCTCGTTCCCACAGCGAAGATGGTACGAACATCCCACGCCCGGCAGTAACCCAGGTATTGCTTGAGCGTTTCATATCCCCGCTGCATCGCCGCTGGCAAGACCACCCCGTTTTTTTTGAGCCCCTCTCCCAGGCGGACGACCGTCTCCATTTCAAAAAGGGGATTCAGCTTTCCCTGGACCGTCTCAGCAATGAGAAGCAGGATGGTGTTCGTTCCGATGTCGATGGAGGCAAATCGATCGAGTGGAGGAAGGGGTGTCTTCACAATTAATATCCTTCCAGCATCGTTGCTCCTTTTGTGGTGAGGCTCTATGGATTCACCTTGAAGAAAAGCTGGTGTTCCACCAT
Organism: uncultured delta proteobacterium; assembly: GCA_963695895.1. Classification (GTDB taxonomy): domain Bacteria; phylum Desulfobacterota; class BSN033; order BSN033; family UBA1163; genus CAVOIK01. Next base: position 136,297 of record CAVOIK010000003.1, read on the forward strand.
TTCGCAGAGGATATGTCCGATGAGAATGTGCGCTTCTTGGATACGGGGTGTGCTGGTCGAGGGGACGACGAGGGAGATATCCGCAATCTTTGCCAATGCACCTCCATCGTTTCCTGTTAAGGCGACCGTTTTGATTCCAGTTTCTTTGGCCACTTCGACGGCCCGAATTACATTTGGAGAGTTTCCACTGGTGCTGAGAGCAATGGCGACGTCTCCTTCTTTTCCAAGGGCCTTGATCTGTTTAGCAAAAATGTCAACAAAGGCTGCGTCGTTTGAGACGCTGGTCAAGATGGAGGTATCGGTGGTTAGGGCGATGGCTGGAAGCGGGGGGCGGTCAATGATGTAACGGTTGACGAATTCTGCTGCGATGTGTTGGGCGTCGGCCGCGCTTCCTCCGTTTCCAAAGAGAAGGAGCTTGTTTCCCCCTTCAAAGGTTTGAGAAACGAGTTGAATGGCCTCGAGCATTCGTGGGAGATTTTCCTTCAAGAATCGTGCCTTGACTTCTCCACTCTCTTTGAATCGCTTTAAAATGATGTTTTCCATTGGACTCTAATATTAAACCTGTCTGATTTTGCTGTCAATGGTTCACCTCCGGTGAGTCAGGGGTTCGGAGTTTAGGAGTTCGGAGAAATACTTCATAGGAAAAACGCCCCTCTACCCTCGAACTGGTCCATCGAATTCTAGCCACCGAACACCCTACTCCGAACTTTTCTGGATTAAAGCCAGCCCCGAAGCAAAAACATGAAAAAGTTGACTTTTTAGTACAAATTTGAGAGACTGCAGTAACGGTCTCTCTTTCGATTGGGCAAGGTTCTTCTATTCAAGGGAAGGATCACAAGTCTCTGCAGGGGAACAACTTCCCCGGGTTCGTCAGACAAGAATATGTGACCGGCAAGTGCCCCGCAAGCCCCGCCCTTTAGGGCGGGGTCAAGGGGCACAATAAAAAGGAAATTACCTTCCCGGGAAGCGTCGCCCTTTAGGGCGGGGAGCTTCACTCATGGCTCGAATGCCAGTGAATACAGATGAGACCCCAATGGCTGACCGGAATGGCACCAAGGAAGAACTGATTCATGACGTTAATGTGTTGCAGGAGCGGTTGACTGAATTAGAGACCTCCGAAAGCCAACACAAACAGGCAGAGATCAATCTTCTTCGCCGCACCTTTGAACTTCAAAGCATCTTTCGGGCCTTCCCAGATCTGTTCTTTCGACTGGACGGGGACGGAACCATCCTCGAGTACCATGCTGGACACACCTCCTACCTGTATGTGTCACCTGAAATGTTCCTCGGCAAGCGGACGCGAGATGTCCTGCCGCCCGCGGTGGGTAAACTCTTCGATGAAGCTCAACTGGAGGTCCTCGCAACCAATGCCATGGTGAGCATCGAATATGCACTGCCCATGCCTCAGGGAGAACAGGATTACGAGGCGAGACTCTTACCCCTCGTTGACAATCAAATCATTGTCATCGTTCGAAATATCACAGACCAGAAGAAGGCGGAGAAGGCACTGCGGGAGAGTGAGCGAAAGTACCGGACCCTTTTCGAGGAGTCGAAAGACAGCATCTTCATCTCGACTCGAGAGGGTCAATTCCTTGATATCAATCGGGCCACTCTGGATCTGTTCGGTTACACGAAAGAAGAAATGATGAAATTGAACGTTCAGGAGATCTACGTTCATCCGTCCGACCGGGTCAACTTCCAACGGGAAGTGGAACAGAACGGATCCGTCAGAGATTACGAAGTCAAGCTGCGCAGGAAGGATGGCAAGGAGATGACCTGTTTACTTACCGCGGTGGTATGGCGAGCCGACGACGGAAGTGTCTTAGGATATCAAACTCTCATCCGGGACATGACCGACCGCCGAGTGGCAGAACAGGAGATCAAGAAACTCAACGATGATCTGAAACGTCGAACCATGGCGATCGAAGCAGCCAACAAGGAACTCGAAGCCTTTTCTTATTCGGTCTCCCACGATCTCCGCACCCCTCTTATTGCGATAGGAGGATTCTCCCGACTCTTGCTTGAAAAGCAGGGTCCCTCCCTTGATGGAAGAGGGCAAGAATTCCTGAACAAGATCTATTCGAACTCCAAGCAGATGCTTCAACTGATTGACGATCTTCTTGCCTTTTCCCGCTTGGGGCATCAGGAGATCAAGACCTTGAACATTGATATGGGACAGATGGCCACGACTGTCTTTGAAGAACTGAAACTCTTGGATCCTGTACACTCCCTCCAGTTGAAGGTCCAATCCCTTCCCTCGGCACGGGGGGATCCGGCGATGATTCGCCAAGTCTTTGCGAACCTCTTGTCGAATGCCATAAAATTTACGCGACCGATGGAGACCGGAATCGTTGAGGTAGGGGGGACGGTTCAGGAGAGCCACAACATTTACTACGTCAAGGACAATGGAATTGGTTTTGACATGAAGCACGCACCCAAGCTCTTCAGTGTTTTTGAGCGACTCCCCGGCACTGACGAATTTGAAGGGACGGGGATCGGGTTAGCCATCGTCCAACGCATTATCCACCGGCATGGAGGTTGGGTCTGGGCAGAGGGAAGAGTCAATAGGGGGGCAACCTTTTATTTCACTCTCCCCAGAGAAGGATATTTGGGATAGGGGCGAAGTCGCACCCGGGAGGGCCTATGGTCTCGATGAAAGAGGGGAGGGTTTAGAGGGCGAGGCTTTTTTAGAAGGAGGAGTCAAAATGACAAAAAGACTTTATGAGACTCAAGGCATTGGACGGGGAGCTCCACTATCCACCGGCGCGGAAGAATACGCCTGCTCCAACGCCTCATTACTTTAAGGAGGTTGGAAAATGAAAGCAGCAATCATTTTTACGGGAACGGGGCCGCTCCTCATCCTGACGTCTTATCCCTCCTTTGATGACCCAAGCTTCTTAAACAAGTTGAAAGCCAAAGGGATCAGAAAGTTCATCTCCTGCGAGGTTCCTATTGAACAGTGTGAAGATCTTTATGATTACAGCTACCGTGACATCGTGGAGGACCTGCAGAGGACGAATGACATGAGGGTGTTGGACTACGACGGTCACCACATATTTCACAGCTTCTCTCTAAAGAAAATAGGGCGCCCTTTTGTTCATGAGGAGTAAACCGCTGTCCAGGATCGCCTGAGGACCGGACAGAAGCTGACCGGAGGGAACCTGATGGAAACCTGTCCCACCAAAGATCAAGGTGGGGTTTTTTGTTTAAGGAGCGGGTTCTGATCATTGAGGATTTAAGATTAACTGTCGGAGAGATATTTCTTTATCTTTCTTGTTTCTGCGGATATCCAGGGTATACTGCAAATGAATTTTTTTCAGCTCTTCAACCAGAGGTGCGAAAGGAGGAATCCCATTGAGTTTCAAGAAAGGGAATCCGAATTCTCTTCATTCGGATTCGGTGATGATTCTCTCGGCGTCGTCAGCCACGGGTCACCTTCGGGCTGCGGATGCCCTCGTCACAGCATTTCAGGCGAAGGGAGTTCGGTGTCAATTTGATGAAGAATCTTGAGCTTCTTTTTCTTGTCATTCTCGTATCTTGGATGAGCATTTCGCATGTGATTGCTCACATTGGAGGTTGGTTCAGGCTGGCGAGGTTCTATCGTTCCTCAGGCGCATTCCTTGGCGAGCGTTGGCGGTTTCAGAGCGTCCAGATGCGATGGAAGGTAGGCTATAACAATTGCCTTACGGTCGGGGCGAGCCCAGAAGGACTGTATCTTTCCGTGATGTTCATCCTTCGGTTCGGTCATCCTCCACTCTTTATCCCGTGGGGCGATATTTCGGTAAGTGTCATCAAGGGATTTTTCTATCCAGTTCTGGAGTTTCGGTTTCAGCAGGTACCTGCAATTCCACTGCGAGTGAGTGAAAGGTTAGGCCAGAAGATCAGAGCATCGGCGGGACCATCCTGGCCGGTCCGAGATTCCGAGAGTTTGAAGCTCGGGTCCGACCATCAAGGTAAACGGGAGGCAAATTCTTTGACCTGAAAATCCCACTCCTGTGTGACCAGGTTGATCCGGGTCTTGTCGCCCTCGGAGCAAAGGGTTGCAGTGACATAGCCGCCTCCTCCCTGAAAGGAGAGGCACTGCGGGTTTTCCTCTGACAGGTCAAGACCCAGTCCGCCCTTTCCGAAAAACTTCTTGATCCGGCTTGCCACTTCTTCTTCTCTCAATTTTGTTTTGACTTCAAGGTTCAACATTTTCGTTCGTCCTCCATAGGGTTTGGGAGTTCGGAAAACCCGGCCGGCAAGGGCCCCGCAAGCCCAGCCCTTTAGGGTGGGGTCAAGGGGACAATATAAAAAAATTACCTTTCCGGGAAGCGCCGCCCTTTAGGGCAGGGAGCTTCATTCTTTAGTTAAGTATCGAATCGAACAGTGGCCTAGGACGACCACATTCCTTCTAATCAACTTATATCACATCGCTGGTCCCCTGTCTACGAACAAAAAAGCGGGTGTCCCTTCTTCTGTCTCCTTCCAAAAAATCTCCCGTCATCCTCTTGCAAACCCTTTTCTTCCATCCTTTTATCTTGTATAAAAGGATGGATTCGGAATACTCACGGGGAATATTGTCCTGTTATGGAGAGGTGATTTATGGCCAAGAGATTAGTTGTGATCGGTGGTGTGGCAGCGGGTCCAAAGGCCGCGGCCAAAGCGAGGCGATGTGATCCTGAGATGGACATCGTCATCTATCAGGAGGAAGATGAGATTTCATACGCGGGCTGTGGATTACCCTACTACATCAGTGGGGTGATTACGAAACGAGACGAATTGATCTCCAGGACGCCCGGCAAATTCGCGCAAGATGGGATTCGGGTGGTGCGACACCATCGGGTCGAAACGATCGATCTCGAGAAGCGCATGGTTTTCGGTCGAAATCTGGACAATGACCAAGTCTTCTCAGACACTTTCGATCGACTCGTCATTGCCACCGGAGCGCAACCCATACGGCCGAGGATAGAGGGTCTTGATCTCAAGCAGGTCTATTATCTCAGATCGATCTTTGATGCAGACAGAATTCTGGAGTCGATTCGATCAGAGGCGATTCGAAATGTGGTGATCGTTGGAGGAGGGTACATCGGTCTCGAGATGGCGGAATCGCTTGTGCATCTTGGGAAGAACGTGACCATCGTCGAACTGGCCCCTCAGATTCTGACCCTCTTTGACGAAGATCTGGCAAGCGTTCTTCGTCAATACCTCGAGAAGAAAGGGATTCGAATCTTTACATCCGAAGGAATCAAAGGACTTAAAGGCGAGGTCGGGCAGAGTGACGCATGTGATAACGGCGTCTCGGGAAATGGAGGCAGATGCGGTTCTCATGAGCTTGGGAGTTCGGCCCCAGGTTGAACTGGCGAAGAAAGCAGGGCTAAAAATCGGTGAGACCGGAGCCATCTGGGTCAACGAAAGAATGGAGACGAGTGCCGAAGGAGTCTACGCAGCAGGCGACTGTGCGGAAACCACCCATCTCATCACAGGAAAGACAACATGGATCCCTTTGGGTTCAACAGCCAACAAACAGGGGAGGGTAGTGGGGACCAATGTCTGCGGAGGCCATGCAACCTTTCCAGGCGTGTTGGGCACTACTGTCTTTAAAGCTTTTGATTTCAATGTGGCCAAGACAGGCCTTAACATGAGAGAGGCAGAAAAAGAAGGGTTTCATCCCATCCAGGCCATCGTAAGAGGCCATGATCGGGCTCACTATTATCCAGGGCGAAAGGAATCAACACTCAAGGTGATCGCTGATCAGAAGACAGGCCAAATTCTTGGAGGGCAGGCTCTTGGCGAAGGTCCGTCGGACAAGTTCATGGACATTTTGGCCATGGCCCTTCATGCGAAGATGGACTGTGAGAAATTGGCTTCGGTGGACCTTTGTTATGCGCCCCCCTACAGCCCGGTGCTTTCTCCGATCATTGTGGCGGCCAATGTGTTGATGAACAAACGGGAAGGAAAGTTCCAGAGCATTCAGGCCTCAGAGGTGAAAGAAAAACTGAAGAATTCACCTCAGGCCTTTCATCTCCTGGATGTGCGGGATGAGCCTGAAATGAAGGAGAAGAGAATTCCGGGCTCGAACTGGATTCCTTTAGGCGAGTTGGAAAAACGAATGAACGAACTCGATAAAGAGAAAGAGATTGCCGTTCATTGTGAATCAGGTCTCCGTTCCTACAAGGCCTGTCTCAAACTTCAACATGCAGGGATGAAGAATGTAAAAAATGTCGATGGTGGATTACTCTGTTGGTGCGGCGATCTGGAGTCCGAGATTAAGGGAAAGTAATATTGTTGGAGAGCCATGGCAAGGGTAGGAGGCTTTACATCCCTCCGGTTGATTTGCCGTCTGCTTCAACCTTTTCTCTGAGTTACTTCAGGGATGCTATTTCCACCGGAGGGAAGATTGCGAGAGCAGCGTGGGGAAGACCTTTTGAAGCTCTCTGAACGGCTTCCTGGAGATCTGGAGAATAGGTGAAATTCATCATCTTCACCTGTTCCGAAGAAAGACCATCGGTCACATGGATGACTTGAAATTTCTCAGCCAGTTCCTTGAAGTAAACGACCTGCATAATGTATGAGATCACGAAGGGCCTAAATGCGACAAAATCCGTAGATCTTTGTCCTTCCTTCTAAATCATCCAATTTTCTGTTATATTTTCTTTAGTTCCTTTAAAATTCATTCAATGGGATTCCTGATCAAGGATGTTATAGGGGTGATCAGATGAAGCAGGCTAATTTCAGAGCATCCATCGTTATTCTGTTGTCACTCTTCTTGTTTCTGTTGGGGTGTGCAGGGCCTGTGAGGACGATCGTTGAACCGCCCCCCTTTCCCGAAGGATTCTTGAGTGCAAGGTGGGGAACGTCTGTGGACGAGGTGAAGAAAGTCATCGCGAAGGATGGGAATGAGTGGTATCAGGATCGGCTGGAAATTCCACCGTATGCGAGTTATGCCTCCGGCCTTTATCTTGATACCCCGGCACTCTTCAGTTACTTCTTCACTCCAAAATCGAAGAGGCTTTACCGGGTCGATGTGACCTTCGACGACGTTCGAATCCACGGGAGGGCGAGGAATCATCTCCTGGAGAGGTTTGGGCAACCTTCCTACTCGCGGCCCGATGGAGATCACTGGTCGTGGCGGGACAAGAGTCTGGTGATCTTTCAGCTTGACCCGACCCATGTTCAGATGAGTTACTTGAGCGGTCCGCTGGCGGTCATGAACTATGGAGAGACGACCGGAGTTGTCCTCCATTAAGCGACGTCCATAAGGCCCACATGCGCTGGGTGGACAGAAAGAGGAAACATGAAAAGGATCCTGATGATATTGCTCGGAACGATCCTCACTTTTTATTCTCAGACCTTTGGCGCTGAGAAACTTCTCGACATCAAGGGAAATCAACTCATTTCCTATAAACCTGCCCTACAACTGGTTCTACCCTCAGAGCTGCGCTTGGTTCACTCTCTCTCATCAGACTATCCGAGAGAAAGTTCAAAGACCCGGGCCTATCTCCTGATCAAGGAGCAGAAGAAGCAGGTGGAGGACCTGTTGATCCTTCAAATCGCTGAAAAGACCAATCCTCAGACCGAACCCATGACGGTACCTCCGCTGAAACCATCCTCCGAGGAACGGATGTACTCGAAAGGTCAGATTAAGAAAGAGGAGAGACAGATCGATTACCTGTCTCAGCTCATGATATGGAACCCGGAAGCAACTACGCTCAAGCCTTTGATCGAAAAAGGATTTGTGGTTCCTTCTCACTTAGCCCTTCAGGGGCAGATCTTGTTTCTTTACGATACGGACCATGCCGTGCTTCTATGGTACTCTCGGGATGTCCAGACTTTTGGGATGAAGGTTTCTGAGCGGGACGATCATTGGAAGAAAGGATCGGTTTCAGGTAATGAGAAGAAAGCTGTGGATGCTTTCCAAAAGAGTCTTCTAACAATGATTGGATCCATCCAATTCAAAACCCCATGATCCCTTTCCCGCCGGTTTGTCTTTCCGTGCTTTTGCTTCATGGGTGAAGCACTTTCCCGTTCTTTGGCTTGCTAGATTGTTGGGCAGGGATGTGACCTTTTTTGGGTTGATGTGAGAAAAGTCATGGCCTCCAAAATCCTCTCCATGAGAGAAGCTATTGCCCGGTTGATCAAGGATGGTGACTCCGTCGCCATGGGTACAGCTCTCGAGGCTGCGATCCCTTTCGCCGTAGGTCACGAGATCATTCGTCAGGGGAAAAAAGATCTGACACTCATCGGGCCCATCTCGGACACCCTTTTCGATCAAGTCATTGGGGCAGGGTGCGTGAAGAAGGTGATCGCCGCCTGGGTGGGAAACGTCATCATGGGTGTGGGTTACAATATGCGAAGGGCGGTGGAGTTGGGTGTTCCAAGAAAGATTGAGGTTGAAGATCATACCAATTTCAGTATCTCGCTGGCCCTTCAGGCAGGGGCTCTTGGTATTCCTTTTATCCCAACCAAAACTCTCCTAGGAACAGGTATGATGGAGGGAGGTCATCCATTCCGCGAAATGCGCTGCCCTTTCACCGATGAGAGGCTCGCTCTGGTTCCCGCTTTGAAGCCGGATGTGGCCATTGTTCAGGCCCAGAGAGCGGACGAAGAGGGAAACACGCACTACTGGGGTGGAAGTGGTGTGACGAAGGAAGCCGCTCTTGCAGCTCGAAAGGTGATCGTCGTCGTAGAGGAAATTGTCGATAAAAAAGTCATTCGGGGAGATCCAAATCGTACCCTCATCCCGGGATTCTTGGTGAGTGCGGTCGTTCAAGAGTCCTGGAGCGCCCTTCCGTCTCCCGTTCAGGGGTATTACAACAGAGATCACGAGGCTTATATTCGTTATCACCGCGAATCAAAGGAGAGAGAAAGTTATTTGAAATGGCTTGAGACATGGGTTTTGGGCGTGAAGGATCGAAGAGAGTATGTGAGACGTTTGGGGAAGAAAAAATTGGAGAGCCTTGCTGTCAAAAAGCACAGGAGATCTTTACCAGTAGACTATGGTTTTTGAGCCATTAAGAGGGAGTTCAGTATGACCGCGGGTCATACCATGCAAGAACTTATGGTCGTCGTCGGTTCTCGCGAAATCCGGGATGATGACATCGTCTTCGTAGGGAATGAGACTTCCCCTGCTGGCCTTCCAATTGGCGAAAGAGACCCATGCACCTCATGCCATCGGCATTTTTGAGAATGGAATTCTAAGAGATCGACCATCTCGAGCTGCCCTCTATACGATGGCTGACCCGCCAAACATCGAAGGAGCCGTTTGGACGACATCAATGATGGATATTATGTCACTTCTGCAAAGTGGGAAGGTGAGCTTGGGATTCATCGGTGGAGCAGAATTAGACCGTTTCGGTAATCTGAATACAACGTACGTTGGCGGTAGGGAAGAGCTTCAGGTTCGTCTTCCGGGAAGCGGAGGAGGAAGTGACATCGCCTCTCTTTCTAAGCGGCTGGTGATCATGATGAACCATGAAAAGCGGAGGTTCGTGGATAAGGTGAGTTATGTCACCTCTCCCGGGTTTGGAACGGGAGGAGACTGGAGGGAGAAGAACGGTCTCAGGGGCGGAGGTCCTTGCGCCGTTATTACAACGAAAGGGATTCTGAAATTTGATCCGGTCACAAGGGAGGCAGTCCTACAGTCCACTCACCCCGGAGTCAGTCTGGAGGAGATATGCCGAGATACCGGCTGGGAGCTGAAGTTAGCACCTGTGATTGAAGAGACGAAATCTCCAACGAATTCGGAGCTTCGGATCATAAGAAAGCATGACCCTAAGGGTTTTTGGACGAGGGCTAGTATCTAACTGAACTTGCACGTAAACGTCGTTCAAGCCTGAACGAGAATGGTAAGAATCTTATCATCTCTACCTAAACTAAGTTCTTCAATTCAATAAAAAACCAATAATTTCAAGACCTTAAATCCACACCACAAAGCTGTAAAATCCTGTCAAATTCTGGCATTCATTTTGCTGCACATGGTTGCTATTTTAGCGCAAAGGGGACCTAATGCGCGAAATTGTCGTTGGCGACCTCTCTCGTCTGAAGATTTTCGACATCCTGAAAAACCTGTTCGTTGAGAGGAAGACAGGTTTGTTGACAATCCAAGGCAAAGAGACGGGAGAAATTTATTTCGATACGGGAGATGTTGTCCATTCAAAAACTCAGCAGATGGAAGGGGAGGAGGCCTTCCTGACGATCACTGCGTGGAGAGCAGGCAAAGCCACATTCAAACCGGATACGTTTTCTAAGGACAAGAGCATCAACATCCCCCCGGAACAGCTCCTGCTCAAATGGTCCTACAGGAAACAAGAGTGGGACAAGATCAGGGAAGTCATTCCTTCTCCTAATCTGATTTTTCGTCTCGCATTGCAAAGAGATTCTCAGGAGAGACATGTCAAGCCGGATGAATGGAGTGTCCTGGCACTGGCGAATGGGATGAGGACAGTGGCAGAGATCATAGAACTCAGTGGCTGGAACGAATTCAAGACGTCCAAGACCCTCTACCAACTTGTCCAGACGGGTTTGCTGGAAAAAGCTGAGGATCGCCGCCAGTTGAGGCGAAAGAGGGTGGGGGACAATTTCTTCCCGGCTCTGGAGCGGGAACTGAAGAGGGCGATGGGCCCTGTGGCCCCGATCATTATCGAAGACAAACTGATGGATCTGGGAGAAGCCAAGGATTTCTTCCCTCAGGATCAGGTCGACTATCTGATTGAGGGGTTAGGAGAGGAGATCTCCAATGAGACGAGAAGGAGAGAATTCGTCGAAGCCATGATGCAGTTTCTCTCCGTGGGAAGGTAGGGATTACCGGGCGTGCGGAGAACTGAGAAAGAGGAGGGTCCCGTATGGCAGTGACAAAGAAGAAAGGTCTTGGTTTGTTGCCAAGGCTGTTGCTGGGAGTATTCATCCCCATTGTGGTGGCATTTCTCGTCATTGGGGTCATGGTTTTTACCGGTTGGGACCTTTATGGAAATCGATTGAGTAGTCTTAGAGAGCTGGGATCAGGAAGCTTGAAGGAACTCAGCGCCGCATCTCTCAAGGAATCGAAAGCCTCACTCGATCGACTTGGGGAGAGGGTCATTGAGCAAAAGGCGAAGGACGTGGCTGCTCAAATCGAGATCTTTGTCCGTGCCCATCCCAAACTGAAGAAAGAAGAAGTGTTGAAGGACCCATGGCTTCAAGAGATTGCTGTACAGAAGGTAGGAGAAACGGGATACACAGCTGTTCATGACAACAAGGGGTTCAATTATTTTCATGTGAATCCGCAAATCGTAGGAACGGATTTACACGATCTGGCCGAGAAGCTCCCGGCCTTCTGGAAGATTCTGGAGGCCAGCCTGAAGGGTCCGGCCTGGGGGACCTATGACTGGAAAGATGCGGATGGAAAGATACGGCCAAAGTATATGTATTTGGTTCCAGTTCGAGGGACCGATTTAATCGTTGCCTCGACCACGTATATCGAGGAATTCTCGAAGCCTTCGAAGGCCATCGAGGTGAAGATGGAGGAGATCGAGTGGCGGTACCAGAAACAATATCAGGAGAAGTTTCAGATCTTCTACATCATCATTTCAGCCGTTCTCCTCATCCTGTTGGTTGTGATCTACCTCTATTCGCGTTCGGTCATTCAGCCGATCCGCTATCTCTCTGAAGTGGCGGACAAGATCAGCATGGGAGAGTTAGATACACCGATTCAGCTCAAGGCCAGGGGCGAGGTCAGCGTTCTCGCAGAGTCCATTGAGAGGATGCAGGCAAGCGTCAAAGCGGCGATCGAACGGTTGCAGAAGAGACGAGAGAAGAAATGAATCTGACTCCTCACAGGAAGGGTGGGGCTTGCCTTCGATCCGAGCCCTTCGATTGAGCCCAGGGCCTTGAGCTGTCGAAAGGTCGGGTCGAGGGGCTGAGGTTCACCTGAGCCGCGCTCATTTATCCCGTCCTCAAGGTGGAGCTTCGCGCGGCCGAACGGGTGAAGACCCAGCGAAGTTTCGAATAAGGAAAAAATCAGAAAGGGGAAAGCCATGAAGTTTCCAAAAGGCGAGGTAAAACACCAAAATCTGTCTACGGCTTACACGAATCTTGTCGCTCTTCTTTCTACTCTAAAATCGGAGGGCTTTAGCGGGACCTTGGATGTCGAATTCCCGGGAAGCAGAGGGGTTCTTTTTCTGGTGTCCGGTGAAGTGGTGAATGCGGAGGCCATACGAACATCAGACCAGAAAGAGACTGACAGGACAGGAAGCTGTCCGCTCCCTTTTGGCCTTGTCGAGCCAAAAGGATGGGGTTCTGAATGTCTACCGGTGGCCGCCGGAGAGAGTCTCCATGATGGCAGACAGTATTCAACCATGAGATTGTTTTCAAAGGACTTTCCACGGATTTCACCCGTCTCGATCGTCTCATTCTGAGTCTACGAGAGGATAAACATGAGGGCTTTCTGGAGATCCTGACAAAGGATCAGAAAACCCTGGGAGTTCTTTTCTTCCGAGGGGGAGAACCGGTCGATTTGTATATGACGACCGAATCAGGTCCTTCCGTTATCGAGAAAAAATCGATTCCTCTGTTTTTAGAAAATGCGGTGAAACAGGGGACCCTCCTGAATGTTTATCGGAGTCAGTCCAAATCTCCCATGAGGGAGACGGAAGAACCCGAGGGGAACGGAGGACTCGACGAGATCACTCAGATTTTTCAGGAAGTCCTTTCCATGGCCGAAAACATGCTTGACAGAGGTTCTCAACGAGGGACTTTTCTCAAGGCATTCAAAGAGTCCTTGATCAAGAAATCGTCGGAATATCCTTTTCTCGATCCTTTTGGCGGTGAATTTGAATACCGAGATGGGGCGATTGTTTTCACAGGCGATGCGGGAGCCAGGGATTTCACCAGGGGTATTGGTGAATGTTTAAGACAAACCTTGAATCATCTTGAAGCGGAAAATCCCAAGAAAAAAATGCTTCGTCTGAAATTGAAGGCACGGGTCGAGTCATCCTTGGAACACCATCGAGAGGCCATCAAGAAACTGGGTGTCGATTCAGTCCTGGAATCGGTTTTTAGATAAATGAGATAGAATCTGTCTCCGCCTTGCCCACTCAGAATCCTTCTCTTTTGTCCAAGGCATAACCCAATTTCTATTTCTATTCGAAAGGTTTGCCATTCCCTTAAAATTTTGTGCTTGACAAAAGAAATTAATCAAATATACTTGTGTAAAAATTCTCAAAGCCCTCATACGGAGGGGTCCGTGTAACTATTTGTAAAGAAAGAGACCCCGTAATATCAGGCCTCCACAAGGGAGGACCGGTTTACGATCGAAACTCTAAAAAAGGGAGGTGAGAAGCCGAGCAGTATGCGAAAAGAACAACGACGTTTTTCCAGAGATTAAACAACTTTGAAAAGGAGGAATGAAATGAAAAAAGGCAAATTGGTGTCTGTAGTTTTCTCTTTGCTTTTCCTCAGTTTTTTCCTGTATGCATCCTCTGCATTTGCACAGGTGAAGCTTAATTACTCCACCTTCTTCCCTGCACCTCACAAGAACGCCGTGCTGGCCGCCGAGTGGGGAAAAGAGATTGAGAAACGAACCAATGGAAAGGTACAGGTCACCATGTTCTACGGTGGAACCCTTACGCCGGCTGACAAATGCTATGACGGCGTTGTGAAAGGAATTTCAGATATCGGTTTTTCCGTGCTCTCTTACACGATGGGGAAGTTCCCTCTTGTGCGAAGTTCTCGACCTGCCCCTTGGGTTCCAGGACCGCGATGACGGCAACAAGAGTGGTCAATGACTTCTACAATAAATTCAAGCCCAAGGAATTGGATGAGACAAAGGTCATGTACCTCCATGCCCATGGACCCAGGAATTCTCCATACCAAGAAACCGGTAAAAACATTGGAGGATCTGAAAGGCATGAAGATCCGTGGAACCGGCACTACGGCAAAGGTGGTAGCCAACCTTGGGGCGACCCCTGTGGCCATGCCCATGGGTGATGCTTACGATGCGATCAGCAGAGGTGTCGCGGAGGGAGTTGTTTGCCCGATGGAGGCTCTTCAGGGCTGGAAACTCGGAGAAGTGGTAAAGTATACGACTCAAAACTATGGTTCCGCCTATAACATGGTTTTCTTTGTGGTGATGAACAAGAGAAAAATGGAATTCGTTTACCCCCGGATGTCCAGAAAGATCATCGAACAGATCAACGAGGAGTGGATTGTGAAGCAGGGGCAAACTTGGGATGAGATCGACAAAATCGGAACTGATTTTGCGGTAAAGCAGGGTGACACCCTCATCCCTCTTTCAAAAGAAGAGGATGCAAGGTGGGCAAAAGCGGTTTCTCCCATGTTTGACGAGTATATCAAGGACAAGAAGGCAAAAGGGCTGCCTGCAGAAGAGGCGTTGAAGTTCTGCCAGGATCGACTAAGACAGCTTCAGCAATAGGATCGAGCGAGAGGGAAGAGAATTCTCCGGTCATCTCTTCCCTTCTTTCTTGTCGTATCGGAAAGAACAGAGAGAGGAGCACCGATGAATGGATTCCTGAACAGAGTACGAGGGATTAGCTCGGTTCCTGAATATCATTGCAGGGATCAGCCTAACGTTCCTCATGCTTTTGACCGTTTCCGATGTCATTCTGAGAATTTTCAGAAGGCCGATCGTCGGCACCTATGAACTGGTCGCTTTTGCCGGGGCCGTGTCATTGGCTTCTCTCTTCCTTTCACGTCGTGGCTAAGAGCCCATATCTTTGTCGATTTCGCTATTCTGAAATTTTCTCAGAAAGTGAGAGATGTCTTCAATATTGTGACCCGATGCTATGGTGCTCGTCCTATTCGTTCTTGATCGGCTGGAACCTGTTCAAGTATGGCCTGGATCTTCAGAGATCGGGCGAAGTCTCTCCCGACCTTGCAGTATCCCTTTCTATCCGGTGGCCTATGGAGTGGGAATCTGCTGCTTTGATCCAGTGTCTGGTCATGGTCTGCGATATCGTTAAGATCTTCGGAGGGGAATATGAGTGAAGTGATCAGTGGGAATTATTGGCCTGGCAGTCGTCTTGCTCCTCTTTCTGACAGGGATCGAATTGGGCTTTGCCATGGCCCTGATCGGCTTTCTGGGATTCGGCTACATCGTTTCGTACAGCGCTGCCCTGAACCTCTTGGCCAAGGATATCTTCGACGTCTTTGCCTCGTATGGATTTACGGTCATTCCGCTCTTCGTGCTCATGGGGCAGGTTGCATTTAATGCGGGCATCGCGAAGAGGCTCTTCGACGCTTCGTACAAGTTCATCGGTCACATCCCCGGAGGACTGGCCATGGCCACCGTGGCAGGGGCCACGGCCTTCAAGGCCATCTGCGGATCCTCGCCGGCCACGGCCGCCACCTTTGCCAGCGTGGCCGTTCCTGAAATGGATCGCTACGGCTACGACAAGAAGCTCTCGACCGGGATCGTGGCTACCGTGGGCACCTTGGGCATCCTCATCCCTCCGAGCGTCACCCTCATCGTTTTCGGCATTATCACGGAGCAGTCCATCGGGAAATTCTTCCTGGCAGGTATCATTCCAGGCTTGATGATTGCCTTCTTTTTTATCTGTATCATCTACGGATGGTGCAAGATCAATCCGTCCTTGGGACCGAAGGGTGAGAAATCGACCTGGAAGGAACGGATAAGATCCCTTCCGGAGGTGGCCTGGGTCATCGTTATCTTCATTCTGATCGTTGGAGGACTCATGGAGGGTTTCTTCACGCCGACAGAAGCAGGGAGCGTGGGGACCTTTGCCGTGCTTCTTCTGTCGATTGCCAAGAGGGATATCAACCTCAAAGGATACATAAAGTCGGTGGCGGAATCCTTACGCACGGCCTGCATGGTACTCATGCTCATCGCAGGCTCCACGATCCTGGGCCATTTCCTTGCAGTGACCAAGATCCCCATGATCGCCTCCGACTGGGTGGTCTCCCTTCCGCTGAACCGCTATGTGATCATGATCCTCATCAGTCTGATCTATCAGCTGGGAGGTTCCTTTATCGACGACCTGGCCTTCATGGTCCTCGCGACACCGATCTTCTACCCTGCCATCATCAAGCTGGGGTTCGACCCCATGTGGTTTGGCATGATCATCGCCATCACCGTCATGATCGGCGTCGTCATTCCACCGGTGGCCATCAACGTGTTTGTGGTGAAAAATATTACCAAGGTTCCGTTTAGCGTGATTTACAGCGGAGTTTATCCGTTCCTGATCAGTCTGATCGTCTGCGCGGCCCTGTTGTTTCTTTTTCCGCAGCTGGCGACGTTCCTTCCTTCTGTGTTGATGAGGTAGGAAGCTTCGGATCCCGCTCTGTGAGAGCTGTGTGCAGGTCTTTGGGGCCACCCTGGGAAGAGGTCGGAGGGCAACACTCTACGACATAGCCAGGGGATCTTCTCTCCTTTTGCTCTCGCCTTGATCCCAAAGAGCAAAGCCGCATCCTGAAAATACTTCTTTGTCCTAATCCGTTTGGGAATGAACCCCCGCCGGGCGGCCTTGTCCAGAATCCACTGGGCCATGAGGATCTGTGAAACCATCTCCTTGATCCCTCGGGGAAAAGAAAAGGGAGCAATCACCTGACTGACAGCCCAACGGAGGGTGTGAATCAAGTCGTTGGGCCGTCGTTTTTCGTCGAGAGGAAGAGGCTCGGGTGTGGCGGCACGGACGAGGGGGGTTAAAAACAAGGCGATCAAGACCGCATCCGAGACCTGTCTTCCCCTTTGGAGAAGTTGGTCCACGAGACCGAAGAGAGACAGAAAGAAGTGCTTGTTCCGTTCATGGGAAGGATTTTGTTCTCCAAACACGCTCTCGAAATCGGCGAAGATGGAGAGGAAAAGACCGGTTTGAAGCATGAGGTGAAGTGAGGCCTGTGCCATTCCTTCCTTCAGATCGCGAAGAAATTCGTCTCGAAGACGGGAAGGAGAGCACTTCCGAATCTCTTCTCGGTGGTGGAGGATGGCTTGATAGGTTTGATCCTCAATCGCAAAGTTTGTGCGGGCGGCATGACGGATCACCCGGATCATGCGAACCGGATCTTGATGGAATCGTTCTCCCGGGTCTCCGATGGTCCGAATGATCCCTTGCCTGAGATCGGCCATCCCTCCCACACAGTCAATGATGGAAAAATCGGCGATATTGTAAAACAGGCCGTTGATCGTAATGTCACGACGCATGGCGTCTTCTTCGGGAGTTCCAAAGCTCTCCGTGTGGATGACTTCGCCTTCTTCTGTCTCGAAGACTTCAAATTCTGAGCGACTTCGAAAGGTCGACACTTCAACCGTCTTTTTGGTACTGAAAAAGACGTGGACCAGCCGAAACCGCCGCCCGATGATTCGACTGTTCCTAAACAGAGCCTTAATCTCATACGGGTGCGCATTGGTCACCACGTCGAAATCTTTTGGCACTTTCCCGAGGAGGAGGTCGCGGACGCTTCCACCCACGAGGTAGGCAAGGTACCCGTGTCGATGGAGTCGGTACAGGACCTTCAGGGCCTCTTCATCGATCATTTTTCTGGAGATGGGATGTTTAGACCTGGGGATGACGAGAGGGAAGCTTCTCTCCGCCTCCTCTTTCAACGTCTCGAAACTGAACCGCTGACCATCCGTCATCGTTTTCTTCTTGACCAGAATTAAAGAAAAGATTATAGGAGAATCTATCGCATCAAGATAAAGAATTCAAGAAATTAAAACAGTCACCCGGGGAGGAGGCCACGGACATGAAAAAGAAGGTACTTTTCTTCGATCCACAGGATGCAGAGGTTTATCGGGTGTTGCTCGAGAAGCACATCCCAGAAGCCGAGGTTTTTGTCTGTCAGAATCGAGAAGAAGCAGAAAAATACGCGTCACAGGCGGAGATCGCTCTTGTGGAAATGTCATTTCCGCAAGATCTTTTCAAAAAAATGCCGAAGCTGGAGTGGGTTCAGGTGATGGCCGCAGGTGTTGAGAAGTTCATCCAGAACGCCGAGCAGTTCAAGAACATCCCCGTGTGCCGAGTCCTTGGGGTTTTCGGTAAGTACATGGCCGAATATGCCCTGGCCTATATCTTCTATTTCTCTCAAGACATCTCACGAGTCCTTAAGGCACAAAGAGAGAAGAGATGGGACTATTTTCTTCCTGCAATTCGTCCACAAGAAGACCCTTGGGGTCATGGGATTGGGAAACATGGGGACGGTTGTGGCCCAGAAAGCGAAGAGTATAGGAATGCGCGTGGTCAGCTGGGATATGGTGAAAAAGGATGTCGGTATCGTGGATCGCCAGTACGGTCCTTCTGAACTCAGAGATTTCTTGAAGGAACCTGACTTTCTTGTGGTGACACTACCATCTACCCCTGAAACCATAAATTTCATCAATCGAGAGACCTTCAGGGCTATGAAGAATACAGCCTATTTCATCAACATTTCGAGGGGCACCGTTGTCGATGAGGAAGCACTCGTGGAAGCTCTCAGAACGAAGACGATTGCCGGAGCGGTCCTCGATGTGATGAAACAAGAGCCACCCCCTCCGGAGAGTCGCCTGTGGAATTGCCCCAACCTCATTTTCTCTGCTCACGTCTCTGGGCCCAATGTTCCCGAAGAAATGGTCGAAATCTTCAAGGAGAATTTTCAGAGGTACCTTAAGAAAGAACCCCTAAAGGGTCTCATCAATTTTGAAAGAGGGTTTTGATCAGGAAGGAAGAGCTCCTTAACGTGAGATGGGGAACGAAAAAGCAGAGGTGACTCCGTGGCAGCGGCAAGCGGTGCTGATCAGAATGGGCTGGCCGAGCATGGCAAGGGCCCCAAGATCCTCCAGAAGATCGCCTAATATCCTCGGCGGAAAACCTCCGACACCTGGCGCTAATTGCTGACTCTGAATAACCCTTGATTCGTAGGATCGGAAGGCATCTGCAAGGATTTGATACAGGGGCTTTTCGCGTCTCTTTCCCGTCACCGTGCAATGGAGGGGAGGTTCCAAACAATCCTCAGGACAGAGGAAATCAGCGAGGCTTGTGTAGAGATCACCGTTCTCTCCCATCAAGGCATTTGGTAATCCTGAGAATGGAGGCATACTGCTCCGTCTTGCACCTAAGGGTTTTAGGTTGTGAAGGAGATATTCGAAAGCACCATGGAACGGGATGCATGGAATCACGTAATCGAAAGAGTGCCCCGTTTTCAGGAGTCGATCCAATTCTGAGACTCCGTCGCCGAGAGAAAGCTGTACCGACAATGAGTCGAAGGCCTCCAAGGGCTTTGCCTGTCGGTCCACGACCAGAATGTCTGAAAGGGGATTTTCTTGGAGGAGTCTCTCGGCAGCCAGTCTTCCGAAATGTCCGCCACCCAAAATCAGATAGGAAAGGGCCTTCATTGATTGAGGATGTCGTCCCTCACAATTCCTTTGAGGTGGGGGAAGGGGTCACGCATATGGGGAAAAGCCATCGAGTGCATAAATTCGTCTTGAAATTCTTTTTCAATGGTGAGCTCCAAATATTCCACGCGTCTCGCAATTTCTTCGGCTTCAAGTCTCTTCTCACTGTTGAGAAGAGCGATCCTCGCACCATCTCCTGCGGCATTTCCAACCGCGTAGATATGTTTTAGATCGCAGTCCGGAAACATCCCGAGAATCAGAGCCTCCTTGGCATCGATGTAGCTCCCGAAGGCGCCGGCCAAGACGACCTTGTCCAGCTTCTTGATTCCCAGTTTCTGCATGAGCAACTTCGCTCCCGTGTAAAGGGCTCCCTTGCCTAATTGAACATTCCGCACATCCTGCTGAGTGATCGTAATTTCTTTCCCGATCGATGTCTCTTCCTTCCACGCGATGATGAATTCAGGACTCCCGTTGGACACCTTCAACCGGGGAGAGGGGATATCTTTTTTGAACCGGCCGGTCTTATCAATGATTCCGCTCCGGTAAAGTTCGGCCACTCCATCAATGATGCCAGAACCGCAGATCCCCTTCGCCTCGGGATTCTTGATCTCTCCATTCCATCCGTCTTTGCCGACCACCTTGAATCTTACGTTCCAGGTCTGGGGATCGATCTGAATTCTTTCGATGGCGCCAGGAACAGCTCTCATGCCGTATTTGATATGGGCGCCCTCGAAAGCCGGACCCGTGGCACAAGACGCTGACATCAGCCTCTTCCGATTTCCCATCACGAGTTCCCCATTCGTTCCGATATCGATAATTAAGAGCATGTCATCCTGGAGGTAGGGTTCTTCGGCAATGAGAACTCCCACATTGTCCGCACCCACAAAACCTGCTTCCACGGGCAAGACATGGACATTGGCTGATGGGTGGACTTTTAATCCGAGTTCTCTGGCCTTCACGTCAACGGAGCGATGGATGACCGGAGGAAAGGGGGATAACCCCAAGTACTCAGGGCTGATCTTGAGGAGAAGATGGTGCATGACCGTGTTGCCGACCATCGTCACTTCCAGGATGTCTTCAGGGCGGAGGTTACTTTTTTGAGTAATCGTTTCAATGAGTCGGTTCAAACCCTCAATGATCGACTGGTGGATCGTCTCCAGACCTCCAGATTGGTTCGTGGTGTAGGCGATCCTCGACATGATATCTTCGCCGTAAACCACCTGGGGATTCATCATCGTTTCAGTGGCGATCAGCTCCCCGGTGTGAAGGTGACACAGATAAGCTGCCACGGTAGTTGTTCCCACGTCGACAGCGAGACCGTAGATATTCGTTACCTTTCCAGGTCGTATATCAATGATCTCTCTGTCCATCCACACAGCAACTGTGACTTTCCATTGCCCTTCACGAAGAGCAGAAGGTAGTTTCAAGAGCATGGGATAGTCGATCTCAAGAGAAGGCAGAGAATGATTCTCTCTCAAGGCTTTGTGAAGTCGATCGAAATCTCCGAGAAGGTCGTGAAGCGTGGGAGGTGAAAGTTCTAGATAATATAAGGAGATGGCAGGCTTTAAGGCAATCGATCGTTGGGTAGCTCCTTTTCTCACCACCTGTTGTCCAATCCGGCTCTCCTCCGGCACAAAGATCAGGACATCACCCCGGATGTGTGCTGCACAGGCCAAACGATAGCCTTCGGCTCTCTCCTTTTCATTAATGAATTCGTTCTCTTCTTCTGTGAATGGGGACAGATGTTCTTGGAGCGAGGTGATCCCATACCTTTCGAAGTGTCCCGTCTCCAATTTGATTTTGCATTTTCCGCAATTCTGCACGCCGCCACAAAGAGATTCGATTTCAACTCCCAAGTTCCCTCGAGGCTTCGAGAATCGTTTTATCTCCCGTAATGTCACCGCGTCTTCCGGACGGTTGAAAGATGACCTGAAACGTCTTCATCGTGAGTTTCCCCGACACAGCATTCGCTTTTTTTCTATATTTTTTCAAGGGACTGGCCCTTCATGGAAAGGATCGGATGTGGCTTCCAAGGCGTGGTAAATCTTTCTTAATTGTTGGAGTGAGTGAGCATCATAAATGCCGCAGGTAGAGGACAAAATCAAACCTCCCTCGTTGACCAAAGATCTTATCTCTTCAATCCCTGGAAACTCTTCCTCGTGCTCCCAGTCCTCTTCAACGAGCCAGGCTGTTCGAAGACCAGCGACGAGAGTCACTTGGTCCCGATAATTGCGTTTGAACTTGAGGAGATCAACACACTCGGTTTCAAGAGAAAAAAACCGGATCCCAAGGTTCACAAGATCGGGGAGAATCGCTGATAGATTGCCGTCAGAATGCCATCCCCAGAGCGATCCGCCTAACGAAGGGTCAGTCATCACACGTTGATAAACCGGAAGTAACGATTCTCTGAAGATGGCGGGTGAAAAATAGAGACCTTGATCGTAGGCGATATCTTCGCAGATCAGGATGGGACCCTCCTGGAATGTCCCAATGGCTCTGAGATCCTTTTCGAACTCTTCTACCTTGTCAGCTATTCTGCTTTTTAGAGCTGAAGGGTTTCTTCCAATTTCTTGAAGCAGAGAGAAAAGGTCTCCGGTTTGGGCAAGGCGCTCGAAAGGGCCGTCGATGGTTAAACCAAAGCCGAGGCCGGCCTTGTGGCAGAGTTCCATCATTTCATGAAAGTCCGAGGAGTTCGATGAATCTGTCCAATTGTAGAAAAAGATATCAGCGTTGATCGATGAAAAGAAGTCGACGACCCCCGTTGGTGTTTGATCAAAGCCAACCTCGGCAAGTACCTTAGGGGTTACAAACAATTCCCCACGGATCACCACAGGACTTGACGGTTCTGCAATAAGCCTCGCTAATTTTTCTTTTCCGGTGATTGAGTTGTTCTTCATAACTTCGACTGTTGGATTTCAACAAGTCACACTGTGTCTGAAACTGACGTCAAGAAATCTCTAATGCCACTTGCGTACCGCTTCTCTGGCGATATCATTTCTGGGTCGCGTGAGTAGACCCGTGGTGCTGATCAGTACATTGTAACTCCCTCTGTCAACCATAGGCATGTACGTAGCGCTTCCATAGACGGCATCGACCCAGGGGAGCCAGCGTCCGTGTTTCTGGACAATCGTCCAAAGATCCAGACCCCGATCTTCGCCCAGAGAATAGACAGTGCGCTCGGCGGTTCTTTCTTGAGCAATGTCACGGTACCGACCGCTCAGACGGTCGAGGCGGTAGACCGTGTCGAACCCGAAAAGAAAGGCAATGCCATGCCATTTCAGGATTCGGGCATCTAGTTGCCATTCGTCTCCCCGCAGGTCAGAAAACCATGGCCCGTGTGTGAGGAAGAGTAATATAGGCCCAGAAGTGTTGCGGGGCTCTCTCTCGAAATTGTACTTCCGCCACGGGCGCTTCATATGTCAGCCGATCGTAGGTGAAAAAGTTAATCGAGATAGCCATGATCAAGGCAGAGATTGCGAGAAGTAACAGACCCGACAATCCCTGCAGGCATCCTGCGATGACCCCGCGGCCCCAAAGACGACGGAGTCCCAAGAAGAATAGAGACATCCCCAAGATTGCCATAATTAGAATAAGAATTCTTAACGTCATCCTACCCTGATTCCTTTAGCCTTGTACCTTATGCCTAAAGCCTTGAATTGCCCATTCCACAGCCTTGCGGGCGTGAATAGCGGTTGTGTCGAAAAGTCTTGTGCGTACATCCTCAGGCTTGACTAGAAGAGATATTTCCGTGCATCCAAGAATGACCCCCTGTGCTCCACGGTCAAGGAGACCCTGAATAATAGTCACATACTGGTCTCGCGAGGTTTCCTTTATTTTTCCAAGACAGAGCTCCTCATAGATGACACGGTGAACTAATTCCCGTTCACGTTCGTCCGGAACTAATACCTTTAGGTCATACCTTTCTGTCAGACGGCCTCGATAGAAATCCTGCTCCATGGTGAATCGGGTTCCGAGAAGACCCACGGTATTGAGGCTAGCCTTTTTGATCTCCTCACCAGTTGCATCTGCAATGTGAAGAAGAGGAATCTTGATATGACTTTCGATTTGCGAAGCGACCCGATGCATGGTGTTTGTGCAGATGACGAGAAAGTCAGCGCCTGCAGACTCGACCTGCTTGGCGGCCTGTGCTAGGAGCAACCCGGCTTCATCCCATTTTCCCTGGTGCTGAAGCTGCTCGATCTCATGAAAGTCAACACTATAAAGGACAATCTTGGCAGAATGGAGTCCTCCGAGCCGCTCCCTCACTCCTTCGTTGATGAGACGATAGTACGTGACAGTCGATTCCCAACTCATGCCACCCAGTAGGCCTATGGTTTTCACAGAAGGATTCCTCTTTGGACTATGACCGAAACGAGTATATCAGGAAAACAAAGGAAAGACAAAAAAGTTGGAGGTTCAGATTCTATCCATATTGTACAGGAGATCCGATCACAAGCCTCTCTGTTCCTGAGAGTGTTGAAACCTCGGACGAGCGAGGCCGCCTGTCCAACCAATTTGTGAACAAATGGCAAGTTTCATTCCACAGCAGCCCATCTGACGCGACCCCAAGCCACAGAAAAGCTTTACAATTTCAATGTATTAAGGAGTATTGGATGCGCTGGCATGGCCTTGGCAAACAATTTGCACAAAGTTTACATGGACATTCAGAAACGATTGGAGTAGACTGAAACCCAACAACAGGCTTACGACCCGCTCCGATCTAAAGAGCAATCACCCATTGGTTTTTTGATGCGATGTTTCTTGAGGGATTTGTTACCCTCGGTCGACGAAAATTCTTTTGCTTCTCATGGTTACGCTATGCGCCATGCGCTTTGCGCCGTGCTTTTTTAAGCACAGGGTGAGAAAATGAAGCCGAAGCAAAGCGAAACCCCATTTCAAAAATGAGATGGGGTTTTTTGCTTATCGGGTCGTGTTCGGAGAAGGTTATATATGCCTGCACCGAACGCAAAGACAAGAGCTAAAAGACGAAAAATGGATTGTGTCCCCATTTCCCAAGGCAACTACTCAACCTTAATAACCTACACATTCACTGGTCCCTAACTATGCTGCAAAAAGAACTGAAGCGCACCCTAGATACCTTAGGAATGATGAAAGAGCTTGAAATGACGGTGGGGCAGCTATATCGAACCTGCGGGGAGACGTGGGCCGAAGACAAAGAATTCTGGAGCAGGATGGAACAGGCTGAGCTGAAGCACGCCCGGAATATAGATGACATGATAAAGATTATGCAGGAAAGGCCGGAAAGCTTTGAGTTGGGCCACCCGTTTAGACGCCCTACTGTCCAGATATTCATTTCGTCCGTGAGATCAAATATTGAAAGACTGGAAAAACAGGACATTGCTAAGGACAAAATTCTATTTGTCGCCCGCGACATCGAAGAATCTCTTTTGGAAAGCAAGTATGGGGAAATCGTTCGGAGCAGCGACATCGAATTCCAAACCTTGATGAAGCAAATTGTCTTCGATACTGAGACACATAAGGATTGGCTAAACGAGAAAATAGCGCAGTGCAGCCTCAAAACAGAAAAATAGGAGGTTTATCCCATCCCCTCCCAGAAGCGGAGCCGCGTCCCAGTTCTTTCAAGGATGCGTGAGTGGGAACGTGAGCAGGAGTTGCCCAAGATTTGTGTGTACTGCGCTTCACCGGAAAATCTGACGACGGATCATCTAATCCCACAGAGTAGGGGAGGGGACAATTCCGCTGACAATGTGGTGCTGGCTTGTCTGAAGTGCAACACATCGAAGGGTGAGAAGGGTGTTTTCGAATGGCTTGGTCTTAAGGAGAAAGATAAACTTCATCGATTGGTAGCCGGGAAGTACTTGAAGCAATTACTCACGCTGCATGAGAACGCAGGGACTCTTGATACTACCAAGGATCGGATTACGGAATTGTGCAAAATATGCTCGCTGCCGAAGGTATGTGAAGAGTGGGGAACAGTCAGGGAACTGACGTGTTTCTGTCTGGAGAGCATTTTGTCATATTCAAGTTGAAAAATGGTATGTGTCCCCATTTTTCTATTTTAGGGCTACCATGAGACGAGAGTATTCAATATATAGAACACTTAAAGCTCTTTCAAGGCAAAGGGTGGTCTTAATTCTTCAGCCAGGCGACGTGTGGGTGATTGAGAAATCGATTCCACACGATGAACGGACAGAAGAAAATCTGAGAACTTGCCATCTCCGTGGTTGGGTAGAACCAATAGCCAATGCTATTCCTAGAGGAAAGTTGACTGCTGACGGCAGTCTACCACCGGGCTTTGTTTTTTCAGAACAGGCGCCTCTATACAGGCTTACAGACAGTGGCTGGAACGCAATTCACAGAGCATATGTCGTTGCTTTGTTGAGCCTCATCGTAGCCCTCGGCGCTTGGAGTTGCAGTGATTGGGCTTAAGCCCTAACAAATCGCGCAAGAGGGACGCGGCAAAAGAAGGCGGCGCCCTTTAGCTTAACGTTAGGTCAATAGTGGAATACAGCGATGTATAAGAGGATTGAAAGAGGGAACGGCCAGATAGAGATTCAGGAACATTTCCGAAGCCCAATGGTTTACTTGGATCACTGGGCTCTGAACGACCTATCCCTGAACACCACTTATCGAGATAGGTTCATCAACATCATGAACGAAAGAGCAGGTACTTTAAGGCTCTCCGTGGTAAACATGATCGAGATTTCCAAACAGGGCGATAAGAATCAGGTGAAGTCCATTCTCGATATGCTTCGAGACGTTGAAGACTGCGGGCTGATTAATATGGACTCTCATCAAGTCATACAGAAAGAAAACACCCTAATCTCGAATCCCTCTTCAATAGTGGCCGTGAAGAACCCTTCCGCCGAGATAGAGATAGTCGCGGCATATCTTGTGGCCCGCAATCGTCCAGCAACATGGCATGTTGCAGACATCATCGCTACAGCCGTTTCTGAGCAACCATCAAAGCACATGTTGGAAAGCAGCACAAGATTCCTGACCGGTATGGAGCGACCTTTGAGAAGGGAAGGAGTAACCCTGAATACCTCAAGAAGGCTTCGGATAGGTTTAAGAAGCTAAAGCTTCAAGGACCCAAGTACCAGGCTGCGACAAGAGAACTTCTTGTAATGGCCTTTGACTTCGTTCTCAGAAACACCAAAATGAAGATGGCTGACTACAGCGAATGCAAGACCTATTCCACGTGATTGTTCCAGTTTCTTATTGTGACGTAGTCATGATAGACAGGCGATGGAAGGGGTTTATCTCGCAGACTGGCTTTTCTTATCCTAAGATAGCAAAGGTTTTTGATCGCAGGTCGCTGGAGCGCTTTTTCCATGCGATAGAACATTGGGATAGTATGACTTTGTGACCTAACAAGGGCTTGTAGCGGCTTACAGCCACCGCTGATCTCACTCGTTAGTCGCATAGCACGCGAAAGGAGAGTCATTATGTCTCGCAATACATGGCCAAGAGATCAATACACTGGTCCAGGTGGCGGACTGTCAACTGGTCCAGGAGGTGGAATGTCCACGGGGCCAGGCGGAGGTGCATCGACCGGACCTGGTGGTGGAATGTCTACGGGTCCAGGTGGTGGACTGTCAACTGGACCCCGATGGTGGGCTTTCGACAGGTCCAGGTGGCGGCCTCTCAACCGGGCCGGGAGGAGGTCTCTCTACCGGGCCCGGCGGCGGCTTCTACAGGGCCGGGTGGCGGCCTATCAACCGGTCCTGGCGGGGTATGTACACCGGACCGTGTTCCAACCCTTATCGTAGCAACATTTCCCCCTGGTCAGTGTTCTTGGAAGAGTTGGAAAAGAGAGGCATGAACCAGTACGCCGATCTGATTAGGAACTACTTAAGATAAATGGGAAGATCTGCCTAATAAGCCGACTGAAGGCGACATTCTAAAAGCCGCGCCTCAGTCGCATGTTATGCAAAGAATAGATGATCCGAAACCGGAACATGAAACGATGGAAATTAACAGAAAGTGGACTGCCAATTACATCAGGAAAATGATCGTCCCTGATTTCGAGACCTTCAGCACGGTGGTCATAAAGCGGCTCCTCCCGACTTTCCATACGTTCGGCGTTGAGGCATTGAAACATGGCGAGGAATGGTTCCGCGACAAGGCCGCTGGCGTCGACCCGTTGATTGATGACCATTACGAAGCCTATTTGGCGGACAAGGCGATGGATGAGACGCTCGCCTTCGCTGACATGCTGGTCGCTATGTACTTCGCATCCGTCGGGCTTTATAGTGTGGGACTCTTCCATCTCTTCGAGCAGCATGCAGCCGATCTTCCCCTACAAATCCTTGAGGCTCATGCCTATAGCAAGGAAGTCAAGCTCAAGGAGGTGGTTGATTGGCTCAAGACCGATCTATCGATTGACGTGGAGGCATTCTCAACTTGGCCTGTGATCAAAGAGCTTCGACTAGTGGCGAACACGATTAAGCACGCCGAAGGTGGCTCGGCAACAGCACTCCGGAGCTGTCGTCCAGATCTGTTTATCTATCCAGCCGAGCGGGAGAAGGAGGTGGCTCAACCACGCCTTCCAGGTCCCGTGTACGGAAACCCTTGCTTGGAGAAGATCTTTATCTCACCACCGATGATTTTTCCCGTTACGTTGAAGGAGTCATTACTTTCTGGTCCGAACTCGCGGATACAATGGCGAACCATTGAGGACAACCCCTGTTAAAGAGGGGGAGAATTGAAAAATGATCCGGGTCGGACCAAGATAAGTAGTTGATATTGTGAATCAAATTAGAGTAAACGGCATGGATTTTTGCCTTAGAATGGAATTTTTGAAGCCAAAAACATCCTTTTAACGGGTTAGGGGTGGCAAGAGCCAATCGGCATTACCTTCCAGGCTATGTTTGGCACATCACTCATCGGTGCCATAAGAGAGAATTTCTGTTGAAGTTTGCCCGGGATCAACGTCGATGGTTGCAGTGGCTCTTTGAGGCAAAGAAGCGTTTTAAAATTTCTATCTTAAACTACGCCGTGACCTCCAACCATGTTCACCTCGTTGTAAGAGACGACAAGGGACCGGATGTTATACCGCAAATGATACAATTGGTAGCGGGGAGAACGGGGCAGGAATATAACCAAAGGAAAGGTCGGAAGGGTGCTTTTTGGGAGGACCGTTACCATGCCACCGCCGTGGAGGCGGATTCTCATCTTGCTCAATGTATGGTTTATATTGATTTGAACATGGTTCGTGCTGGTGCAGTGGTCCATCCTTCAGAGTGGCCCTTCTGCGGATATAATGAGATCCAGAATCCTCGGCTGAGGTATTCTTTGATCGACCACAGTAGCTTGATTGACTTGTTTAATATGAAGAGTATGGATGAGTTGAGTAAGACCTACCGAGATTGGGTGGAAGAGGCCTTAGGAAAAAAGGGTCGAGAGCGCCAGCCGCAGTGGACGGAGAGCATTGCGATTGGGGCAGAGGGGTTCGTAAGAGATACGAAAGAGAAACTTGGGATAAGGGCTATGGGCCGGGAAGTGATTGAGGCGGAAAGAATTTTATGAATTACGGGAGCCGGAAACTTCTTATAGGGCTGATTTTGGGCTTGAAAATGATGGTTTAAGGCAAGAAAATAAGTATTTTTGGGACCAATCTGTTTGAAGATCAATGGTTTAGCTTGGTCCGACCCAGAACTACAGAACTAGAGAACTATTAGAACTAGTCATGCGCAGGAGATGAACGGCAGGGATAGTCATGGGTGACTCTGGCATTACACTCCAGCTCTCGCTTCTCGCTGTCCTCCTCGTTGGCACCGGGATTGTGGCCTTCGTGGCCGCTTGCCGCGTTCGCAACGGGGTGGTTCGCGCCGTTGCTGGTCTCCTTCTGCTTGCCATTGCCGTTCTTTCCAGCATGCTCTCCATCATGGGTGACGTTGGTGCTCGGCGTGCTAGGATTCGTCGCCCTGGCACTGGCCGTCAAGACCTCATGGGGCAAAGGGCCGAGATCAGAGTCACACCGGATTGATAAATGAGGAGACCGAACCAGCAAATCCATCCTATCGCCGGGAAGCCCGGCTCAGGATGATTTGCGACG
This sequence comes from uncultured delta proteobacterium, assembly GCA_963695895.1. Lineage (GTDB taxonomy): Bacteria > Desulfobacterota > BSN033 > BSN033 > UBA1163 > CAVOIK01. The sequence goes on from CAVOIK010000003.1 coordinate 165,639, forward strand.
TTAGGCCGCATTACGCGCATCGGCACAAATACCAACTAGAAAAGGAACAGCATGAATACAGAATTGCCCCCGCCCATCACCGGCTTCTTCCGAAAAGAAGTGGGGTCAGGTCTATAATGTTTGACTTTGGTTAGATCGTCTGATATGGTACTGTTATGGCCCGCCCGTTACGCATCGAATATCCCGGCGCTGTGTATCATATCACCTCCCGGGGAAATGAAAAGAAGCCTGTTTACAAGGATGACCAAGATCGGGAGAACTTTCTCTTCATTCTCGACAAAGTCAACAAACGCTACCATTGGCTCTGCCATGCCTATTGCCTCATGGATAACCACTTCCACCTTCTGATCGAAACGCCGGACGGCAACCTTTCCATCGGCATGCGGCAGTTAAACGGCGTCTACACTCAGGCATTCAACAAGCGGCACCGCAGGGTCGGCCATCTTTTTCAGGGAAGGTACAAGGCCATTCTCATCCAGAAAGACAGCCACCTGCTCGAGGTATGTCGGTATGTTGTTCAGAACCCTGTTCGTGCGGGTCTGGCAGAGGACCCTGGGCAGTGGAGATGGAGCAGCTACAGATGCCACGGCGGGGCGAGAGAAGCCATCTTCGTGCTTGACCACCAGCTGGGTACTTGGACAATTCAGTAGTAAGAGGCGAAAGGCCGAGAGAGAGTACCGTGAGTATGTGCACCGTGGGATGGAGAAAGAGTCGATCTGGGCGGGGGTCAGGGGACAAGC
>CAVOIK010000004.1:0-133454 GCA_963695895.1 uncultured delta proteobacterium
CCGAGAAGTACACATTCCATCTTATGCCTATTTCATCAGTGAAGCTCCCCGCCCCTGTCTGCCGACAGGCAGGCACAGGGCGGGGCTTCCGGGAAATGAAAATATGATTATAGGGTCGGCTTTCCTCCCCGCCCCTGCAGCAGGAAGGCGGGGCATCCAGCCGACTTGCCCGTGACGAAGAGCGACCAGGATTGAACCTTTATTGAAGGTTGACCGAGAACTGATTAATATTTTCCATTGCTAAAAACGAAGGAATATTTTCCTCTCCATCCTGTGGAGTGTTGATTCAAATATAAATATTTTATGAGAATTGGTCAAGCGAAACTTCCAGAAAGAAATGGTTAAAAGAGGTTATTTTTTACACCTACAAACCTGGAGATCTAAGTTAATCTCTGCGGTGATGATTACCGAAAGAAACAAACGAAAAGGCAAAGTCAAATGACCCTGCCTTTGCCCTTGTCCAATTGCATATGGATTTACTTCTTAAACAACTTCTTCCTCCCATGAATTTGGCTAATAAAGTAGGAGATTTCGTTTCCTCTTTGGCAAAGGCGCTGAAATCGTGATGGGCCCTTTTAGGCAAAAAGGCTTCCGAAAGGGTTCTCATCTTGACATAAAGAAAGGGAATGTCCTATAGAATTTGCAGTTATGGAGGAGGATACGATGAAGAAGATCCAGAAGATTAGCGAGATGCAGGAGATATCCGATGGACTAAAGAGGACAGGGAAGAGAATTGGCCTTGTGCCAACAATGGGGTACTTACATGAAGCTCATCTCTCTTTAGTGAGAAAAGCGAAAGAATTCTACGATATTGTTGTGGTCTCAATATTTGTCAATCCCACCCAATTTGGGCTCGGGGAGGATTTTGAGAGGTATCCTCGAGATGAAGAAGGGGACAGTGCAAAGCTTGAAAAGGAAGGTGTCGATTTCATTTTTATCCCAGAAGTAAACGAGATGTATCCTTCCGGATATCAGACTTATGTTGAGGTGGAAGAGGTTTCAAAGGGACTTTGCGGTGATTTCAGACCTGGACACTTCAGAGGTGTTGCGACGGTTGTCGCCAAACTGTTTAACATTGTAAAACCAGACGTGGCCATTTTCGGGGAAAAGGATTACCAACAACTCCTCGTGATCAAAAAGATGGTGGAAGATCTCAATTTTGATATCAAAATAATTCCAGGAGTCCTCATCAGGGATGGGGACGGTATGGCAATGAGTTCGAGAAACGCTTACCTCTCTCCTGAAGAGAGACAACGAGCTTTAATCCTTTATCGGTCTCTTTTGATAGGGAAAAACCTGTATCAATCAGGAGAGAGGAAGGCTTCCGCCCTTTTGAAAGCGGTCAAGGAATCCATCAAATCGGGAGATGGAGTGACTCTTCAATATGTAGAAATCAGAGATGCAGAAACATTCGAAAAAATAGAGAATGTCGACAAAAATGCTGTTATCGCCCTTGCCGCCACCGTTGGATCTGTTAGGCTTATCGACAACGTCATCATCGGGAGGTAACAATGATGGAGAGAATTATGCTCAAATCGAAAATCCGTAGGGCAACGATTACTGGTGCCGACAACTCTAATAAACTCTGTGGTCGTTCCTGAACCCGCATCTCCAACTCAGCAGATATCTTCCGCGGAATACCAATTGTAATAAGGCATGTCTGGCTTACTTGTTCGATTCTCGAGTACAGGGAGAAACACACATTTTGAAATGTCCAAACTAAGCCCTCAGTATTGGATAGCGATGGGAATGAGAGAACGTTGTTGAAAATTAATAGCGGAACACAGCAGCTAACGGGTCAGTATCAGGCATTTTTTCTGGCTCGACCACATAGACAGTCCCTCCGTTCACGAGGGTCTGGATTGCCGCGGACTCCAATAAATCCTCGTCGCCGGTTGTTTCTTTTTTGTGCAAGTGAAGCTCATCCGTGCTCGGATCAAAGGTGCCCCACTGCTGAAACTCAGGGACGACAAATAATAATTCGATCCGTCCATGATATGCCGCTGAAATGATTTTTTTGACACGGTTGGAAGCCCGCTCGGAACTCGCAAATTCCTTATATCGATCAACGGCTTCTTGCTGCGCCTTCTGAAAGTAAGGTTTTACGACTGTCCAAGCCTGTGCGTGCAACTCTTCGGCACTCAAATGCTCGGGATTTCCGCCAATTCCGTCTTCCATCAAATGGGGATAAGTATTCACCTCTTTGTAAATGGGATGAAGATAATCAACCCCTGCCAACATTAAAGGCGCTCGTTCGTCCTTAAGTAACTCATGCAATCCTTTATCAATCCTTCGAAAGTATCGCTTGATGTTCTCCTTGCTATCCACCTCAGACCCATGCGTCACAGACGAAAATTTGCCCTGCCCTCTTGCTGAGATCTCCGAATGCATCTGGAGATCTTTCCAGGAATCGTCATCCCTGAGGGTCTCAGCAAGATTCTTCGGAACGTCGGCCAGAGGAACTTCGTTTACGCTGTACTGTGTGCCTTGAAGCAGCCTGACCTTGTTCTGACTGAGTGCCAAAATATAATACCGTCCGTCGCCACTGAGGAGAGGAAGAAGAGGTCTGATGTGAAAACGGTCGGCGACAATCACCAATTCCTTAAAAACGAACGGGAGCAAGTAGGTGCGAAACATTTCTACAGAGAGAAACATTGCAAGTCCGTCGCTTTGATGTTGATGGAAGAGATCTCCTTGCAAAAGTGTCTGGCCCGATTCCAACAACTCCTTTGCCTCGGGAGCGGGAATCCCTCGTGCCATCAAGCGTTCCTCAGCCTCTCGAATCAGATTCTTGAACCGAATCAGATCCTGCTGGGTCTCTGGTCCCGAACGGTGCATGGGCATAAAAACTGAGACACACGGCCCTCGGTGTATCTCCATCAGTAACTTCAGATTGTTTCTTGTCAATACGTTCATGGGGTTGTCTCCTTTCCCTTGCCATATTTTAGCATGATGCTTTGGCAATTGAATACAGACTTCCATTATTCCATTATGGATTTAAAATCTGTATATGAATAGACCACCTTGAAGCACGCCAGTGGCGGCTATCACCCATGTGAACCAGTGAAGGCCTTGGAAGTCGGTTCTTTACGTTCTCTCCACCGACGGCATTCCTGCCAATCCACAAAAACCATGTTCTCTGCCTGGAGGCGCAGCCTTTCTTCGCCACATCATGCAATTTAACGCCTTCGCACATCCATTCTGTGTTTATTTCCCTGACTTCTTTACTTTGGGTTCTTAGAAAATTTAAATGGACAATATTTTTTGCTTGCTTCCTCTTTAGTAACTAACATAATTGTTCCTCCTTTCCTTTCTAAATTTCTTCCTGAGTCGAATAAGACCGATAGACCAGACCCCCTCCGATGACTCGGAGCCTATCTTTTCCGAGGGATGAAGCATAAAAGCCTCCAAGAAGGAATTAGAACCCTCCTGGAGGCTTTATAGAGGCACCTTTTGGAATATTCTCCCCATGATGATTTCCGAACGGTTAAGAGTCCGGTGGGAAGGTTAACTTGTGGACTGACCCAAAGCGTGACCGAGGCATCTTTACGATTAAAACACTGAGATTCCTATCGTATTTCACGAAGACTTCTATCACATTATCATAACATGGGTGGTCTGTTAAACACCATGACCAAGTCCTAAATCTCAAATTTCTATTTGTTTCTCAAATTGCTCCAAATGGGACTCCAGCGATTGTATTTCCTGATAGAGTATCTCGGCATCCTGGGCCAAGGCCGGATCCTTGGTCAAACGTGCTATTCGTCGGGAGATCGTTCCGATGACTGTAATTCGGTTCCGAAACGCATCAGCGGTTTGTTTAACCATGGCTTCCTTCTTTCGGTAAGATTCAATCAATTGCTCTGTTAACTCCGCTTTACCGACGGCAGCCCCAATGAGCTCCCCGATCCCCTTCAGATACTCGAAATCCTCGTCTGAGATAGGGACCCCCTCTTTACCGGAATCAACGATTAAGGCTCCCACCCTTATTTCCTCTTGAGTAAGTGAATCCACATACCGGAGCGGAATAATGGACTTGATCTTGACCCCCTCTGCCAGGGTATGCCGGTAACCTTCGATCTGTTTGGGATCAGTCAGGTTCAAAGGTTCCCCTTTTTCAACAATCCTCCATACAATGCTTTCCTTGTGAACTGGAACTTGTTCTATCGGGCATTCATATCTGCCCACCCAAGAGTGGACCTTCAGCTCGTCACCTTCCATGAGGAGGTATCTGGCTCGCTTTCCCAATCTTTGGCCAATGTGATCAAGGCAGGTCTTGATAAGATGATCCCGGTTCATACACCAGCTTACCAACCGGGCGATTTCCAGAAGATCCTGATAACGCCTAACCAGATCCTCTTTTTCTATTTTTGGCTTTTTAGCCCTCATCACAGTTTTTCTCTGTCTTTCCCCGGGAATAACTTGATCTCGCCATTTGCTTTTTGACCCGGATTACGATCCGCTGAAGGATGCCTATCGGCAGGAGGGACATCGCAAGAAGCTCGCTCCGGCTTCCCCATGTGTACGAGGATCCGATGCTTGACCAGGCCCCGATCCAATGGGATCACCCCATCCCGCATGCGCTGGCCATCCATCTCCACCCACGACACACCTCGCTCGCAGCCTTCCGGATTCTCGACCTGGATCTCGTAGATCGCTTCACCGTGACGATAGCGCAGGTGGAAGCCCTCCCACCATCCGGGGATGACCGGATTCAACTGCAGGTGATCCCCGCGCACCTTCAAACCCAGGACCTCTTCAACCCAGGCTCGGTACATCAACGCCGCCGAACCCGTATACCAAGACCAACCCCCCTGACCGATCCGCCCGGGCAATCGGTACACGTCAGCTGCGACCACGTAGGGCTCAAGCCCATAGCGCCACACTGTTTCTGGATCACGCGCGCGCTCAATCGGGTTGAGGATGCGCAGTATTTTCGCCGCCCGCGTGCCATCCCCTCGACGTGCCAGGGCCATGGCGAACCACAGGGCGGCGTGAGTGTACTGGCCTCCGTTCTCCCGCACCCCCGGAGGGTACCCCTGGATGTATCCGGGTGACGGCTCCGATCTGTCAAAGGGAGGCGTTAAGAGCAGCACCAGACCTTCATCCTCGCGAACGAGATGTTTCCACGCTGATTCTAAAGCCCTATCCGCGCGATCTGTGTCGGCGGCTCCACTCAGCCAAGCCCAAGATTGGGGCAGGGAATCAATCTTCGCCTCTTCATTCGCCGAAGAACCAAGCGGCGTGCCATCGTCGAAGATCGCCCGAAGATACCACTCCCCATCCCATCCTGCTCGCTCGACACGCTGAATCAGCGCATTTCTATCTTGTTGATAGGACCGGCTTAGATCTGGCCGACCCAGGTGCTCAGACAACTCGGCCATACCCTGAAGCACATCCACCATGAACCACGCCAGCCAAACGCTCTCCCCTTTGCCCCCGGCACCCACAAGGTTCATCCCATCGTTCCAGTCCCCTGTTCCCATCAGGGGCAAACCATGGGGCCCAAAGGTCATGCTGCGCGTGACGGCGCGCCGGCAGTGCTCAAACAGCGTGGCGTGTTCAAGCGCGACCTCCGGTGTGAAGAACATTTCGTGCTGATCGCCTTCCAGCGTGGGCCCGTTGAGGAAGGGAACCTCTGTGTGCAAGATGTCCACATCGCCGGTGACCCGCATGTATTGAGCGACGACGTAGGGCAGCCACAGGGGGTCATCGGAGATCCGCGAGCGGACACCCGCGCCGCTCGGTGGATGCCACCAGTGCTGGACATCGCCTTCCTTGAACTGACGGCTCGCCGCGAGCAGGATGTGCTGGCGCACCAGCTCGGGAGACGCGTATAGGAATGCCATAACGTCCTGCAGTTGATCGCGGAAGCCGAATGCACCGCCGGACTGGTAAAAGGCGGAACGTCCCCAGATCCGACAGCTCAGGCTTTGGTACAAGAGCCAACGGTTGATCAGGAAGTCCGCTGCCAGCTCGGGGGTGTGCACTTCGATCGTGCCCAACAGATCATCCCACCACGCTTTCGTCCGGCTTAACGCGGTCTCGAGTGCCAAGCCTTCCCGGTAGACGAGAACCCGCTTGTGGACCTCCTCCACCGACTCGGCCTGGCCCAACATGCACGTGATCTCAGCCCTCTCTCCAGGAGCGAGTTCAACCGTAACCTGCAGTGCCGCACACGGGTCGAATCCCGCCCCCGTCCGACGTGATAGCCCGGTCCGCTCCATCGCCGCCGGGCTACCCAGCGAGCCGTTGCGCCCGACGAAGGACGTGCGGTCGCCGGTGTAAGACTCCGCAGGCGGGTTGATGGCCGCGAAGGCGATCCGATCCCCGTACTCGGGGTGGTAGCGATTCCGAGCGATCAGGGCCTGGACTTCGTCATCCCAGTGGGTCACGACGTGCATCTGGGAGGATTCGCGGTTCTCGCCCAGTGTCCACTCCACATAGTACGTCACCGACAGTCTGCGACGCCGGGAGGAGTCGTTCCTCAACCGCAGCCTCTGCAGCTTGATCGGCTCTCCCCCGTTCTCATCCACTGGAACGAAGACCGTCAGCTCCTGCTCGATCCCTTGACTGTTATGCTCGAAGACCGTGTACCCCGCCCCATGCCTTGCCCGATAAGCGGTCTCTTCGCGGATCGGCGACGGGGTCGGCGTCCAGGTGACACCGGTCTCCTCGTCCCGGATGTACACCGCCTCAGACGGTGGATCCATGACGGGGTCGTTCGACCATTGCGTCAGGCGATTGCGCTGGCTGTTGCCATACCAGGTAAAGCCAGACCCCGTTTCGCTGACCAATGTGCCGAAGGTGGGGTTGGCGATGACGTTCACCCAGGGTGCAGGCGTGTGGGTGTTGGGGCCGAGATAGATCGCGTATTCACGCCCATCCGGGGTAAAACCGCCCAGGCTGTTGAAGTAGGGCAGCTCCATGAAGGGCAGCGAAGCCGAAGGCTCCCGGGGAGCACGTTTCTTGGCCATGGGTTCCGACAGATCGGGAACCTCCACAGGCACGCCCTGGAGTAACGTGCCGCGTGCCGCCACCAGCACCACACTCGCCGCGGCCATGAGCAGCGTCAGGTCTTCCTCCGGGATTTGATCCGCGCTGCGCAAGAAAATTCCACCCGGCTGATCCTTCCCCGTATACGTCGAATGCGCCTGGATCAGGCCCTCGAGTCGTTCACGCAACGGCTGCTCATAGCCGCCGGCCTCCTCGTTGAGGATCACCAGGTCTGCCGTCAACCCGTGCATTCGCCAATAGGTATGCGCCTGGAGCATCTGACGGACCAGGCTGATATCCCGCGCCTCGCCAATGGTGATCAGGGCAATCGGCAAGTCGCCCGAGATTCCATAGGGCCATAAGCCGGCTTGGCCCTTGCGGTTCTCTTCGATGCGTTCGGCGGGAGGGCGCAAGAGCGGGTTGGGAAACAGCAGGTGGCTGGCTAGCCCCTGGAAGCGGCGAGCTTCGTGGGGCTGGATGCGAAGCAATCGCAGCTCAAGCTGGGCAGAAGCCGAGGCGAAATCCATCGCCCGATCGATGGCATGGAGATCGCTGTACTTACCCATCAGCCCCAAGACCTGCTGGCGTGTTTCGCCGGCGGCAAGAACCAAAGAAACCTGGACACGCCGGCCTGGACCGAGAGTCAGGCTCTGGCGCAGGCTGAGGATCGGGTCCAGGACAAAACCCTGGCTGTTGCCAGGCTTCTGAAGGACCCCCATCGGATTCGCGAGCGTCCGTCCTCGGCCGATGAATCGGCGCCGCTCGGTCTCGAACTGCAAGGCTTCGTCCTCGGCGTGTTCAAGCGTCAGGCGGTGCGCAACATAAATGGGTGGGTCGTCTTCCGCGCGAGATCGGCGGTACGCGAGGAGCGCTTGATGTTTAGGGACCGCCTCGGTTTGGATGAACAGCTTGTTGAAGGCCGGATGCTGCCGGTCTGCGTTGTGCGGCGCCAGCGAGAGTTCAACGTAGCTCGTGAGATTGAAACGGCGGGTCCGAACGGACCGATTGATCAGGGTGACCCGCCGAATCTCAACGTCATCTTCCGGCGAGACGACGACCTCCGTTTCGGTTTGAATGCCGTTATCGGCGCGCCGGAACACGGCACGGTCGAGCGCGAAGTTGGCGGAGTACGCCTCAACCTTCCCGCCGATCGGGTGATACGTGTTGGACCACACTCGATCCGAGTCGGCCTCATGGATGTAGCAGAAGGTTCCCCACGGATCCTGAGTCCGATCCGACCTCCAGCGTGTGATCTCAAAGTTGCCCCACCGACTGTATCCCCCACCCGCGTTCGTGATCATCAAGCCATAGCGACCATTGCAAAGGAGTTGGGTTTTGGGCGTGCTCGTATGGGGGGTATCGAATTTGCTCACCGATGGTGCGACTTCGCCGACGCTCTCCGGCAAAGACACTCTCTCTCGCGTGGAGATGTGGTGCAGCGGAGACAGGATCGGGATGCGTTCATAGAGCAGGGGCTCAACGGCACGCACGCGTGCGTCGGCATGAAAATGGCGCTGGATAGGATTGCCATGGAGGAAGTTGGTCAGTGACAGAAAACCCATGCCTTGATGATGCGCCATGTAGGTTTGTATGATCAACCCACGCTCGCCCTCACGAGTCGGCTGACGGCTGAAGTCGATCGCTTCGTAATAGCCGTAATCGTTCAGCAGCCCCAGGCCGGCCAGTCGTTTCAGATTCTGCACGGTCTCTCTCGGCGCAACGTTCAGCGCCAGAAGGGTGGCATAGGGCGAGACGACGACCTTTTCCTCTAAGCCGCGCTTCAATCCGAGCTCCGGTACGCCAAAGGCCTTATATTGATAGGTCTTGTTGAGGTCCAGATCTCCAAAGGCAGACTCCGAGATCCCCCACGGTACGCCGCGCTTGCGGCCGTAGGCAATGTGGATCGCCACCGCTTCCCTCGCCGCTTTATCCAGGAGCGAGTTGCCCTGGGAGCGTTGGAAAATCAGCGGCATCAGATATTCGAACAGGGTCCCGGTCCAGCTGAGCAGCACTCGGCGCCGACCGATTGCACTGTAGGGTCGACTCATGGAGAACCAATGCTCAACCGGGACATCGCCCCGAGCGATGGCGACGAAACTCCCAAGCCGCGCCTCACTCGCCAAGAGATCGTAGTAGGAGCTATCCAGGCGGCCTTCGGAAACGTTGTAGCCGATTGAGAACAACCGTCGTTCGGGGTCATACAAGAAGCGCATATTGATCGATTCGGATAACTCGCGTCCGTCCTGGATGAGCCGCTCGCCCAAACCCAGGATTTCACCGGCCAGCCATCTCGACTTTGCAAAGGCCTCCATAAGACGGTCAAGCCATTCGAAGAGGGGGGCTGCGGCTGAGGGAGCCTCCTTGCGGATCGATTGGAGGATTGGAATACAGCCGATGTGCCCGTGGGCAAGATCGAGAAGCGAAGGCGCGTGATACAGACCTTGGCGGATGGCGAACAGGGCCTTCAGACCCAGCGGGGCGACCTCCTCTTCCGTTTTTTCATCGAGGATTTCGATCCAGGTGAGATAGCGATCCCTGATCCTTAGCCAGGCCGATACCTGCTCCTCCATCTGGCTGGCCCAATAAGCCGCTCCCGTTTCAACGTCGGCGGACTCACGCGCCTGATCGGCGAGAGCCCTGACGCTCCCCTCCACCCGCCGCAGCAGGCGAAGCGCGTCGGCGATGCGAGCCGGCGGGGTTTCCCACGCGCGCATCAGTCGGTCGAGGGCGTGAGCGTCCAGACCCGAAATGCCTTCCTGTTCGACGACCTGTTTCAGGATTTCCCCGGTATCCCGCAGGCCTTCAAAGGCTTTCCCATCCAGGACGGGTCTCTGAATCAGCTCGTCCAGTCCATGCTCCAGTGACCATAGGGCACCCAGCAGGTTTCCGCTGTCTACGGCGGACACGTAGCGAGGTTCTAGAGGGGTCAGGGTTTGAACATCGTACCAATTCAGCAGATGACCCTCATAGCGCTCCAGTTTGCCGATCGTCTCCATGGTATGGGCCAGCTTTTCGACGACCTGATCCACCGTCATATACCCGAAATCATGTGCGGATAGTGCGCTGAGCATCCAGAGACCGATGTTGGTTGGACTGGTACGCATCGCCAGGTGGTTCCGAGGGGAGACCTGGTAGTTGTCGGGTGGAAGCCAAGACGTGTCATCGCCGACAAAGTCCGAGAAATAGCGCCAGGTTCGTCGTGCAACCATCCTCAGGAACCCGAGATCCTTTTCAGGCAGCAGGAGTTGCTTTTGCTTCGCCTGCGGTCGAAGGTTCAAGAGCCAGCCGAGCAGAGGGGATAGGAACCACAAGACGAGCCAGGGGCTGGCCATCGCAAGGCTGGAGGGCATCCAGCGCTGCACCGCCCAACCCACGATCCCACTGAATAGGCTCGCCAGGCCCAAAGAAGCTACAAACCATGGCTGCCGACGCGGTCCACTCCGATGGGTCACCTGGGCCGAAGTCCACTCGAGCAACCCACGGCGAGAGATGAGGCGGCGATACCAGACCCGCAGAATGGCATCCAGAGCCAGCCAGGCCTGGTGCACAAGCAACGCCGCATCAGCAACCGTCCGCAGCAGGTCGTGCGCCACCTTCGAGAAGGAGAAGCTCTTCAGCCCCTGGCGAGTGGTCGCCATGGTAAAGGGCTGCGCGAAAGGGTGGAAGAGCAACTGCATGGCGACCACAAGCGTAGAGATCCACCCCATCTGAGGAGAAGTCAGCCAGGAGGCTATGAGCAAGCCCAGGCTGGTCGTGGGTATCAGGCTCCGGCGCAAGTTGTCGAAAACCTTCCAACGGTCGAACCAGGAGAGCGGGTTCGGCACTCGCCGTCCTCCAGGCTCGGGAACCCACGGCAAAATCCAATCCGCGATTTGCCAATCACCGCGAATCCAACGATGTTGCCGGCGGGTGTAGCTCAGGTAACTCTGCGGGAACTCATCATAGAGCTCAATATCACTGGCCAGGCCCACTCGGACGTGAGCGCCTTCAATCAAGTCATGGCTCAGCAACCACTCTTCAGGAAACCTCCCAGACAGCACTCGACTGAAGGCGCGCACATCATAGATCCCCTTGCCATGATAGGAACCTTCTCCGGCCAGATCCTGATTGACATCGGAAACCGCCTTGGTGTAGGGGTCAATGCCGACCGCGTCTGCAAAGAGTCGGCTGAAAGGCGAGGCCGTCGTGCTCGGAAGGGTTGGGCTCACGCGCGGTTGGATGATGGTGTAAGAGCCGGCCAGGATCCTGCCTGCGGCATCGAAGCGCGGCTGGTTGAGAGGGTGTGCCAGGGTCTCGATCATCCTGCGGGCACGTGCCAAGAGGCAACTGTGTGTCGCTGTCTAACGTGATGACGAACCTCACATTGGACAGATGATCCGGGTCGCCGACGTATACCAAACGATCGGCATCTTCAGGTCGCGTTCCATCGATCAGACGATTGAGTTCTTCTATCTTCCCGCGTTTGCGTTCCCAACCGATGAATTTCTGCTCGGATTCACTCCAGGTGCGGTCCCGATGGAAAAGGAAGAAACGCTGCACCCCCATACCGATGGTTGAGAGCTTCGAGGCTCTCGGTCACCGTCTGGAGCAGTCTTTCATCGTCCTTACGATGCGCCTGATCCGAATCGGTGTAGTCCGTGAAGAGGCCGAAGAGCAGATTGCCTTCTTTGTTGGCCAGGTACCGGATTTCTAACTTCTCCACTTCTGCCCGGATCGTCTCCGCGTCCCCCAGCAGCACGGGCACAACGACCAACGTTCGAAATGCGTCAGGAATGCCCGAAACCTCAAAATCCATCTTTGGAAGGGCTCGGGGTGGAAGCAGCCGCATGACGAGGTAATTCAAAACCTCGAGCGCGAGTTGGCTGACGGGGATCAGCAACAGGAGGGCGATCACAAGCCGGATCCAGGGCGTCTGTCCGCGCAGACCCAGCAGGACGATCAGGGAGACGGATACAGCGGAGAAGAGGCTGAGCCCAAGAAAGTACACTGCAGAATGATGGCGGTATACCCACTGCAGGACGCGGAAACGTGGCGCCTCATGGCAGCGTATGAGCCGCGCAAGCTCGGGCCTTCCTTCGCCTATCAGATAGGTCCCGACGTGGATCCACCGGTCATCTTCCGTCGCTTTACCTGCGGCTTGCGTAGCGAGCTCGATGGCGCGTTGTACGACCTGGTCTTCCGCCTGACCGGACCGACGCGCGAGCTCTTCGATCGCACGGCGATACCGATCGCGCGTGTCGAAATCCATCTTGGGATAGACCCCGGATGGATCCAGCCGAAGCAACCTCTCCACGCGGCTGAGTTGCTCGAAGATCCCTCTCCAATCCAACAGGGCGAGCTCTCGCAAGCTGGTAAACGCATTCCCGATCGATATCTGATCCTTCGTCTGGCGGTTTTGCTCACGCAGGTTGATCTCGCTCAGGGACTTGCGGTAAATGCGCTCCAGCCAGCTCTGGACCGGCACTAACGCGGCGTCTTCGTCGTAGAGATGATCGACCAGTTGAGCAGCGAAATAGGGGCTCGGGCCGGGTTGGGTTGCAGCAAGTTCTGCCAGGATAGAGAAGAGCTGGTTGGGATCTCGCCGGTTGGCCGTAATGAGCCTGTTCACCCAGAAGTCGGCGATCTCATGTTCCCGTAGCTCGGTCAGAGCGCTGGCGGCGAGATCCTGGATGCTCTCAATCAATGCGATGCGCAGCATCTGGGGGACAGCCCAGAGTTCGCCAATCGTCAGCGTGCGCACGGATTGATAGGCCTCAATAAAGGCAAGGATGTTCTCCCGGTCCAGGCGCAATTCCGCAGAGGAGATGAGTTCCTTCGCCAGACCGTAAATGCGCGGCAGACCCCGGTAGGGCTCGTTGGCGAGTGACGGCAGCTCCTGGTAAAAACGACGAGGAAGGTTCAGCTGAACGTCGCGGGCGTTGCTCTCGATGACGTACTCATTATCGAGGATCCACTCGGCGGTCGGAGGCGCACACTGCTGTTCCAGTCGACTCGGTTCGGAGAGATCCGAGCATGCCTGATGGATCCATTGACGGGCGTTTTCGACCCGTCTTAGCAGCTCAGCGTTCCGCCGCGGCCTTGGGTCCACTTCGTGGTCCATGGCCAGGCGCTGGGCATGCTCCTGGATCTGCGTCGGAGAGAGCGGCACCCCAGGGCTTCGCACATCTCCAATTGGATTCTCGCGCTTCGGATGCAGGACGAAGACGGCGGGCGGGATGTCGCCGCTTTCTCGAAGTACCGCCACTGGGAACCGCAGTCTCTCAATCGGCGCCTGGAGGATCAGGACGGTCTCCTCGGACACCAACCAACGTCCGTGATCCTCAAGCAGCCTTCGTTCGACACCGTACTTCGATCGTCGTATCCACACCCCACCCAAGAGGGCTCCGATCAATCCACCCGCGAAGATCGGAACCAGGGCAGAGAGGCTTCCGCTCAGAATCGGCACCGGCCCGTGGAGGACCAGGGATGCAACGCCGGCGAGGCCCCCGAAAACAATGGCAGTCAAGGTCACCCCGAGAGCACGGCGCCAAAGGAAGGGGTCCCTTATGTGTACCTCTCCGTCCGCGGTCTTGTGCACCCATGCGGCGCGGCGGAAGCCCCTTCTCTGCAGCTCCCGTAGAGCTCTACGAGCTTCATCTCGTTCTGCGAAGTAGCCTATGAGGGTGCCTGCTTCCATATTTTCGTCCTTGTATCACCACTGGGTCCAAGTTCTTGCGGGTTAGCCTTAAACAACGTGCAAAGCCACCACGCTGACACCTGCAAGGGAAAATCTCCTCGTTGTAGGTGCCTATTCACGAAGCATGGAGCTTCGTGAATAATGCAGGCTAGGCATCGCGACGGATTTCACCGGGTGGGAATCGGGGACACAGCCACACCCAACTAATCTTTAGCTACTCATCCGCACGTTGGTGGCTTGAGGGCCTTTGGGGCCCTGAGTGATTTCGAATTCGACCTCATCTCCCTCTTTCAGGGATTTGAACCCCTCTCCCTGAATGGAAGAGTGATGGACGAATACATCCTTCGCACCTTCTACTTCAATAAACCCAAATCCCTTTTGATCATTGAACCACTTGACTCGACCTTTTGCCATTACAACCTCCCTAGAAAATCCGATTTGTAAGTTACACTCTCCTCCGGATCTTACAAAAAACCGAAAAGCCGGAGGTCCCTCTGCCATTGATCCGTCGGTTCCAACAAAATGCTCTAGAACCTACATTGACCTTACCCTCCCCTGAGGAGACTCTTTAGAATAGGACTTGGGTCATTCCTTCTCCTTCTTTTGGAAGAAGGCTGCGAGTACGTCTATCGGGAGAGGGACGATGATCGTTGAGCTTTTCTCGGTCGAAACCTCCTTTAAGGTCTGAAGGAACCGAAGATGGATGGCTGCAGGATAGACACTCATAATATTTGCCGCTGCAAGCAGCTTCTCTGCGGCCTGGGCCTCTCCCTCAGCATGGATGACCTTGGCACGCCTCTCCCTCTCTGCCTCAGCCTGACGGGCAATGGCCCGCTGCATCTCTGTATCAATGTCCACCTGTTTTGTCTCCACCAGGGATACCTTGATCCCCCAAGGCTCTGTTTGTGTGTCCAAGACGTCTTGGAGTTGGAGGTTAATCTTGTCTCTTTCCGACAAGAGTTCGTCCAATTGCGATTGGCCTATGATGCTCCTCAACGTCGTCTGGGCCAATTGGGAAGTGGCGTAAAGGTAATTTTCAACTTCAACCACGGCCTTGTTGGGATCGATGACCCGAAAGTAGACGACCGCATTCACCTTGATGGAGATGTTGTCACGGGTGATCACATCCTGAGATGGAATCTCCAGTGCCACAGTCCTCAGGCTGATCCGGAGCAATTTGTCTACGCCTGGAATGATGAAGATGATTCCCGGCCCCTTAGCCCCGATCAGTCTTCCCAAGCGAAAGACAACGCCTCGCTCATATTCACGTAGGATCTTGATGGATGCGGAAGCTAGGATAAAAAGAAAAATGACCAAAAAAACGATTGCTGGCGAGATCCCATACATAAGATTGTCTCCTTTCCAAATCGTTGGGACTAGTGAAGCTCCACGCCTAAAGAACGTGGCTTCCCGGTAAGGTACTTTCCTTTTATATTGTGCCCCTTCCTGCCTGCCGGTAGGCAGGGACCCTGCCCTCGGGGGGGCTTACGGGGCACTTGCCGGTCAACCTTTTCAGACAAAGTCAACGTCTCTCGTTATGAGAGTCCCTTCGAGGCGTGATAAAAAAACCCGCAAAGAAGCTGTTTAGAGTTCTCTGCGGGTTACTCTGGCATCCAAAAAGGACTCCTGGCAACTAGATCTGATTACTTTATATAGCATTTTATGCTAAATAGCAAGAAAAATCGTTGAGCTCTGACGATTCAAAATGACCCCTCCCGCCGACACCTCCTACCCAACATCGGGACAAGTCGTCTGTATTTTACTAAGCCAATGTCCTTTTTGTCGATTGTTTCTTCAGTACATTCCGAGTTGCTCAAACAGCAGAAGGTGTAAGAGGATAAGCGAGAAGGTCGATCTTCCCGGAATCTGTCACATCCTTTAAAGTCTGAGACCTTTGGACTGCAAGTGCGCTTGCTTCTCCAAAGCGTCACAGTATCTCAAGGCGGTCTGACGGAAATCCTCTTCAACTTGTAAGAAAGCGTCTACAACAGCTGGGTCAAACTGTGCCCCTTTCTCTTCGACGATGATTTTGACTGCCTTTTCGTGCGAGAGTGGAGATTTGTAGACACGTTCACTCGTTATGGCATCGTAGGAATCTGCCAGAGCCATGAGCCTACCTGCAACTGGAATTTGGTCCCCTCTGAGACCCTCTGGATATCCAGACCCATCCCATCGCTCATGGTGTGTGTACGCGATATCTCGGGCAAACCTTAAAAAGGATGTGTTCCCAAGCTTTCTTTCTGCGGCGAGGATGGCATCGCGGCCGTAAACCGTGTGCTGCTTCATTTCTTCGAATTCTTCGTCGGTCAATTTGGCGGGCTTGAGTAAGATTCTGTCTGAAACCCCAACCTTACCGATGTCGTGGAGCGGAGCGGACTTGCACAAGAGATCAATGGTTTCATCATCCAACACTGGGCTGAATCTGGGTTGATGCTTCAAGCATTCGGCGAGGAGCCGGAGATAGTTTTGCGTGCGTTTGATATGTCCTCCCGTTTCAGGATCCCTCGTTTCGGTGAGTGAGGACATGCTTTCGATTGTAGCCTCCTGAACCATTACAAGCTCGCGAGTACGCTCTTTGACTCTTTGCTCCTCGCGACAGAATTTGATAAACGTAATGAGAGAAAAATTACACACCAAGACCATTAAGGGCATGACCGGTGAAATAAAGATGCCCTCGGTTCGAAACGTCCACCCCGAGGCTTGCCAAGCGCCCACTCCGATGGCCGCAAGGAGCAGCGAACTCCAACCAGCGCCAGTCCAAGCCAGAGTGATCGTCGATAACAGGCCAAACGCCAAAGTGAGGAGAGATTCCAGGCCCGGGCCCCATTTCGGTCGAGAGAGGAAGTCCTTCTTCAGGATGTTATCGACCACAGTGGCATGGACTTCCACGCCTGGAAAAACAGGATCCAAGGGGGTGGATTTCAGCTCTTTCAGACCCGATGCAGAGGTTCCTACGAACACAATATTCCCGTTTATTCTCTCTTTCGGGATACGATTGGATAGGATATCTGCCGCCGAGACATAGCTGAAACTCCTACCTTTGCCGCGAAAGCGAATCAGCATGCTCCCTTTTGACGTGAGGGGGATAGCTGTCTTGTTCAGATAGAGTAACTCCGCGCTTCCATTGTCCGTTTCCAGAAGGACGTCTTTGATCCCCTGGGCCCGCATCAGGGTGGCCAACGCAAGGCTGGGATAGACCTTGCCCCTATGTTCAATGATCAGTGGCACCCGTCTGAGAATACCGTCTGAGTCTGGAGAAACATTGAAAAAACCGGATCCCGCTGCGGCTTCGGAAAGCATGTTCAGATTACAGGATACACTGCGGGCTTGAATGAAAGGCGGTGAATCACCATTTGCCTTGTCGTGTCCCCGTTTGTTAACCTGCAACGGATGGAGCAGACAGTTGTCCGAAGCAGAATCCTCTTCGAAGAGGAATTGATAACCCAATACAACGCTCCCTTTTGAAAGAGCATCAGCGAGCCTTTTGTCATTATCCTTAAGATCTTGGGGCACTTCTGTGAATCCGAGATCAACACCGAAGTCACGCAGAAGCTCCCTTCTGATCGCAGTAATCGAAGTCCTATCGTCCTCTGCGAAGAGCATGTCCAGGCCGATGCTCGAAGCTCCCAACTCTCTGAGTCTGTCTATCAGAATCGCCACCCGGTGGCGTGGCCAGGGCCACTGACCGTATTGCTTTAGGCTTTTTTCGTCGATGTCGACGATGACGGGAACACGAGAGGGCCCCCCCGTGCCGGCCACCAAGAGGGTGTCGTAAACTCGATTGTTCAGGAAGTCCGTCAGGTCGGGTTTAACCAGACTCAGAAAGAACAGAAGGGACGAGAAGACGATACCATAGATAAGAACTAGTCGGCTGTTTTTTCGGTCTTTTCTAATGGTCGTTTTCTTGTTTTTGGGGAGCCACATGCATTCAGATACTCTTGTCCAGAAAGAACTCTCACCGCAAAGAACGAAGAAAATCGATCAGGAGTATGGAGTAGTGGAATAATGGGAAGAAGCACGTACAACTTGTCCATGCGCTTTGTGATGTCTCAGCTGCAATACTGCAATATTCCTCTCATACTTTGCCCATCTGCGGTGAACATGAGGCTGGTGCTAGTTACCGGACGATCACTTCGACTCTTCGGTTCCGAGGTTCGGCGACCTCGTCTTCGGTATGCACCAAGGGCATTGACTCGCCATGAAATGAAACGACCAAAGCACTGGATCTGACGCCCGTGAATACGAGAAAATCGCGGACGGTGTCTGCCCGTCTTGAGGAAAGTCCTATATTATAGTCCTCTACTCCCACACGATCAGTGTGACCCGTTACGTACACTTCATTTGAATTGCGATTCCTAATTGTCCTCACGACCTCAGGCAGCATTTTTTTCGACTCGTGGGTAAGGTTGGTGGTATCACGGTCGAAGTATAGAACGAATGAGACGAATCGCGCCTTCAGGTCTGGCTGAGCCAAGAGGGCTGGCCCGAAAACACTCGTAATTTCTTTCTCCCTCAAAAGTTTGGGGTCCGTCGACCGTTCGCCCACATCTTCGACCTGTGTGGCATGCCCAGGTTTGTCCAGTATCTGTGAACCCCCTTTCGTTGTCACCCGGATTGTACCCACTTTGCCATCCGGGTCGGGCAAGAGTACGATCAGGTCTCTGTTTGTGGGTGAGGCAACGACTGAATCTCGGGTTTCAGGTGGGGGAACGATCAGATCTCGTTTTCCACTACAACCGACCATCAGACCTAACAACATAAAAACCACAAGAACGCTTTTCCGCTGTTTCATCTTGTCTATCCCGACCTATTGAAGACGAGTGGGTGGTGGAATGGTTGTTCTTACTTTTCTTCGACTTTAACCACGAAATGCGTTCCCCGAATCCCTATGGAAGCAGACGGGGTTTCGAAATGCGCCGACTCCGGCGCAAGTTTTGAGATGAGGCCTGAAAGATAGGCTGCAGTTCCTCTCAGCATCTTGAGAACGATCGAGAACTTCCCCTGCCTTGGAGCAAAAACATATTGATCGACAACTAAGAGGCTCTCCGGCCCCAGAGACAGGAGAGTATCATCACTAAATACGACACCCATGGATCCGTCGCGGCCAGTTTGGAGGATATCATTCTCAAATATCTCCTGCCCGACGGATGCAGAAATCGTTTGTCCTTGCCTGACAATACTTGTCGGCCCGCTCGTCTTCTGAACTGTCCCGACAGCAGGAGAAGCACCCGCAGGCACGGTCTCTCCGATGACAGATAGCAGGATGAAAATAGTAGCCAGAGCTACAAACAGTTTACTCGACTTACTGCGATTCATCTCAGACATCCTCCGAAGACTCTTAACCCCTGCTACTTTTACGCAAGAATCAAGCCAAAAGAGTCGGATTGAAGATATGCAAATAATTTCAATCAGTTAAGTTGAGTTTCCAATTCCTTGTCTTCGGCATTCAATGAAATATTTCCAGAGTGATTGAATAGATTTGTCATAATTCGTCACAAGTTATTGACCTTCAAGCAGAATCCGTCCATTTGACGATATAGAGAAATCGGCACAAGGGCCTTGATCTGAAATCAGATCAAAAGCTCAATTGAACCCCTTTCACCTTAACACAGGATGGCATGATGCTTGCAGAGTCTCTAATGAAGCTTCCCGCCCCTGCCTACCGGCAGGAGAGGCGGGGCATCCAGCCGACTTGCCCGTGACTTTGGTGACGACGACGACCATGAAGAGCAACGGGATCCAACTTTTTCGCATGACCATAGCCAGGAAACTGCTCCTCGGCTTTTTGTCCTGTGGGTTCCTGACGATCCTCCTTGCCCTCATTGCCCTCTCCAGTCTCCAACGACTGAATGACATCAATCATCGGATTACCAGGCGTGATGTTCCTCTGGTTGAGGCGGCCGATAAAATGGTTGAAGCCTTACTGGCACAGGAACTCTATGGGCAACGCACCCTCATCCTCAAGAGTTCCGAGATGGAGGCGCTCTTCTGGCAACGAAGTGAAGAATTCAGGAAAGCCTTGGAGGTGATAGGAGATCTTCCGGATGTGACTGGCCTTCCGACCGAGCGGATTGCGGCACTGCAAGAAGAGTACAATCAATTATTCAAAACAGGATTAGAAAAAGGGGAAGATGCTTCTTCTCAAGCTTTTCGAGGTACCGATCCGCAGATCAGAGAAAAACAGGAGGAACTCGTCCAGCTCATCAAAGGAATTTCTGACGATGCCCGAGAAGATCAGAATGAAAAAGGTCTCCAGGCCCTGAGCATTGGCCGTTCTGCCTTCTGGATTGCTGCTGGATTGAGTGTCAGCGGCCTCGTTCTCGGCATCGTGATTGCCTTGGCGATTACCCACAATATTTCCCGATCCATCAACCAATTGGAACTCTCTACTCGTGAGATATCGGAGGGAAAGTTTGACCGTCTTCCGGAAGTTCCTGGTCAGGATGAACTCGGAGATCTGTCCCAGGCCTTTCATCGAATGGCCCAGAGGCTGAAGTCTCTGGAGGAGATGTACTTGGATGCCAACCCCCTGACTCACCTTCCTGGGGGCATCGCCATCGAAGGAATCCTCAACAAGAGGCTAAAAGAAGATACGTCCGTCGCCTTCTGCCAGCTCGACTTGAGCCACTTCAAGGCTTTTAACGATCGCTACGGCTATGCGAGAGGCAATGAGGTCATCCAGGCAACTGCCAAAATCATCACTGATGTTGTCAATGAACAAGGCGATGAAGGGGCTTTTGCCGGTCATATTGGTGGAGACGATTTTGTCGTGATTGCTTCGCCTGAAAAGTACGAAAAGATTTGCCTCACCATCATCGATTCCTTTAACAAAACGATCCTCGGTTTCTATGACCTCGAGGACCAACAACGGGGTTACATCCTGGGCGAGACACGACAGGGGCAAAAAGTATCTTTCCCCATCATGACTCTGGGCATCGCCGTTGTGACAAACCAGAACCGCCGGTTGCAAAATCACATTCAGGTTGGAGAGATTGCAGCGGAGTTGAAAAGCTACGCGAAGTCTTTTCCTCACAGCACTTTTGTAGTCGACCGGCGCAGCGATAGGGGGTAAGGTGTGCCTCAATGGCTTTTCGCTCGGGACGCGAGGGAATGAGAGGACGGATTATGAATTCGACATTTCACCACTTCCGATGGGGCTGCTTTCTACTGCTGCTTTTCTTTACGGCGAGCTGCAGCCTAAATCAGGCTTTCGTAAAATCGACGAGCGAAAGCGAGTCTCTTCAGGAGACCGCCCGTTTAGAAAAAATCAGCCGTGACCACTCCGACACATCGATTCGGGCCCAAGCCCACCTGCAACTTGCTTTTCTCTACGTGAACTACAAGAACCCCCGTCTCAATTACTCGCGAGCCCTTCAGGAAATGGAAGCCTATCTCTCCCTGTCTCCGGATAAAACTCAAACCGTTGACGTCCAGAACTGGCTGGCAGCCCTAAGAGAAATGGACCAACTGCGTGAGGATTGGACAGAAATGGCGGAGAAGAATCAAGCCCTTCAAGGCCGCATCGACAAATTACAGGCGACCCTTGATAAGGCCCAAGAGGCGAATAACAAAATGAGAGAGGCGATCGAAAGGCTAAAGACCCTCGACCGCCAGATGGAAGAGAAAAGAAGATTGATAAAATAACGGAGAGTTAATTTCTCCAGTTGGCTCAATTCACCCAGCTCGACGCCAGCTTGCAGGAGTTGGCTTTCATTTCGGCTCACATTCCCTGAGAGGTATCTCTGTTGTACCTTTCCGTGTAATCCATCAATGGTTTCCTCAACCATTCGGGTATTTCTCTTTTCGCAAACGTCTCCGTACTAACACACACCGTCACATTCTGCCCCTCTATCACGAGTTCCTTTTCGCCCACTCTGCGGTAGCCCCTGTAACCCCAGGTGATAGAACTTCGACCGAGGTTAATGATCCTGATTTCCATGTTGATCTCGTCCCCATAGCGTACCCTGCGTCGAAAATCAGCCTCGAGATGAACAGTGGGCAGGGAGACGTTGCGTTTGTGTAAAACATCGGCGTAGTCAATTCCGATTTCGCTACTGAAGAATTCCTCCATGGCAAGATGGAAGTAATGCACGAAGCGAGGATAGTAGACGATACCGGCATTGTCAATGTCACCAAAACAGATCTTTATCAGCTTTTGAAAAGGCATGGGCTAAATTCCTCCTTCATGCAGAGCCCTATTTCCTATCCTCACTCCGTAGTGTGAAGTTCCCCAACTACACAAAATAAAAAAATAAGGGGGATCAGCTTTGGATTGGCCGATCCCCTTGTTTATTCCTGCTCCGAAATTCAACCACCCCACATTCTTCGTTATTTCAAAACCTGATTCTGGCTCTTTTCAACTCATAAGCGAATTCTCCCTTACAGATCAAGGAGGGGTTGACTCGTTCACCATGACTTTGTCAAAGGAGGCGTCGATATAACCAAAGAGCCGCGGTTCGTCCGTGCAATTCGGCAGAATATTCTGGATCTGCAGCCGCTTCGTTCCTCCGTTTGAAGCACCAGGACTGAGGTCATCGCTGTAACCATAACCAGCATAGCTAATAGAAACTGTAGCGTTCCCTTTCTGAAAGATGAACTGGTCATTATCCGGATCCCAGGTTATCCGCAGTTTCACCTTCTTGTTCAATTTCACCGTGCCCAGGTCCTGTGGATCATCGGAACCAATCGGCGTGGTAGTGCCGCACGAAGCATTGGTACAGTGCGTGACCTTAGCATAGACGTGGAGAGTATCAGGTGGATCTTCAGTGGGAACGGTCCGACCTACCCCGATCCACGCATAAACATCATTTAAGTAACTATCCTCTGTTCGCGGGCCAGTATTGAAAAACGCACCACCGATCCGAGCCCGTACGTAGGTGTCGAAGGGCTCAACGACATTCGAGCTGCACTCTGGCAACTGAATCTTTTTCACCAGGACCGTGGCCACGATGGTCTTAATGCTACTCCCATCGGCGAATACAATCCCATTGTGGGCAGTCGAGGTCCCGCTATTGGAGTCGTCCCTTACATAAGTTCGGGTGAAAAGGCTCAAGGCTTTTGACTCCAAAAGCGTTTCGTTCTTCATCAGCCGGCTCGTTTCGAGCGTGACCATGCCCGAGCCCGTATCTGAGTTTCCATACCATTTCGTCACGTCCAGGGTCTTGCCATCAAAATTGTCATAAAGCACCTCCTGTGCCCCGGCCAGGCTGCCCACCAGCAGCACACCTGCAACCACCAAGCAAAACACTGCTCGCTTCATACGGCTTTCCTCCTTTCTCGAGATTGATTCAAAACAACGACAATATCACCGCCCTCGATACTGTCTCCACAAGTGAAGCTCCACGTCCTAAAGGACGTGGCTTCCCGGTAAGGTACTTCTATATTAATTGTGCCCCTTCCTGCCTGCCGGCAGGCAGGGACCTGCCTTTAAGGGCAGGCCCTCAAGGGCGAGGGTTACGGGGCACTTGCCGGTGAACAGACAGGTTGTGAACGGAGTCCATGCAGGTCACCGGACCGCGCCCCCTAACAAAACCTTATGCTACTATATGCTTTATGTAACAAAAGTCAAGACCTATGTGAACATTTGAAGGGCGACTGTAGAGCCGGGCACTTCGAAATTTTTTGCTAAGTCTGACTTTTTTGCCTGCTTGCGAGTGAGGGATAGGTTTAGAAGTGATTGAAATTCTTATAGTTTTATAATAAGAGAAGTTGGTCCGCTATTTGCATAAATAAGTGCGAGGAATCTCCGGGACCAATAGGGAGGGCTTCCTGTCGTGATTTTGAATGAAGGGACAAGAAAGGTTCTGAGTGATCTCACCGAAAGGAGAATGTCCCCTCGGTATCCAGTCAGCCTGCCCCTTGAATACTGGAAGATGAACGACTCCGAGTGTCGAGGGGGGCTTGCCGCAAATATCAGCGAAACGGGCCTGCTCGTTCTGTCCACTCATAGAATGGGGATCGGGAAGAGCTTGAAAATCACGGTCATGTTTCCAAACGGGTACGAGCTAAACAAGTTCGATGCGCTTGCGAGGGTCATTTGGCAAGGCCGTCACAGTGAAATGTATTGGACCGGATACAAGTGCGGGGTGAAGTTTGTTCTCATGTCTGAGAACGATCGAGTCAAACTGGATCATTTTCTCAGTGCCCACCTCTCTGCCCACCTCTCTGCAAATGAAGTTTTAAACGTCGACTCTCCTGCCCCTTCGGCATAACTGCAATTGATTCTCAGAAAACAATTGATCAAAAGGCGGGCGCAACTTCGCTGATCACATGCTTCGGTGGTTAGTGTCGCGTCTCGGAAACAACATCAACAACTATTGTGTATTTCAAGTTCACTGTCCCTTGACCGCTTCGTAGACTTCTCGGGAGCTGTCTACAGGGATATGCCCGAACCAATCATCGCCTCGATAATTGTAATAATTGAAGGGTGGGCCTTCGAAGACGTATTTCCCGTCGACGCTGAGCCCCCAATGATCCGTGGTATAAAGCTGTCCCCCCTCCAACTTGGTTACCCACTCCTGCTCGCCCCGCATGTAGGTTGAGAATTTGTAGCTTATGTAATCGCCGCTCTTCATCCGGTTCTGATGGCTGGCGAGGCTCGATTGACGCATCTCTTCGGCATAACGAGACATCATCGAGGACGTTTGCTTCATCAACTCTCTCACCCTCTCCATTCCCTGACGGACATATTCTGCAGCCCATTGTTCGTTGAGACGGTAACTCTCAGCGATCTTAATGAGAGACGGAAGCTGCTGTCCGAACTGGGGCGTCGGTGCCCAAATGCCCATCACGATGATTCCCCATTGACCCGCGTTGTCAGGGGGCGAGCCAAACACATCGTAATAGCCGGTACAGGGCACACCGTGCTTATTCGTTACGGAGATCAAGGCGAGCTCCGCGTCAACTCTCTTCTTTAGATAAGCAGAGGCTTGATTGGCCCATGCTTGATTCGAGTAGCGCTCAATCACCCGGTGGTTGGTCCCACCGGAATGTTTGCTGGCTGTGATCAGAGCATCCACAGGCCGCATGTACTCGTAGTGAAGGCCCGGAATTTTGGCACTGTCAAAGTAAGGAATCCGGGATTTCGCCACAAAACCGATGGGGGTATAGAGATACCCGCTATCTTCGCTGAGGGGACGTGCAGAGAGTTGCTCCCTTCCCGGCTGTGAACTTCCAGCCCTCCGGGACCAGAAGCGAGCACGTGCCGTCAGGGGCTGAAGTCTTTCTCATCGACAGCGTCGCGGGTCCCTTTTGTTGCCCCTGGGGGGCACCCTGAGAAGCAAGCTTCTGATACTTCTGATCGTCAAGAACAGTGACGTTGGTAATGATGGTCAAAAGCGTGGAAACCATCTCCTTATATTGCTTTGAGGGCGCCTCGTATCCAAATACCGAGGCGTTGGGGCGCTTGACATTGAATGTGTATTTCCCTTCAATAGGAGTCTTCTTCAGGCCGGTCCGCTGATATTTCACCACCGTATGCATCCGATCTTTACTGCTTCTGGCTTCAACAATTTTGAGGTCAGGCATCTGCTTGGTGACGTTTTTTAACGTTGCACCTGCAAAGGTCACCGCATCGAGTTTCGGATCGATGTTTTCCAGAAAGGTTGTACTCGCAAAGGAGAGGTCCTTCGGGTCGCTGACAAAAACCATCTTGCCGTTGGGGTACTTTTGGGTGCTGACCTTCCATCCCTTAGGTCTGTAAAGCCCAAAGGCTCCGTCCTCTGTGACATAGTATTCATATTTCGAGAAATCCGGTTTTTCCTGGGGATGTGAGTATTGTGGGGAAAACGCGACGATCACCAGAACCGCCAAAAGAACGGGGCGCCTGAAAGTCATCGGAAACCCTCCTGTTTGCCGAGTGGTTTGAAGAAACAAGCAACGGTGATGGAATTCTGCGCTGAGGTGAGTTGAATATATAAAAAAGGAACCTCCGTGTCAAGAGCCAAACAGTGAAGCTCCCCGCCCTAAAGGGCGGCGCTTCCTGGGAAGGTAATTTCCTTTTATATTGTGCCCCTTCCTGCCTGCCGGTAGGCAGGACTCCGCCCTAAAGGGCGAGACTTGCGGGGCACTTGCCGGTCAAGACTTCTTTGCAAAAGAAATACAATACAATTACAATACATAACCATAAGAGATGGCGACCCCGAAGATATTAACGCGCGATTTCATTCTCTGTTTCTCCGCCCAATTCACCTTCACATCCGTTTTCCACATCCTGATCCCCACCCTGCCGATTTATCTTTCGAGATTAGGATCTACAGAGATAGAGATTGGTGTCCTCATCGGAAGCCTCAGTCTGTCGTCACTCATCCTCAGGCCCTTTGTTGGGAGAGGCCTGGCCAAAATTCCCGAAAGACACTTCATGATTGCAGGGGCCGTCATATTTGCCCTCGCTTCCGTCGCTTATATATTTGCCTCCCCGTTTTGGCCATTCCTGATGGTTAGGATTTTGCAAGGGATTGGGTTGGCCTTTTTTTACACTGCCTCATACACGTTCATTGCCAATATTAGCCCTGAGGCCCACAGGGGACAAAGTCTCAGTTACTTCTATCTGGCCTTCAACATATCTTTTGCCTTGGCTCCTACCTTCGGGATGTTCCTCATCAATGCTTTTAGCTTTAACGTTCTTTTTTTGCTCTGCCTGAGTGTATCTCTGATCTCACTTTTCCTAACCACTCGACTGAGAAAAAGGCAGATGGAACCTGTAGCCGATCTATCTAAGCTGGATGAACCCTTTCTCAGCCGAGAAACCATTCCACCGGCGATCATGGCCTTTCTTGCCCACGTGATCTGGGGAGCTCTAACCGCCTTTTTTCCTCTTTATTCCATCCAAAATGGTGTGTCCAACCCAGGGTTCTTCTTTGCCGCGTATGCCATCGTGCTTATCTTGGGCCGTGCTCTGGGCGGAAGGATTTTAGACCTTTACAGCAGGGAAAAAATAATCCTGCCTTGCCTCACGACCTATATTATTTCGATGATTGTCCTCGCTTACTCCAAGACCCTTCCGATGTTTATTCTGGTCGCGGTGATCTGGGGAAGCGGGAATGCCTTTCTGATGCCTACCTTAGTGGCCTATGCGCTGGACCGGGCAGTCTCTTCTCCGGGGACAGTCATGGGGACGTATACGGCCATAGCGGATTTGGGCGTGGCCCTTGGCCCAATTATCATGGGAATCATCCTCCGCTTCACCAGCTATCCCACCATGTTTCTGTGTTTGGCTCTCGTTGGAGTTACCAATCTCAGTTACTTTTATTTCTTTGTGAAAAAAGGGAACCGCCCCGCATAAGAAATGGTTCAGTGTGAGGAGTTAACTCGATCTGGAGAGCATAAGACTTTCATGGCCGTTCAGGTTTTTGAAAACGGTATTGTCATCATGCTGACGGCATCTGTGTTTTTTGCCATTTTTGATGCGTTGGCAAAATACCTCACGAGTTCATTTTCTGCGGGTGAAATCGCCTTTGCCCGATTTGCTTTCGGCCTTCTCATGACCTTCCACACCCTGTTCAACGAAAAGTCCTGGCTTGAAAAGCGTGATTTCTTCCTTTTAATTCTCCGCGGGTTATCAGGCTTCGGCACTTTCTATCTTATGCTTTTGGCTTTTGAGATTGACACCCTCTCGGTCACCATGGTCCTTTTCTACACGATCCCTCTATGGTCCCTTCTCATGAGCACCTATTTCTTGGATGAGTCCCTTAGTTGGAAGAGGATTGTGTGCATTGTAATTGCCATTCTCGGGATAGCCATTCTTATCAACCCGTGGGGGAAAGGAATCACATTTAGCCATCTGTATGCTCTTGGTGGTGGGATCTTTGGAGGTTTGAACATTGTGTTAGCCCGATATTTAAGGGCTCGCAACAGCGCTCGGGTCATGTACGCTTTCCAATGTATGGTAGGAACCCTTTTCAGTCTCCCTTTGGTTATCCACAACCTTCACGTGCCAGAGTTAACCCAAGGAGGAGTTCTCTTGGTCGCTGCAGTCTTCGGACTTCTCGGCCAGGTGACCATGAATTATGGCTTTCGTTTTATCCGTGCACCCGAAGGAGGAACGTTGACGATGTTCGAGGCTGTCCTCACGGCAGCCCTGGGAATCATTTTATTCCGAGAACCTTTTTCTCTTGGATTCGGACTGGGTACGGTGATGATCCTTGGAAGTGGAGTCTATCTGGGACTCCGGACGGGAAGAAGCGTGATCGGAGCTGAGGGCGATTCGATTTCATAACGGATCTCCTTTTCGTATCGAGGAATGCCGTGAACGGCCACGAATTTTGATTTCAGTGATTTTCATCCAAGAAAAATGCCAAGGCTAACTCACCGCTTTATATAATTCCATAAAGTAATGAATGTCAACTCGTGCCAATTCATCTAAAACTGCGGCGAAGTCTTTTGTGTGAAACGTAACTCCTCTGAAACTTTTTCTTGGAAACAAGACAAAATTGCAGAAACAAAAAATCCACCGGGCTTGCGGAACCCGGTGGATCTCTTGGGGTAAAAGGTTGAGGGGAAAGAGATGTTTTATTCGAGATAACAATAACTCATTCACATTAAAGGAAGGTTAAATCCAGATTAGAGTTTTCTAATCCTTTCCCCTGTTTATCCGGCTCGAATCAAATTGAACTTCAGGCCTCTCTTCTGCCCCGTTCAGTAAGGCTCTGTATTTGTTGAGGTCTCCTTTGTAAAAAGGATTGCAGCTGCAACCCATAGCGGTACTTCCCGGATCTTTCTTTTGTTCGACTTGCCCAAACGACTTTCGCTATGGCCTGGATCGTCTCAACTTCTGAGTTTACGGGAGCAAAGATCTTGATCTTGAACAAATCCCCAATCTGCAGTTTTTCGGGGAGATAGACCTGGAGCCCTCCTTCGTTAGCATCTGCTAAAGTTCCACCACGGTCTTCTCTCTCGACAAGGGGGGAGTAATCGAAAAGAAGTTCAACCCTTCGTCTGGGTTGTCTTCTTCTTTCAAAGATGGCGATGCCTTCTCCCGGCTTCAAAATGTTCACCTCTGCCATAAATTTAAGGCGTCTCTAATCTAGCATATTTGATCAATGAAATCAAAAGAAATGTGAAGACTTGAAGACATTAACTGAGAAAGAACGGCACCGTGAGTTTTCCGAGCAGTTGCACCCAGGGCCACCCATTCACCCCAGTCTTGTCAGGAGATAAATCGAGCCAACCACAGTAAGAACGAGACAAATGGAGACAATGACGACCGTTCTCTTGGCTTTCTTCCAGTTGATCTGACTCAGCTTCATCTTGGCTCTTTCGCGGGACTCCTCCAAGACCATCGGGGGAATCATCTTGAAAAGCACGAGATAGCCGTATCGAAGAACGACAAAGTCGTCAAGCTGACCGAGGAAGGGTAGAAAATCGGATATGATATCCATGGGGAAAAGGAGGTAGGCGAGCGGAACGAACATCAGCAGCCGAGTGTACCACGGAGTCTTCGGGTTCCTCACGATCAAGTAAAGGAGGTACCCGTTCTGAAGAATCCATTGGAAAAGCTGTTTCCCCTTTTCGATCACTTTCATGATGTCAGGAAGCAACCTTAGGATTTCTTGTTTTTCTTCAATCGCTTTGAGACAGGGCGCTGCCTGAGGAGAACATAGGTGGCTCCTGCACCGCCGTCAACAAATCTTGCGCTTGAATAGGCAACGACCCATTTTCGCCATGGTCCACGGGTGAGCCATTCGATCACCTTCTTTTTCAAGACAGGTTCCGAAGGGGATGAGAGACCCCGACCATGGATAATGAGGACCCCTCTTTTCCCAGTTGTGATGGCCCCCTTGATGAACTTCTCGAAGACCTCTCTTGCATCCTCTGCCGTGAACCCGTGAAGATCCACATGGGCTTGAATTGAGTAGTCTCCGCGATGGAGACGCTTGGCGAACTCTGGATGAACATTATAGCCTGTGCCTTCAACGTATTCGGGCGTGTTTGAGACATCGAACCCTGTCCCATACCTCACGAGGCTCTCGAGTTGAGCCAACGCTTCTGCGTCCTCTTTTACCCTCGATTCCGGTGGAGGGTCTATGTGAACAATTCGTTCAACTCGGTTGTCTCTTGAAATCGGAGTGACACCCTCCATCGCTTTTGAGAAGAGCTTCTCATCAGAGTCAGGGTTCGACTCGGATTGACGGTCCAGAACTTTCGTCTCTTTTGGGGGAGACAGCGGAAGAGGTTTCTTTTTGAGGAGGTCCTTAATATCTTCGAAGGGGTTGTGCGTCAATGAAGGCTTATCGGACTTCATAATACACCCCTGACGTTTTCAAAAGAAAAACGAAATAACCACTTTTATTTTAAGCGAAAAAGGTCTTGAGATCAAACAGGAGTAGGCTGGGACGTGCACCTTCATTCCGGTAGCAAGAGACCACGGCCTTTGGCCGTGGAGGATGCGCCATCGTGTGATCGGAATGTCGCCCCACATGGGCGTTGGGCGAGCTACCGCGGGCTTTACCGGGGGGACCGGTGGGGCTCCATTTGCTACCCCAACCCTGCTGTGATAGAATCCTGTCGGCTCCCTTTTCCCCACGAAATTGAGGTTCCCAGAAAGGAGGCACTCACATGCCGAATGGCCCAAGCCCGAAGGAGATTAAAATCACGTTTCCTGAAGCGGTGCAAGGTGGCGCCTATGCCAACAACATGGTCGTTGCCCACACCAAAGAAGAATTCATCCTCGATTTCTTGATGGTAGCTCCCCCCGCGGGTATCGTGACTGCCAGAGTGATCGTCAGTCCGGGACACATGAAGCGGATTCTTGAAGCCCTTCGGGACAACGTGTCGAAATACGAAACCTCTTTTGGAGCCATTCAGAAAGCAGAAGAGCCCAAAGGGAGAATCGGTTTTTCATGATACCGCTTGGCGTCATGGTCTGTTCCGCAGGGTTAAGGATAATGCACAGGTTGAAGTTAGGGGGATGGGGAGAGGTGACGCAGTTTTTCAAGATTCCTGCGGGCACTCGTGTGGTCAGGGTCTAGTTGTAGAGCAGCCTCGAACTCATTCATTGCTTCTTTGATTCGGTTCTGTTGAGTCAGTAGAACGCCCAGGTTGTTGTGAGCACTTGCATCATGCGGGTTGATCTTGACGGTGTTTTCAAATGCTTTCTTTGCCTCTTCGGTGCGCCCCCACCGTGCTAACGTGACTCCAAAATTGTAGTGGATCTTTGCATTGTTGGGTTCGAGTTCAAGGGCAACCTGCAGTTCTCGCAGGGCATCTTCTGGTCGATTCTGCTGATCGTAAATCAATCCTAAGTTGAGATGGGCCTTCGCATCCTGAGGATTGAGATTCAGGGTTGTTTGGAATTCCTTCGTTGCCTCATCGAAGCGTCCCTGCCTCGCAAGCGCCAAACCAAAGTTATAGCGTGCCCTCGAATTGGCAGGACTCTTCCTGGCCGTATCCGCCCACAGCCGAACCGGATCCGCCCATAGACTATTCCTTGCAAAGGTCAAGACGGTAAAGAGGCCGACCAGACAAGCCAGAAACACGATAACGTACTTCCTTACCCTTCCAGATGTCCCTCCGAATCTTACGACTCCGAGAAACATGAGCGACAGAACACCCACAAAGAAACCCACGGATGGGAGATAGATCCGGTATTCACAGATGATCATTTTGAGAGGGATAATACTCGATTCCACAGACAGTGTGATATAGAACCAAAGGATTCCAAAGGAGATCACCCGCCAATCGCGCAGGGTCGATTTAGATTTGAGAAAGAGATAGACGGCCGTGCCTAGCAGAGCGAGGTGCAGGAGCAGGGATACCAAGACCTCCGGCGTCAGCACACTCGAGAACAGCGGATAATCGTAGTCGAGGTTTTGGTTGACAGGTATCAAGAGAAGTCTCAGATAAGTCACTATCACCCTGAATTGCGTCAAGAGGTATGTTTCCTTTGCCACTCCCTTCGTGAGTAACGAGGACGGATCCAGAATCCGGCCCATCATCTGTCCAAGTGACCTTTCGCCTCCGAGGAGCGTGAACGGAATGATGACCAAGGTCAAAAGAAAAGGAGCGAGAGGGATGACCCGTGATGGTATGGATCCCTCGAAGAAAAAACATTCATAGAGAAGGAGGATGATGGGCAGGGTGAAGGCATTCTCCTTGGTTTTCATCGCAAGAACACAGAAAAGAAGAGAGAGGCCATAGACACTGAATCGTTTCCATTTCGATACCTTCTTTCGCTTCCCCTTTTGAACGCCATAGGATGTAACAGACGAGTGATCCGATGTAGAAAAGGGTCACGAAGGAGGCATGTCTCTGAAAGATGTAGGTGACTGCCTCTGTTTGAGCGGGATGGGAGACGAAAAGAAGGGCTGAGAAAAGGGCGATCGGGCCTGAGTGATTTCGGAGGGTTGTTTCTTTGAGGAAAGGGGTCTTAAAGGTTAATTGAACAAGGAGATAGACCAGCACCGCATTTAGGATGTGAATGATTACGTTGACGATGTGGTAACCCAGGACATCGAAACCGTGGATCTGGTAATTGACCGCAAACGTGAGGTATCCGACATAGCGAGTTCGGAGAAAGATCTCATAGTCCGGATCGATTCCTTTCGCCTTTGAGGGGTTCGCGAAATACTCCAGGTCCCTGACAATGGGGTTTTGAACGATGAAATCCTCTTCGTCCCACTGAAAGGGACTCTGGAAGGTGTTTGAGTAAGCAAGGAGAGCCACCAGGGCGATGAGGAGACAGTGGAGGATCGGTTTTTGAATCCCTTCTCTTGAGTGATTCAATGTCTTCATATGCAGACCACCGTCTGCCGGTTTCGTTTCAGAGGCTTCTCGTTGTTTTTGCTTTGAACGTTTGCCCATTTTCACATGCCCAATGACCATTCACAATTAGCTGCCGAAAGAATGTTCACTGAGATCCTTTGGGTTTGACAAGACTGAGGGCACCACTCCGAAGAGATAAGAAGACGCCATGATCGTCAAACCGACAGAAACCCCAAACGTGACGGCAACCGTCCCCGTGATGAAATTCCACAGGGTCCCGGTGATTCCACCTGAAGTAAAATAGAAGCTCAACACCGGATCGACGCGGATATCTTTGGGTCCTTCTCTGACTATATTCCTTGTTTTCTATCCCTTCTGCAATAATTCAATGGGGACTTTCTCAGAGAGAAGGAAGAAGGCAATTTTCGTGACTTTGTGGGATTTTACTTTGAAAGCACGGTCATAACCCACGCAATCCACAGGTGGAACAACGACCTTGAAACCCTTTTTTTCAAGATCCTGGACTGTTGTCTCAAGATCATCTACCTCAAAACAGATGTGATGAAGTCCTCCCCCTCGCTTCTTCAAAAAATTACTGACCGGTGAATGATCCTCAGAGGGTTCAATAAGTTCAATGTGAGCGTCGCCATCGCGCTGCGTCGCCATGAAGCAAGCGACCACTTTCTGGATAGGATCGGGTTCTGGTTTCGTCACTTCCCGAAGTCCCAGCGCACGGAAGAGTTCTGCACCTTCAGAAATGTCACGAACCACAAAACCGATATGATTCAATCGCATGGTCATCTCTCCTCCCCCATCTTAATCTTTTGTTGAGTGATCTTCCATCTGCCGAGCAATGTTGTTTGAACGTCTTGTCTCACAGTATGTCGTTCTCGCGATGTTATTGTAGCAGGAAAAGATGGAAGATTCACGAAAGGAAGATGGGACTTCGTTTAAACTGCCTTTAAACGAAAAGGGTGGACTTCTTAGTAGCTGACTAAAAAGATTAGAATGCTCTTGCTTCTCTCACGATTTGTTTTCTATGTTCTTCCTCCTGTTCGATCTTCTTGTGATCCATCGCCGTCTTCTGGTTTGCAAGCTCCACCGAGCCCACAACGAGACGTAGGGAGTCAAGATCTCCACGGCCAAGGTGAACCCGCGTTTTCTCCCCAATCCACGCGTACTGTTCCCTAGCCAACATGGGTGTCTTTCTCTCTCCAAACTGTTCAAAACAGATGTCCTTCACGATATTAAAATTCACCAACTCGTCGCGAGAGCCGTCATAGTTTTTCAAAATGGAGACTCGTACCTCCATCAACCTCTCTTGCCAAAATACGTAGATGATCTGATGGAGTTTCGCTCCACCGATCTCTAGGTCCTCACCCTTTCTCGTATAGAACTTTCTATCTCCGTTTTCCCAGACTTGAACCATGTCACTCACGGTGGAAATGTGTGTTCCCCACTTTATCGTCCTGAACCCATCCGGCTCTGATCCGGGCTTGAAGTTTGCGGGCTGGTCAGCAGGAGGAGAGAAACCAAAAGCCCCCATCAAAACCACAAGGAGAATAAGGTATCTTATTTTTTTCATGTTTTAGACCCTCCTCTTTTTGGATCTGACTTAGCATACTGCAATATCTTTGCCATTCCGATTTGATCTGCTGCCTTATCAATAACTTATTGAAAATACAGATAAAATTTACACCCCCTCTTAAGCTGGGCTTCAGAAACCTTTGAGAGGTGACACGAATTGTCATCTCAGTAAGCAACTATTAATGATCTCGGTCTCGGGGAAAGGGCAGATCTTACTCCGGGAGGGGCTTAACCTCGGGTCCCAGAAACTGAGGAAATTCTTAAGGATTGACTTTTCCAGCAGAGTGGTATAGGAAAAGAGTACTGAGCAAACAGACCTACCCAAAAACACGTCTTTATTCGTTGAACAATAGAGGGTATCTCTTTAACGACTTGGGTCACGCCAAGTCGGCTGGATGTCCCGTATTGCCTGCCCGTCTAGGCAGGCGGGGAGGAAAAGCCGACGCTGTAATCATATCTACATTTCCCGAAGCCCCGCCCTGTGCCTGCCTGTCGGCAGAGGCGGGGAACTTCACTTATTCAGGGACAGCGACTGGGGGACTTTCATGACTCGATATCAGAACGAGGACGAGAGAGATAAGATTTCTTGGAGAGAGATCGATCGAAGGAGGGATCGGAGTCCCTACGCACCCAAAGAGGCTCCGGAACACCGCGAGAGGCCGTCCCGTCGTTCCGAATGGATGAAGAAACAATACCGCAAAGAAGCAGACAAACTCTTTTTGGGGAAAAAAGGAACCAAGAAGCATCAGAAAGCTTTGGACGAAATTGAGCGCACCTATGGAACGGATCAATTCGACTCAACCGTCAGAAGTTATCTAGAGGAATATGGCCTGCCCAGTGACTGGAGCACTCTCTCGCTTCTGCTCGACTATTCGGATGCAGAGAGGGTTCCACAGGTGATGACGGCCATGAAGAATCTTCACGACTCACGGACAGCTCTTGAAAAGCAGGGTTTCAAAGCCAAGCTCGAAATCCTGGCCATGACCTCAAGTAACGGTGACCTGAGAGAGCTCGCCGAGGAGATACTGAAGACTCTATAGAATCATTCCGCCCTTCATCCCGGCCCATTTTCTACATTTACAACGATGAGATTCTTTACCAGTGTCAAGAAGGAATTAACGGAAGGCTTTGTTTTCGTGCTGCAATCGATGTTTGGATGTGCTTGTCTATCAACCCTTCGAGCTTACTCTTGTCCCAGCCCACAAAGGTCTCTTTCCCGTTAATAATGAAGGTGGGGTATTTCCGAATCCAATGGCGGAGGCACTTGACCATCCCAACTGGAGAGTGAGCATCGATGATTTTTATCACAAGGCGGTGTTTATAAAGACCGCTGAGCTCTCGGATCCAGTCGGAAAGTCGAGCACCCTCTTCTTGCAAGTCCTGAGGATAATCATCCAGCGCTTTCTTGTTGAACTCTTTTTGCAGACCGGACTCCTCAAAGAGGACGGTACAGTGACGGCAATGACCGTAAGTCGTCATCGTCCTTGTAACGATCTCAAGGAAGATGGGTTTCACGAAACTCCCCGTTTTGAAAAGCCAGCGTTAATTCAATCTAACACACTCCTCGCTTGAATTCCAAACGTACCTTGGCCCATTCCTCTCACCAATTTAGGGAAAGGGGTAGAGGGAAGGGAAAATATCCAAACCATGGGGCTATGGAACAACGACGAAAAACCGGGAGTTACTCCGTAGAGATAAGTTCTAATCGTTTTCCCCCCGTCCTCTTAATTTTGCGAGGAGCGGCCCGCCAGATGAGATAGGCACTTATAATAAAACAACCGATCACCAACAAGAAAGCAGGCACATAGTTCTTCGTCTGGTCATAGATGTAGCCAGCTCCCCAGGTTCCCAGGCCTCCACCCAGTCCATTCGCAATCATGAGTGTACCAAAAACACGGCCATAAGTCGTTCCTCCAAAAAAGTTACCTGTGATCACCGGTGGGAGGGCTGCGGTTCCCGCATAACCCACCGCGAATAGGAGGACATAAAGATAAGGCAGGATTTGCACGGAGAGGTAATTGAAAACGATAAGGGCGAGGATTCCAGAGACACCAAAGCTGACCGCCAGTGTGTAGGTTTCTTCTGTTCCGATTCGATCGGAAAGTGTTCCCAGGAAGATTTTCGCCACAACACTTGTGGCTCCCACCAATCCCGCAATATAAGACGCTGAAAGAGCGTCTATGCCTCGGTCAACAAAGAACGCAACCTGATGGGTTAGGAAGGTTTGAGAGGTTAGATTTCCTAGAAAGAACGCAAAAAAGAGGAGCCAAAACTGTCCGGTGGCCATGGCCTGTCGAATTGTCCATGGCTGTGGGCTCCAAGTCTGATCATGCGCCTCAGGATCCCTTGACCCCGGAAGTATCGCATCCTTCTGAATAGGTTTGTAGGGTACGAGTGGAGGTGGCTTTCTTAATAATAGGATGGCCATCAAAGCCATTACTCCCGGTACAACTCCCGCCAGGATCCGGTACGTCATTCGCCACCCAATTTGGTCAATAAGATATTGCGTCCCGGGGATACAGACCCAAATCCCGACCCCGATCCCAGACGAGATGATTCCTATTGGGAGTCCTCTCTTTTCCTTGAACCAGTAATGGATGATCGTCGTATTCGTAACCCATCCAGTACCCGCAATGCCTGTGGCCGTGAGAAACCCGAAGGAGATGTAGTATTGCCAGGAGGTCTGTATTAAACTGGATAAATAAAGCCCCAGGCAGGACATGAAACATCCGAGGAGCATCACCCGTCTTGGTCCGAAGCGATCCACCATCCTTCCCACAACAGGACCGATTAGATGATGCAGTATCATGAAAAGGGAAAAAGCACCCGCTGCGACGGAACGACTCCATCCAAATTCCTTCAGAAGGGCCACAAAGAAAACAGAGGAGGAATACCAGGTCCCGTAAGAGAGAGCAAGCGTAATGAAGCCTAATCCAACAACGACCCAGCCATAATCGAAAGGACGTTCCCGGTTCACAGCAAATAAAACCTCTTATCTTTCCGAGCGACTTCCGCACAAACCGAATTCTGACGATGAAAGGCTTCTTCATCGTAATTCCAAACAAATCAAAAATCAATTTCAAGGAGAAGATATCTCCCTCCATTAGTTTGTAAGCATTCGATCACGGATGGCGACTCGACCCGTGTGGTCTTCTCCGCATTGGCCGGTCCCCTGTCATTCTTCCATCCTTGACTGGACGGTTACGTTGCTTTCTGTCATTGGCATTGACTTGCGACCATAAATCCGAGTAAAGTTCTCGTATCACAAGTCTGGGAGGATCTATCCGTGAAATCCCGCACAGTCACCGTTGTCTTGGTCGTTTTGCTTTTCGCTACCCCTGCGTCTGCCCAGCTTGACCAGATTCTCAAGGGCTTGGGGATCGGCCAGTCCCGTGGGCTCAGTGACGCGAAAATCGGGTCTGGTCTAAGAGAGGCCTTGAAGATCGGAACAGAAAATGCCGTCACGTTCACAGGAAAGCTCGATGGCTATTTCAGGAATCAAGCGATCAAAATCTTAATGCC
Organism: uncultured delta proteobacterium; assembly: GCA_963695895.1. Classification (GTDB taxonomy): domain Bacteria; phylum Desulfobacterota; class BSN033; order BSN033; family UBA1163; genus CAVOIK01. The sequence goes on from CAVOIK010000004.1 coordinate 37,481, forward strand.
CGAGAAGCTCCAAACCATGGAGAAGACGCTGCGTGCGGTGGGACTCGGTCCCCAGGTGGATGAATTTATCTTGAGTATGAACCGGGCGGCAGAACGAGCGGCTCCTGCGGCCAAGCAGATTTTTTGGGATGCCATCGGAGAAATGACCTTCCCGGATGCCAAGAAGATCTTATCGGGAAACGAGACTGCTGCGACCGATTATTTCAAAGCCAAGACCACTGACAAGCTGACGACTGCCTTCAGGCCCATTGTTGGTAAAGCGACGGATGAGGTCGGCGTTACACGCCAGTACAAGGAATTGGTCGGACGCTTCCAGAGCATTCCCTTTGTCAAGAGCGAAACCGTCGACATTGACCAATATGTGACGACCAAGGCGCTCGATGGATTGTTCTACGTGGTTGCGCAAGAGGAGAAAAAGATTCGGACCGATCCAGCCGCTCGCGTTACGGATTTGTTAAAGGAAGTCTTTGGAAAGTGAAGCCCTCCGCCTACAGGGCGGGGCATCCAGCCGACTTGCCCGTGACGTTCCCCGCCATCCCGTTAAGACGGAACAGCCACGGTGGGGTTTCGCACGGTCAAACGAGTGAAGCTTCCCGCAACACAATTACTGATTCCCACGCAACACGCAGCAGAACCTTTCTATATCCGAAACCGCCTCCCCCACTCCAACCCCTAGATCTTGTAGTGCCTGAATTGCAATGACCACTTCGAAACAACTTGACTTGGAAAAGGTAAATTCGGATAATGACGGAAAGGTAAAGCCGACTTTGAGACAGGAGCGGCCACTGAATGCCCTTCCACCTCAACGGCAGATAACTAATACAAGCGCCTCAGAGCTTCGAAGTGAACCGTTGTCCGGATGCGATCCACTGGCCGGGAGCAGTGGCATTCAGTGAGCAGGAGGGTAAAGCCGATTTAGAGACAGGAGGGGGCAAGGAATGCCCTTCCACCTCAATGGCAGATAACTAATAACTTCACTTTGGGAGAAACGTATGTCAAGCAAGATTCTGGTTCTTGGAAGTTCCAACGTAGACTTCGTTTTGAGAATTCCCTATTTTCATGAGCCCGGAGAGACTCTACAATCCGAAGACGTGATAACTGTCTTTGGAGGAAAAGGGGCCAACCAAGCCATTGCGGCAAAGCGTCTGGGTGCTAAGGTCTGTTTCGCTACGAAACTCGGTGACGATCACTACGGAGACACCTACCGATGGTATCTCATGAAGAATGGTCTCGACGGAAAATACTTCTTAAGAGGCAGAGAGCTTACCACAGGAATGGCTTTTATTGAATTGAATCCGAAAGGCCAAAACCGGATCATCGTTTCTCCTGGAGCCAATGGTTCCTTTTCAGAAAAAGATCTCAAGAATCTCAACCCTCTTTGGAAGGATGTAAGTGTATTCGTCACTCAGCTCGAGATTCCACTTCCCACCGTGAGAACGGGTTTAAAGATGGCCAAGAAGCAAGGGGCGATCACAGTTCTCAATCCAGCCCCGGCCACCCGCCTGTCTTCCGAATTCCTTGACCAGGTCGACTTTCTCGTTCCCAATGAATTGGAGGCCCAAGTTCTTTCTGGGATCAAGATGAAAAGTTTTCACGATCTACCGAAGATGTGTGACAAATTGTTGAGCTTAGGCACCAAGAATGTAGTGATCACCTTAGGTTCAAAAGGGCTTTACTTCAAGAACGAAGAGCAGGAACTCCGGATGCGGGCTTTTCGCGTAGAGACTGTGGATTCGACTGCCGCAGGAGACGCCTTTGTGGGAGCCCTCGCCTGGGGCCTTTCTCAGGAAACACCCATCAAGAGAGCACTCACCATTGCCAGTGGAGCAGGTGCGCTTGCTACGATGAAACTGGGTGCTCAGCCTTCCCTTCCGCTGAGGAAGGAGCTTGAACGTTTCCTTTCAAAGATTGTACGCGGTAAATCGTGAGAACCCTATCCTTGACAAAAACCTATATTTTCATCATAAAAGAAGGGCAAGGGAGGGCGATCGAACCATGGCTCGCGTGATCATGGAGAATGTTGCAAAAAACTTTGGGCAAGTACAGGCGGTAAAGAATTTCAATCTCACCGTTGAGGACAAGGAATTCGCCATACTGGTTGGCCCCTCGGGTTGCGGTAAATCGACCGCTCTTCGGATGGTTGCCGGGCTGGAGGAACCGAGCGGTGGCACGATCTACATCGGCGATCGAGAAGTGAATGAGCTGCCTCCCAAGGACCGCGATATCGCCATGGTGTTCCAAGAATATGCCCTCTATCCTCATATGTCTGTCTACAAGAACATGGCCTTCGGTCTTAAGCTGAGGAAGTTTCCGAAGGAAGAGATTGATCAGCGGGTGAAGGAGGCAGCCGAGATTCTCGGTATTGAAACCCTTCTTGAACGAAAGCCCAAACAATTATCCGGGGGGCAACGCCAGAGAGTCGCTGTGGGAAGGGCGATCGTAAGAAAACCGGCAGTCTTTCTTTTCGACGAGCCCTTGTCCAATCTCGACGCAAAACTCAGAGTCCAAATGAGGGCCGAGCTTTCGAAACTCCACGATCGTCTCGAGACGACGATGATCTACGTGACCCATGATCAGGTGGAAGCGATGACCATGGGGACCAAGATCGTAGTGATGAAAGATGGATTCATTCAACAGGTGGGGGCACCTCTCGAGGTCTTCAACTATCCGGACAACATGTTCGTCGCCGGCTTCATCGGAAGTCCTGTCATGAACTTCATCCCCTGTCGAATTGTATCCAAGAACGGCCGTCTCTTCATTGATGCCGATGCCTTCCAGCTTCCGATTCCTGATAAGAAGGTGCCCTATTATCAGAAACTGGCCGGTTCTGAAGCCATCTTTGGAATTCGGCCCAATGATATCTATAATCGTCTCCATGCCCCGGATCGGATCAAAGGGACCTTTGTTCCAGCCACGGTAGATGTGATTGAGCCTCTCGGGTCAGAAATTAATCTCAATGTCACAACGGGAAAGCACAACTTCGTGGCTGTGGTCGATGTGCAGACCTCTGTTCGGGTCCACCAGCAAATTGAGCTCGCCATAGACCTCGATAAGATGCATCTTTTTGAAAAAGAGCCTCCCAGCCTTCGAGTCAAGACAGAGCGTTGAGAAACATGGGAGGGAGAAGAGCACTTCTATCGAGGCCCCAAAGCCTTCATCTCCGTATCTAAATACTTGGATTGATGTGGTCGAGCCGTCGAAGAAGAGTCGGTGCCTTCTTAAGTCCTACAGATTCGGGTAACAAGAGGCATAGGATAGGAAAGTGTTAAAAATAAGCGACAGAGTTCTCATAAGGCTTGCTCCGTTCGGGATGGACTTTGCTTCTGGCATCTATTACCTGGCGGTCCCTCTTGTTCTGATAGAACTCAAAGCCAATCCTATTGAACTCGGTCTCGTTGGAACTCTCACCTCATCGGTCCACATGGGGATGGCGCATTTCATGGGTCGCCTTTCAGATCGAGTGGGACGTCGCCCCCTCATCATTATCGCGCCGCTCCTCTTTTTCACATCCTGTCTTCTCATGCTGTTTTCTTAGACGAGTGGGGCTCATTTTGACTCTCTCCCTGATGAATGGATTGTGTTATGTCCATCTTTTGGCCTTGTTTCCAGGCTTGGATCGCCGATCGGCTGACCAAGGGAAGCCTCTTGCGAGATTTTGGGAATTTTAACTTATCGTGGACCTCCGCCACCCTTATTGGGCCAATCTTCTCAGGTTTTATGTACGGTCTCCATTCACGCCTACCCTTCGTCTTCGCAGCAGCACTCGCCCTCAGTGTCTTCCTCATTATTTGGATGTCCTTCCAAGATGAAAAAGTTCAGCCCAAGGATGAAGAGAGATTCGTCCCACCAGAGATGTCCAATATACGGATGAATCTACTCTATGCAGCTTGGGTAGCAAATTTCGTCTCTTTTTTCGTGATTGCGAATGCCAGATATCAATTTCCAAAACTTGCACGGGAACTCAATTTCTCATCTTACACCATTGGTTTGATTATCGGCTGTATCGGCTTCGCTTTGTTCTCAGGATTCTTCATTCTTCGAAGAAGCGACCGTTGGCATTCTAAGACATTTTATCTGGTTGGATCTCACGCCCTTGCCGCGGCAGGGCTTTTGTTGATCTGCGTCTCTAACAGACCCTTGCTCTTTGCCTTTGCCCTCATCCTGGTTGGCCTCTCCGCGAGCGTCACTTGTTACTCGAGTCAATTCTATGTCGTCCAGTTCATCAAGAAAAAGGGGAAGGGAACAGGGCTTCACGAGTCCATTGTGGGAGCCGGGGCCCTTTCAGGCCCCATTCTCGGTGGCGTCGCCGCCCAATTTGCCGGGCTTCGGGCTCCTTACTTGCTCTGTCTCGTCGTTCTCTTTGTTGCAGTGATTGTTGAAATCGGCCTATTGAAGCGAGACAATACGAATGCGGCAGGGTCACGAAACAAGACATGAATTATTTTGTAGAAAATTACCTCGGGCGGAAGACTTGAGCCAACAGATGTCCGTGTCCCCCTTCGACAACGAGTTGTTTTCCCTTGGCAAGACGACTATCACTTCCCGAATGAGCCCTGAGTAAGAAAATGGCCTCTCCTTCTTTGTCTGCCACATATTTGGCGCTGACTCGCAGAGGCATGTGGTGTGTGCCGGGCGTCACATTGCTCGTGCTCCAGTGACTGATCCTCTTTCTTTGGTCCCCCTCGAAAATTCTGATACTAATCGCGAGTAACACATTCGTCCCGGTAGGGTTCGTCACCTCCACTTGTCCCTCGAGATAAACGAGATCCCCCTTTAATAACGGGACACGCAGTTCGTAGATGTCCTGAGCACCCTCTTCGGTTGCCCTCGGAGGGATAGGAATTCCTTGAACCTCAGGCAGGTCCTTCCTCTCCTCAAGAATGTCGACCAGATAGTAACCAGTCTGATTACTCTTCGTGTCAGAAGATCTTACGGACGGGATGATCATCAGAAACAGTGCGGACATGCCAATGACCCCAAGCACAATAACTAAAGATCTTTTTGTCCGTTCAACGACCACCGATCCCTCCTTCTATGGATCACTGTCCTAATCTGCGGCGGTATTCTGCCGATTCAAGCACCTCGGGGTTTACAATATTCGGTGGCCTTTTTCCCTTCAACATGGCCACCGCATTCTTTGCGGCCACCACAGCCATCTGTCCACGAGTGTCCTCAGTGGCACTTCCGACGTGAGGCAAAAGCACTACGTTATCCAACTTTGCAAGGCCTGGAGCAAGCTTAGGCTCCTTTTCAAAAACATCCAATCCCGCGGCCGCAATCTTCCTTTTCTTTAACGCCGAAACCAAGGCTTTCTCGTCGACTACGGGACCCCGCGATGTATTGATAAGGATGGCACTCGACTTCATCAGATCGAGCTCGTCCTTTCCGATCAGATGGTGCGTATCCTGGGTCAATGGAGTGTGGATCGTAACGAAGTCACTCTGTTTCAATAGATTGTAGAGTTCCTGGTACTCCACCCCCCTTGTCTTTTCGATGGGTCCCTTGAGGTAGGGGTCATACGCCATGACCTTCATCTTGAACCCGCGGCTTCTCCGCATGATGGCCCGGCCTATTCTGCCGAAACCAATGATACCCAAAACCTTCGGTGTGTTCGAACCTCCAGGGCCGATGTCCAGCCCCCATAAGATCTTGTCAGGGGACTTTTCCCAAGCCCCTGAACGGACAAAAAGGTGACCCTGTGGAATCTTCCTCGCCGTTGCCATGAGCAAGGCCCACGCTAAATCCGCCGTTGTCTCGGTCAAGACATCAGGCGTGTTCGTCACTGGAATGCCAAACTCCGTCGCTGAACGGACATCGATGTTGTTGAAGCCCACCCCGTAATTCGCAATTCCACGAAGTCTTGGATTGATCGCCATGAGGCTTCGAGAAATGGTGTGAGCGGTTCTCGGGAGCAAAACGTCCGTTTCAACGAGTTTCTTCAGAAACTCTTTTGGGCTTGACGTTCCCCCCCTTGCCACATGGATGAAAACCGCCTCGACCTTAGCTTTTCTCAGCACCTCTCTACCAATCTCTGGCATGGCCCACGAAACCAAAACCCTTCTCGCCATAATTTCCCCCTTCCACTTTCACGGGTCGTTGTAAATCAGAAACCTACTTTCCAACTGTAACATAGGAGAAGGTGTAAAAAAAATCAAAAGCCCGGCAAAATCAAGCTCCCCCGCCCGTGTCTGCCGACAGGCAGTCACAGGGTGGGCCTTCCGTGCAACGTAGATATCATTACAGAATCGGCTTTGACTCCAGTCCTGGAGTCCGTTGCCCCCCTGTCCGCCTACCTACCTACGTACCGCAGGCAGACAAGGCATCCAGCCGACTTGCCCATAACTATGGCTCCTATTCTATTGAACAATGCTTTGGGTGATGATAGGCTCGCGAGGTTCGTGAAACAGGGGCCAATGTCCCTTCTCATCGTAGGCACACTACGACCCTAGGGCTGAGTCGAGAGGGATCTCCACTTCACTTCCCTTCTGCTCTGCCGAGACATAAGCAGCATAAAGGACTGCTATTGTATCGCTCGCCACGAGCATCCCGGACTTAGGCTCCCGACCCGTGGCGACGGCCTCCATGAAGTCCTGGATCTCCTGGGGGTAACCAAACATGAAGTTTTCATCGGGTGCCGGCGTGGACCAGCCTTGCTTGGTTCCGATCTTTTCAACGACGTAAACATCCGCAAGCTGTTCTTCTCTTGGGTTGTAGAGTTCCATGGCATTAACGGGGCTAAGATTGCATCGGGTTCTGTGGTTGTTGGCGAAGATCTCGATCCAGTTATGGACCCCACCCATGACGATCTCAGAGGCGAAAACATCAGCCACCATTCCGTCATCAAAAGTGACATGGATTTGACAGTAGTCCTCGATATCTTTGTAGTCCGTCCGCAGGAATCCTTTATTCATGAAGTGAGGATTTCGCGTGATTTCATGTGTTCGGGCACTGACGGCCTTCGGCCGGATTGCTTTTCCATGCTGGGCAATTCCTTCGATTCCCTTAAGATAAAGGATGGCGGAAAGGGGGTGGCAACTTTTCCCTACCACTGAACCGCCTCCTGAAAGTCTCCAGATGCCATAGGCCGGAGAGGGGCTTCCGGAGTGAGATTGGTCTCCGAGAGCCCATAGGATTTGCCCCCTGCTTTTCGTAAGGATCTCCGCCTCCTTCTGTACTGCTGGAGCATAAACCCAATTCTCTGCATAGCAGAGCTTTTTCCCACTCTTTAAGGCAGCCGCAATAATGCGCTTGGAGCTAGCAACAGCCTCTTCGAGCATCTTTGCTTTGGGAAAGCGGTTTCCCTTGAATGTCTCGTCTCCAGAGGGACCATAGTATCCTGTGAAGGGTTTCTCGACGACCACGTGCTTTCCAGCTTCAAGGGCAGTGATGGAAACAGACTCATGAACATATCCGGGGGTGCAAACATCGATGACGTCCGCTTCTGGGAACATTTCATCGATAGAATGGAAGGCCTTGATCCCCCGCTTTCCTGCAAATTCCTCACGATGCTCTTTCGTCAAGGAGGTGACACCTACCACCTTGACACTGATTCCAGTCACCTTCTGATAGGCAGTGTAGTGAAATTCAGCCGCATAGCGACTTCCTACAATTCCAACACGAATGGTTTGGCCCATGGTCATTCCCCCCCATAGCTCCCGCGTCTCTCTGCACCTCACACATAAAAAAAATGGATGAGAAAGTCAACCCTTCGACTCTGGGGCTCAGGGTTGACCCTGAGCCGCACTCCCTCACCCCATCTTAAAAGACGAGGGCCTAGAGCGGCCGAACGGGTCAACCCTCACCCTCTCCCCAATCAAAAAATGTATTTTTGTCACTCCATCTCTCCGGCTTGAACACCCTGTCAAAAGGTTGGCCTACCACCCACATAAAAAATGCTTGACAAGAATTACGGCTGCAGTAAAATGAGAAACAGTATTTCGTATTACGAAACGATGGCCAACGAATCAAAACCCAACAACTTAGTCCAGACCATCCAACGGGTCTCTTCCATCCTGGAGGAGCTCGGAAGGAATCCCCGGGGAATCAGCATCCGAGATCTTTCCCTGAAGCTTAAGCTGCCCAAGGGAACGACGCACCGTCTCCTCTCCTCTTTGAACTATTATGCCTATGTCCGGCAGGACCCTGACACAAGAAACTACTTCCTGGGGTTGAAGCTAGTGGAACTGGGTAACCTCCTTCTGAGCCAACTTGACATCCGAAAGGTTGCCGAGCCTTTTCTGAGGGATCTTGCAGACAGAACTCGAGAGACGGTTCACATGGTCATCCTCGACCAAAAGGAGATTGTCTACGTCGATAAGATCGAGACAGACCATCACACCGGCGGACTCCGCATGGCTTCCAGGATAGGTCTCCGAAACCCTGCCCATAGTTGTGCAGTCGGGAAGGTATTGCTTTCCCATCTTTCAGATCAGGAGCTAGACTCCCTCATCAAAGAGAAAGGTCTTGATAAAAGAACGGAGAATACGATTACCGACCCCACTCAGTTGAAAGAACACCTGAAGGCGGTCAGGAAACAAGGTTATGCCATTGATGATGAGGAGAATGAGAAAGGCATTCGCTGTGTGGCCGCACCGATCCGCAATGAGAAAGGCAAAGCCGTGGCTGCTATCAGCCTCTCTGGCCCTGCCTTTCGGATCACAAAGAAGGTCGTTCAGGAAACTTTGAAAAAGGAGGTGATGGAGACGGCTTACAAGATTTCTCAAAGACTGGGACTTACGGAGAGGAGGTGATATCCAAGGGTTAAGTCATTGGCCTTAAGATGCTTTTACCCTAACCCGTGACCTCAAATCAAACGGGCCTCCTAACCTTTACCCTAGCCCGTTCCTGGATACGTAGCCATTATTAGCGATGGTTTAGAAATAGTGGCCCCGGGCGGCACGATAGTCTGTTTTCCTATATATGAAGAAAGTAGTGCGAGGAACTTTTTTGCTAATTAACTTGAAGGAGGTAAGGTTATGTATGACGTCGTGACGTTTGGGGAGGCGATGGTGAGGCTCTCACCTCCTCATTTTCAGAGGCTGGAACAGGCTCGAAGCCTCGATCTTAACGCTGGCGGAGCAGAATTGAACGTGGCTGTGGGCGTAACGCGGTTTGGCCTCAAGAGTGCCTGGATCTCGAAACTCCCCAAGAACGGGTTGGGTTACCTCATTCGCGATCGTGCTCAGGAATTTGGAGTGGATTGCTCTCACATCGTATGGTCAGACAAGGGAAGAGCCGGGATCTACTTTGTGGAATTCGGAGCATCGCCTCGGGCATCGAGTGTTCTCTACGACCGTGCCCATTCAGCCATCAGCATGATTCAACCCGGCGAGGTCGATTGGGGAAAGGTCTTCGATGGATCAAAACATTTTCACATGAGCGGTATCACTCCTGCGTTGAGTGCCTCCGCGGCTGAGGCCTCCGTCGAAGCGTTGAAGGCTGCCAAGAAAGCGGGGTGCTCGGTCTCTTATGATCTGAATTATCGGAAAAAGCTCTGGACGCCCGCCGATGCCAAGAAGATCCAGGAACCGATGATGGAGGATGTCGATATCCTCATCACCACCGAGGAGGATACGAACGTTGTCTTTGGAATCAAAGAAAAGGACTACGAGGCAGTTGCTGGAAAATTGGCCAAGACCTTCGAATTCAAAATCGTTGCTATCACCTTAAGAGAAGATCTTTCCGTTTGGAGGAACAACTGGACAGCCATTGCCTATTGTGATGGGAAGGTTTTTAAGGACAGGAAGTATGAGGTTGAAATTGTGGATCGGGTGGGAGCCGGAGATTCTTTCACCGCTGGATTTCTGTATGGATGGCTCAGCGACAAAGACATTCAAAAAGGTGTGCAATACGGAAACGCCTTTGCGGCACTGAAACACACTATTCCTGGCGACCTTAACTGGAGTACCCTCGAAGAAGTGGAGGCTCAGCTGAAAGGTGCAGGGTTGAGAATTTCAAGATAGGCATCATGTAATTGAAAGTGCTGCGGTTTTGCAGTTCATAAGCGGTTTTTGAACTGCAGCACGAGCAAAACAGCAACACTGCAGCACTCAAGAAGGAGGATATCCATGGAAAAAAGAGAAGTTTTCAACCGCATGGTTTCAGAGGGACTGATCCCCGTAGTCCGGGTTTCTTCAGCTCGGGAGGCCATGGATGTGGCCGATGCGATCAAAGAGGGAGGAGTCAGTTTCATAGAGATCACAATGAGCGTTCAGGGCGCCATCGATGTGATCAAGGAACTCACCCAGAAGTACAAAGATGAGATCATCATGGGTGCTGGAACCGTTCTGGACACAGAGACAGGAAGAGCTGCTCTCCTTGCAGGGGCCCAATTTATCGTAAGCCCAACGCTTAATCTCGATCTTATCCAACTTGCCCACCGCTATAGCGCTGTCGTCATCCCCGGTGCTGCCACGCCCACGGAGATCCTGACGGCATGGAATGCAGGCGCGGACATGGTGAAAGTCTTTCCTGCCGGTCAATTAGGAGGACCCGAATATCTCAAGGCTTTGAGGGGTCCTCTTCCCCAAATTCTTCTCGTGCCTACGGGCGGGGTGAACCTGCAGAATGCAGGGGCCTTCATCAAAGCTGGAGCCACTGCCCTCGGAGTAGGAGGCGAGCTGGTGGATAAAAAAGCGGTGAAGGAAAAGAAATTCAATGTGATCACCGACAATACCCGGGCTTTCCTCAAGGTGATCAAAGAAGCGAGAGGGTAATATGCGTATCTCTTTTCCCTATCCTGAAATGAAATCTTTAGAGGTTCCGGAACAAAACCTCCTCGGGATTTTTTCACCTTCAACGGTAAGGGTCGAAAAGAGCGAAGAGGACATCATCGAGGAAGCCCTCTCCCGCCCCATAGGCTCTCCCCCTCTTTCCACCGTCTTGAAAGGCTGCAAGAACGTACTGATTCTTGTTGATGACTATACTCGGTCCACGCCGGTCAAGAACATTCTCCCCTTTTTAATAAGAGAGCTTGAGAAAGGTGGAGTAAAAGCCGAGGGTATCAAAATTCTTCTTGCCCTCGGAACGCATCGTCCGATGACAGCAGAGGAAATAGAAAAGAAGGTGGGGAAAGACATACCCAAACAGTACCCTATTATCAACCACCATTGGTGGGACCCGTCGCAATTGATCGATCTTGGAAAGACCGAAGCGGGGACGCCAATCTATGTAAACAGACTCGCAAAAGAGGCTGACTTTATCCTTGGGATTGGTCAAATCGTCCCTCACAGGGTCTCGGGTTTCAGCGGAGGAGGGAATATTGTTCAACCCGGGATCTCCGGTGAAGAGACAACAGGGAAAACCCATTGGCTTAGTGCTCACTTCAGGGGAAAGGAGATCCTGGGCGAAATCGAAAATCCGGTCAAAAGAGAGATTGAAAGCGTGGCCCAGAGAGTGGGACTAAGATGGATCATCAATGCCATCCAAGATGGCTCCGGCAGATTGGTCGGTTGTGTTGCAGGGGATCCTTTTTCGGCCTATCGGACGGGTGCAGCCCAATCTCGCCAGGTTTATCAAGCCCCGCTCCCCGCAGAAGCAGATATCGTCGTTGCGGACTCCGCTCCCTATGATTCGGAATTCTGGCTAGCCTCCAAAGGGATTTATGCATCCGAGTTGGCTGTCAAAGAAGGGGGTGTCGTCGTCTTAGTTACTCCTTGTCCGGAAGGAGTCTCTCCGAGCCATCCCGAAGTTCTTGAGTTCGGGTATCAGACGTTTGAGGAAGTGGATCGAAAGGTTCAGGCAGGGCAAGATAAAAAAGTTGAGCGTCGCCGCCCATCTCGTTCATGTCGGCCGAGTGATCAAGGAAAGGGCCAAGGGAATTATGGTTTCCCCGGGAATACCAAAGGATGAGAAAGAACGTCTCGGGTTCATCCACGCCAAGGATCCCCAAGAGGCCTTAGAAATGGCTTTCACCCTCGTGGGCCGGAATGCAAAGGTTGCAATCCTGCAACGGGGCGGTGAGATTCTGCCGGTGATAAAAGAAACGTAGCGTCGGCATTTAATGTCGACAAGTGTGGAGCCCTACTTTTGAAGTCTGTGCGTCTTTCTCGAAGCGGACAGGAAGTCTCTTGGCTGCGTCCGCTCCCTCTTCTTCTAATTCTCAAAGTTCCCAGGAAATCTGATTTCGTATGTTAAACCCACTAGGGATTCTGCGTTCCTTCGAAGGTTGATAAGGAACAGTTAACCTTTTACAATGTCGAAATACTTTGCCCCGAAGCATGGGATGAATCTGAAGCGAGCATCTCTGAAATCACATCAACATTCATAGCAGGGAAAGGGAGAGGCGAACATGGACATCTTCGGACACAATGGAAAAATTCTGCGAGTTGATCTGAGCAGGCGAACCATCGAAGAAGAACAGGTTCCAGAAATTCTTTATCGAAGGTATTTGGGTGGAGGAGCCCTGTCCTTGTACTATTTGTTAAAGGAGCTGAAACCTAAAGGTGACCCACTCGGGCCAGAGAATCTCCTCATCTTCGCAGCCTCTGCTGTGACAGGAACCCCTGCTCTCGGATTCAGCCGTTACACGGTTGCCGCCAAATCCCCACTCACAGGAGGCTTTGGAGAGGCAGAGGCAGGGGGATGGTGGGGACCTGAACTCAAGTTCGCTGGCTTCGACGCCATTCTCATTAAGGGGAAGGCTGACAAGCCCGTCTATCTTTGGATCAAAGACGGAAAGGCAGAGCTTCGAGATGCTTCCCATCTCTGGGGTCAGCTTGCTGCGGAAACTCACGCCATGATTCGAAAGGAATTGGGAGACGATAGGATACGCATTGCCCTCATCGGACCAGGCGGCGAAAAACTTGTGCGATTTGCCTGCATCAGCAATGAACTGAAACACTTTAATGGAAGAGTCGGTCTCGGAGCGGTGATGGGATCAAAGAACTTAAAAGCCATTGCCGTTCGAGGAGAAAAGAAGATGCCTCTCTTTGCTCCTGAAAAAGCCCGGGGTGTGGTGAAGGAGGTACTCGAAACTTACAAGAAGAACCCGGGGACCATGGGTGAACTCGGAACGGCCCGGGCCGTCATGCCTCTCAATGCGGCGGCATTCTCCCGACTCGAAATTTCGTGAGTGGCAGTTTTGAGAAGGCCGAGGCCATCTGCGGAGAGACGATGAGAGATACGATCCTCGTCAACCGGGGAACCTGTTATGCCTGTCCCATCCGGTGCAAGAGAGAAGTCAAGGTGGATGATCCCTACAAGGTGGACCCACTGTACGGTGGACCTGAGTACGAAACGATCGCTGCTCTCGGCTCTCTCTGCGGCATCGGCGATCTTAAAGCGATCGCCATGGGAAATCAGATCTGCGGTGCCTATGGGATTGATACGATCTCAACCGGCACCACGATTGCTTTTGCGATGGAATGCTTCGAAAAGAGGATTCTCACGACCAAGGATACCGGCGGAATCAAACTCGAGTTTGGCAATGCAGAAGCCATGCTCCAGATGGTTGAAAAGATCGGGAAGAGAGAGGGCTTTGGGAACCTCCTTGCTGAAGGGGCTAAGATCGCTGCCGAGAAAATAGGGAAAGGCGCTGAGAACTATGCCCTTCACGTGAAAGGGCAGCCTCTCCCTATGCACGAGCCTCGAGGAAAGACAGGGTTGGGGTTGGCGTATGCGCTCTCTCCAACAGGTGCTGATCATATCGAAGCCCCCCACGACCCCATGTTCGCGTCAGAAGCAGGGCTGAAGAGTATTCTTCCTTTAGGAATCATCGAGCCTCTTTCAGCCCTTGATCTGAGCTCGAAAAAAGTTCGGATGTTTACCTATTTCCAGCACTTCTACAATATGTTTAATTCCATCGGACTCTGCATCTTTACTGCCGTTCCCTTTGGTCCCATGCCCTGTAATGCTCTGGTCGACTACGTGAACGCAGCGACTGGGTGGGAGACCAGCTTGTGGGAACTGATGAAGGTCGGAGAGAGGCACGGCAACATGGCCCGAATTTTCAATCTCCGGGAGGGATTCACGGCAGAGGACGACCGCCTTCCCAATCGCCTCTTCCAGTCCTTGGAAGGAGGAGCCCTCGAAGGGAAAAAGATTGATCGCCTCGGAGTTCAAGCAGGCTGTAAAAACCTACTACCAGATGATGGGATGGGACGAGAGAGGGGTCCCTCTTGAGGGCAAGTTAGCAGAACTCGAGCTCGATTGGTTGAAATCTCAGGAAATGATCTGAAGACTCTTCTGTTTCAACTCCTAAGGATCTCCGTTGGATAAGGGCCGTTGGATCATCACTGCAGGCGCATTTGCTTCCATGAGTTTCTCTCGGGATGTCGAGAACTTTTCTCGGAACAGCCCTTCCTGCCATCCGTTCTTCCCTTGACCTCAGTCTGGTCCAAGCAGGGATGTTCACGGTCTGCCTTCAGTTTGGCTTTGCCGGAGCCGTCTTCGCAGGCGGGTTACTCTCGGATGTCTTCAAAAAGAGCGCCATGTTGCTGTTGGGGTGTCTTCTCACGGGAGTGAATCTCCTTCTCTTTGGATTGTCTCCCTGGTTTTGGGTGAACCTCATCGCCATGATCTTTGTTGGCATCGGAGGAGGACTGATCGAAGCGAGCTCTGATCCCCTTCTCATTCAACTCTTCCCCGGCCGGGAATCGACGGTAATGAATCTTCATCACTTCTTCTATTCCTTTGGGTCCTTTGCGGGTCCTCCGATCATTGGAGTTCTGTTGGCGAAATCGCTCCCATGGCAATGGGGTTATATCGGATTCGGGCTACTCGTGTTGGCTGTTTTTCTATTTCTCTCATCCCAGAAGATCTCCTCACCTCACAGTCCTCGCAGATTCGACTTCATCCTCGTGAAAAGGATGTTGAATCAACGCTTCTTCTGGATTCTCTTTTGGGTCACCTTCTGCACCATGGGAGTTCAGAATAGTATTGCGTATTGGATCGTCACCTTTTTGAAAGAAGAACGAGGTTTTTCAATTCCCCTGGCAAGCGCCTCCCTTTCTCTCTTTTTCGTGTGTATGGGTGTGGGAAGACTTCTTTCGAGTTATGTCACCACAAAATTACACGATGTGGTTCTTCTAATGAGTCTCTTCTCTCTCCATTTTGTCTCTCTACTCATTACTGTTTCTGTCTCTGGCCTATGGGTAGTTCTATTTCTGATGTTCTGCGGTTTCGCGCAATCCGCAGTTTTCCCCTGCCTCCTCGCTCTGACAGGAAAGCTCTACCCGAAAAATCCTGGAACAGCCATGGGACTCGTCTCCACGGGGGCAGGACTGGGATCCATGGTCGTGCCCTGGTTATTGGCCCTCGTCTCCCAGTTGACGTCTCTTCAAACCGGTTTTTTCTTCCTCGATGTCTTCCTACTCATCTGCCTTGGACTGATGGGATTGGGTTTCAAAGGGTTCAGAATGGCGCAAACCCAGGCCATGACTCATCGTTAATAACGGAGCATCCTCAATGAGAAGCATCAAGGAGAAGGTCCACCAGGGCAACAAGATTTAAGACAAAAACAAACACCCAATAATTGTCTTTTTTGTCTTTGGTTCAGAAAAACACAATACGGAGCACGGGGACCCAATGAAATATGACTTCGACAAAGTGATAGAGCGAAAAGGGACGGACAGCCTTAAGTGGATGAGGTACGGTGACGACGTGATTCCCCTCTGGGTGGCGGACATGGATTTTCCTTCCGCAGAACCCATCGTTCAGTCGCTTCATCATCGGATTGATCACAGAATTTATGGTTACACCCGAGCCACCACAGGCACTGAGGCACGTTATTTGCAATCGACTTAAAACCCTCTACGGATGGGCGATTCAGGACGAGGACATTATTTTCCTCCCAGGCCTCGTGGTCGGTCTGAACCTGGCCACTCACGTCTTTTCCGCTCGCGGCGAGGACATTCTGATTCAACCCCCCGTCTATCACCATTTTATCAGGGACCCGATTCACCACGGCCGCGTGCTCAACGACCCACCCCTTGTTCAAAAGGGAGATACTTACGAAATCGATTTTGCTGCTTTTGAGAAAGCGATCACCCATCAAACCAGAGTGTTCCTCCTCTGCAATCCTCACAATCCTGTCGGTCGCGTTTTCAGACGAGACGAACTGGAGAAGATGGCAGAGATCTGCCTCCGCCGAAACGTCATCATCTGTTCAGACGAAATTCACTGTGATCTCCTCTATCCGGGATATCGTCACATCCCCGTGGCCACCTTAAGCCCGGAGATAGCAAATCACACAGTGACGCTCATGGCTCCCAGCAAAACGTATAACCTCGCTGGACTCCATTGCGGATTCGCTATCATCCCAAACCCGACACTCCGAAGGAAATGGGAAACCTTCTCTCAGGGACTGATTCCAGGGGTCAACATCATGGGACACGTGGCTGCCCTTGCCGCCTTCAAAGAGGGTCAAGAATGGCTTGATCAGGTACTCCAGTACCTGACGGCGAACCGAGATTTCTTGGCTCACACTCTTAAAGAGAAGCTTCCTGAGATCCGCATGACGAAGATGGAAGGAACCTATCTTGCCTGGCTTGATTGCCGGAACGCGGGTATTCCAGGGAACCCCTTTGAATTCTTTCTTCGGGAAGCAAAGATCGCCTTCAATGATGGAAGTGAATTTGGAAGAGGCGGACAAGGGTTTGTCCGTTTCAACTTCGCATGCCCAAGGAAGACCCTGACCGAAGCTCTCGACCGCATGACCGCTGCCATGGCGAAGCGTTAAGGAAACAGTAAGGATACTTCCCATTTTTTAGTTGTGATTCCTCAGTTTCCAGAAAATCGAATGTGTTCCTGTTTTCCATCAGCCAAGCTTATTTCCAACTCGGCACGAGGTTACCAGTCCCGTCAAAAGCCAAATTCGAAGGTTCGCCAAGAACTTCTAAACGCGGGTTCGCCCTGACCTCCTCGAGAAGCGCTTGAGAGGCAAACAGATATTCGAGTTCGAGCGTATTTTTGATCCAGACGAGCCGAAGGTCTTCCACATTGAGGACTCCTGACGTTTCAAAGGCCGCCGAGATTGCTTCTCGATCTGTCTCAAAGGCGATCGGGATACGGCTGTCTTCCGGAGCCATGGAGGTGATGCAGTTGATCTGAGTTGCAGGATAATCGATTTTGTCCACGAGTCGCTTCGTGGTGAAATCGGCCATCCCGATCCCTGACGCATTTCCGTGGGTGGCCTCACTGAGGTCCCGAACGAAGATTCGAGTAATTCTCGGTTTCTTCGGTTTCGGCGATCCGATGAAAGAAAGCCTTCCGATCACATTCGTGTCCATGCCCCCGCCACTGATGTTTTTCCCCAGTTCATCCACAATCAGAAGATCCATCTGATCAAAAGGAAGTCCGGGCATCAGCTTCCTTGCCCTTTTCAAGAGCAGCTTTTCCTTCTCCACCAGTTCCTCGGGTCGTGAAGAGTTCCACAAAAGCTGTTTCATCGTATTGATTTTCAACGATCCCAACCCCGAACCAAATCGGGAGCTTCTCAAGTATCACAGAAGAAATTTCCGAAAGGACAGTCGGAAATCCATGCTTGATGGTCAACCGGTGAGCCATGAAAGCTCCCTGGTGCTTCCCCATACCGATGACCATCATCTTCACCAGACCGCTTTCTATGTCTCCCTTGAAATCGGTATGGGGCTTGATCCGGTTGACCACGATGATTTTGTCTGCTTGACACAGGTGTTTGTCGACAAGAACCGGAAATCCAAGCCTGGTTCGACCGATTTCTTTAACTTCCATGGAGGAAAGGATGGGCGCCCCCATGCTCTCTTCCGTGATGCCGAGGCTTTCCAGCACCTCGATCTGACCCTCTGCCGTCGCTCCACCATGGCTTCCCATGCAGGGGACGAGAAAAGGAGAGGCCCCAATAGCCTTTAAGTGATCAACGAGTACCTTCAGAACCTTGGGCTTGTCCTTGATGCCACGGCTTCCAGCGGTGAGACCGACGCGTTCCCCTTGGCGAATCTTTGTTAATGGCTCGAAGCCTTCGAGCTTTTTCCTCAACTCTCTTCCTACGTCTTTGAGTTTTGGGGCTCTTGCCTTTTGTCTTATTTTGAAGATCTTCGGGAATTTTTCCATGATGCGAAACTCCTTCGTATTTCTTGGTGATTAGAATAGATCCCTGGCAGGACACTCACCCATAAACCGTGGAGGAAAAAATCTAAACGTTACCTTATTTCAAGAGTTTGGTGAGGTTCTTCACCTTCTCGGCTGTTTCCTTAATTGTTTTCACTTCCTTAAGACCTGGGATCTCCTCTACCTCTTTCTTCAGGTCGGAAATGAGATTCGCTTTTTGCTCTTTCTTCTCTTCTTCTTTCTTGGCCTTCTCCGCTTTTTTCCCTTCCCGGATCTTTCGAATCTCTCGAACGGTTTTCCCCAGGCCTTCACCAATGTCAGGAAGCCTCTTCGCTCCAAAGATGAAGAGGAGTATGACGAGGATGATGAGGATTTCAGGTAGCCCTAAGCCGAACATTTCTTTTCACCATTCAGTTAGGCGTTAGGAGTTGGAGCAAGGAGTAAAGAACTCGGATTGAGAAGAAAGTTAGGACATTAATGTGTCGAATTTCCGTCTTTAAACTCCTTGCTCCTTGACTCCTCACTCCTGGGTCACAAGCATTATAAAAGAAGATCCTCCTAAATTAAAGGAAAAATTTCTTAATTTATTTTATGATGTCGACTATCTGAAACTAACAAGAATGGAGGGCAGACATGGCGGTAGAAATAGATTGTCCAATCTGTGATGCTCCAATTCCCCTGGATAACAATGAGCGAGCGGGGGATATCATTCAGTGTTCTTTTTGCAAAGAATGTTTCAAACTTCTTCAGACCAAGGATAAAGGATTGGTGCTCATCGAGGAGTTTGAGGAATAGCATGAAGGTCCTCTTCACTTCCGATCTTCACGGTGAAACTCGTCTCTATCACGAACTCTTCGATTTGAGTCAAAGGGCGTCTGCAGAGATTCTCATCCTCGGCGGTGACCTTCTTCCTTCTTTTGCTCCCAGCAAGAGATATGAGGATATGATTCCCAACCAGAAAACTTTCATTGATCAGTTTCTACTCCCTTTCTTCAAGACACTGATTGAAAAAACGTTCACTCACCTGATCTTTCTCATTCCTGGAAACTGGGACCTTGGCTACCCATATCTCTTCAGAGACCCCATGGAAAACATGGTTGACCTCTCCCAGAACGGTTACCGGCTTCCAAGCGGGTATGAATTGATCGGTTATCCCTTTGTACCACCCACACCGTTCCGACCTAAGACCTACGAAAAGATGGATGACCGAGAATCGCCATGGCCTCCCCAGAAGAATCCATCCTATATTAGATTGGCCGAACAAGACGATCAGCTGACTCCTATTGATCCTCATGTCTATTTGAAACAAGGAGGAACCATTGAAGAGGATCTCCAATGCCTCACGAGCCCAACAGACCTGAAGAAAACCATCTATGTCATGCATTCTCCTCCCTATGGAACTCGGCTCGACTCCATTCAAGGAGGACATCGAGTAGGAAGTAAGGCGATCAAAACCTTCGTGGAGAAGAATCAGCCTCTTTTGACTCTGCATGGCCATATCCACGAGTCCCCTGACGTCTCCGGATCTTTTGTTGACAAGATCGGAGAAACCTTCTCAGTGAATCCTGGTCAATTTACCTCTAGATGCAGAGACCCCTACGAGCTTCATGCTGTCACGTTCGAGATCGAAAAGATAGGGGAAACGTTGTCCCACACCTGTTTATGAAAACGTGTCAACGATCGATTTCATCTTAAGAACCAAAGGAGGACATGATGAAGGGCGATTGGATCAAGAGGGTATTAGTCGTCGGAGCGGGAACCATGGGACACTCCGTTAGCCATGGTATTCGCGCAAGGAGGTCATGAAGTAGATCTTGTGGACGTCAATCCTGAGCTCTTGGGAAAAGCCCTCAGCCTCATCCGTTCAAACCTCCAGACCTTGAGAACAATGAAAATGATAACACCCCATTCCATCCCAAGAACCCTAAAACGAATCCACCCTTCGACTTCTCTCGATGTGGGTGCAAAGGCTGACTTTGTCATAGAAGCGATTTCCGAGAATCCAAAAGCAAAAAGAAAACTCTTCCACTCTCTCGACCAGATCTGTCCTCCTCGAACCATTTTTGCGAGTAACACGTCCTATCTCAACATATTCGCACTGGCAAAAACAAAACGGCCCCAGAAAGTACTGATCACCCATTGGTGGGCTCCCCCGCATCTGATTCCCTTAGTCGATGTGGTCCAGGGACCCCAAACCTCAAAGGAAACCGTGGAGACGATCAGAAGACTCCTCGTGAAGTTAGGAAAAACACCCGTCGTGATGAAGAAATTCATTCCGGGCTACATTGTGAATCGTCTCCAAAGGGCTATGGCGAGGGAGATCTTTTACCTTTTAGATCACGGTTACGCCACAGCCAAGGACATTGACACGGCCATGAAAAATAGTCTGGGGATTAGGATCCCGGTTGTCGGAGTGGTGCAGCGGTATGATTTTGCCGGATTGGACTTTGCTTTGACCGTTCTGAAGAACCCTTCCATCCACCTCGTTTCAAAAAATGTCATCCCAAAGACGCTGACCCATCTTGTGAGAAAGGGTCATCTCGGTGTAAGGTCTGGCAAGGGCTTTTATGATTATTCCTCAAGACGAATGTCTGACGTGCTTCGGGAAAGAGATATCAAGTTGATTGAGACACTGAAGTTTTTCCAACAGAAAAAACTTTTAGGCTAGAGCCTTGTCGTTCTGAAATATGCCTATTCAGTCCCAACTTCTTCGCTCAGTCTGCCCGATGGATGATGTCTTTTCTCATCCTCTGCTTCACTTTCTTCCCATCATTTTCTCTGGGCCAAGGGAATCCCTCTTTTGAATGGAATACCCTCTATCCGAAGATTCGAGATCGCCTCATTTCGAAAGAAGAAGCTCAAGGCAAACTGAAGACATTGGAGTTGTCGATCAGAGAATACACCTCTCAACGCTTGACGAGTGAGCAAGAGGATCGTCTCTGTTTCCCGTTGAAGGGATACACGTTTCACTCCATCGGTGGAACGAAGGGTAGCGGATACCAGGTTCAAGGATACGATTTCTTCGATGGAAGTCAACACAAAGGCCACCCGGGACACGACATCTTTATTCAAGACAGGGATCAGGATGGAGTGGATGACAGGACAGGCAATCCCGTTGACGTCTTGTCTGTGTGTTCAGGCGTTGTTGTCTCTGTCAATGGAGACTGGGAACCTTCGAGTCCAGTTCGGGGAGGAAATTACGTATGGGTCTATCATCCCATGAAAGGCCGTTATTTCTATTACGCTCATCTGAGAGAGATCGCGGTCAGTGTTGGACAAGTCGTTTCTCGAGGAGATCGTTTGGGTACGGTCGGAAGGACTGGATTGAATGCGTATCCGAAGAGATCCCCTACCCACCTCCATTTCTCTGTTCACCATATCGATCGATGGATATCCCAGGCCAATGGATCCTTACTTTGATTTGGTTAGGGCAGAGGTGAGGTGAAGCTCCCCGCCCCTGCCTACCGGCAGGCAGGCACAAGGCGGGGCATCCAGTCGGCCGGCAAGTGCCTTGCAAGCCTCACCTTTCAGGGTGGGGCTGAGAGGCACAATATAAAAGCAAATCACCTTACCGGGAAGCGCCGCTCTTCAGGCTGGGGCGCTTCACTTGCCCGCGAGAGTCAGTTCTCTTTCCTGAAAACATCATAGATGTCTCGAGTGAGTTTCAGTTGTTCTTCCTCATTCAAATTTTCGCCACTTTCGAGTCGGTGAACCAACTGATCCGTCTCGGCATCTTCTTTTCTCAGCTGAACAATTCTTTCATTTTGAACCATCGCCCGTATCTCAAATCTGCCTAAGTCAAGAGTCAGGTTAAACCGGTGATTGAAAAAAGAGAGGACGCGCTTTGCTGCCTCTGCATCTTGGACAGCGGCAAGGTAAAAGGGAATTTCCGGCCAAAGGCTTACGCCTGGCATTCCTCTCCTTCTCGCAACCCACAAGAGATAGCTGCTGATCGCAGGAGGCCCTTCCCAACTCATTCCTTCTAACTCATATCCTGTAAGGCTTGTTTTGAATTCAAGCTGATTGAATACCGTCAGGAGGCGGCGGGAACGACTGTGGGGAATCGACGAGATGGCTCCATTCACCGTATAGAACTCTTTGACGTGACAGTGCGATGCCGCAAAATCTAAGATGAGATTGAGAAACGTGTGGTGTTCAAAGGCAGGCTCGTCACTCCGGAAGATCAAGAGCGACTGCTTTTCACAAGCCCAGAACTTGCTTTCGGGAACCTGGACCAAGTCGCCCTTGAATCGGACACCTCCGAACGGAAAAAAACCGAGAGGCCTGATTTCAGCGACTTCTTGTCCTTCCAGTTTCTCGATCAAGAATTCGGTGACCTGAGAGCCCACATCCCCGGGATCGTTCGTCCTCCAACTGACGATCAGACAGGGAGCCTCGAGACGAGGAACTCTGTGAATCTCAAACGGGCCTTTCTCCACCCTCGTCCCCTCCCTTTTTGAATCGGTCGTCAACATAGATCTGGGCCTGGACAGTGATGGTTCCAGATGTCGCCTGGGAAACTAACTTCCGCTGATCATATTCCTCTTTCGTCTCCGGTGAAAATTTCGCATAAAACCCTTCGATCATCTCCTCAATCTGTTTCTCCAGCTTTTCCAGGAGGCTCAGGTCGACGTCAACTCCCAAGATCCCTCCGAAGACTTCCAGTACCGCTCTCGCGGCCTTTGGATAGGGCAGAAGTACTCCTGACAGCCAATCCGGGATTTCTCCCATGAGACAGAGACCTTCCAATCCCCTCTTTTTCGCCACTGCGAGCAAAAGGCCATTGAGACCCGTGATGGTCCCTTCCCCTTCTCCTCTCCCCGCCAGGTCACTCATCAATATGGTATTCGGGTACCCCCGGACCTCTTCCCGCAAATGCTCCGTGCTTGTGACCGCAACAACCTTCGGCTTCATCTGATGATGAACCATCGACACACAGGCCCCGGAGGTATAGACTCTCTGGCAGCCCAGTTCGACAGCTGCGTCCAAGACGAGGTTCGCCATCCGGTACGCCTTTTCTCCGCGGGCATACATTCTTTCACCCTCGGAAGGCTGCTCTTCTCCGATGAAAAAAACCACATCCTTCCTCTCCAGCCGGCAAAAATAGAACTTGTTGGTCGGAAATTCAAGCTTTTCCAACAACCCCTCTTGGATGGACACCCTCTGAGGGTAGAAGAAATCCCAGCTCTCAATTTCCCCGAATTCCTCCGCCTTCAAGGACCCCTTCAAGGTGTTGACCGCGATGATTCCGATATTTCCAATTCCTGGCCAGCCCACGATCATGATGGGATGATCAAGCTTCGGTCTTTGGTAAAATTGGATGCCCATGCTTACCTTTCCTGTCCCTTAGAATCCTGACATACGTCACCAGTCGGGCGCTTCGGCGGCTTGAACAGTCCACTCCAGTTTGCTCCCAGGAGTCCTGACGTGCAAGAGCGCCTGTCCACTCGGGACAGCCCTCGAGCCATTCGCTTCGTGATCAGCAATACCCTTTGAATTTCATCCAGTCGCAAGCCGATGGCTTCCAGAGGGTCGTCCTCTCCCATCCAGTTCAGATGATCGAAGCTCTGCAGATTCAACGGTACCGTGTATCCACGGAGAGTCTTCTCTCTGTGAATATTGAAGAATTGCTCGAAATAGGACATCACCAGTTCACGCAGTGTCCGGTAAACCGGCTCCCGGTATCGCAGGCCGACAAAGTTCGACTTGGCCACGGCCCCCCAATGTCCGTTCTGCTTAAAGACAGCCAAGAGATGATCATCATCTCTCTCATTGGGTAGCATGTCGACAATGAGCGGTGGGTACCCCAACCGCCGGAGGGCTGCCGCAGCAAACAAAGCCCCGTCGAAACAATGGGCTTGCTGCTGGCGTAAGACAGTCCGGGGACAGCTGTACTCCACTTTGCCACTGTAGGAAAGCTTATCGAGAAAGTCTTGAATTTTTGGAGGAGAATCCAAACGAGCAAAGACTCTCAACTCTTTCTGATTAAAGACTTGTTCAAAAACGCGAGAGCCCTTCATCTCATTCCTCCAAGTACTCTCCGGGTTCCGTTCTCTATCTCGTGCAGACCTATGAAGCTTCCCACCCCTGCCTACCGGCAGGCAGGCACAGGGCGGCGCTTCCGGGAAATGAAGATATAATTATAGGGTCGGCTCTCCTCCCCGCCCCTGCCTACCGGCAGGAAGGCGGGGCATTCAGCCGACTTGCCCGTGAAAAGGACAGGAACCGATTACATGTGAGCCATGTAGAGCTTTTCGTACGCTTCTTCGAGTCTCGTCAGATGGATCATCTCTTGCTTTTGGAACTTTGAAAAGACGGATTCCATGGGAGCTCCGCTGCATTGACTGGCCATCTGCTTGTAAAATTCCACCGTTCTCTTTTCATCGTGGATTGCAAAGATCATCACATCTTGAGGAGTGGATGTTCCACTGAGAGGTTTCTCGTGGAGGATCTCCGTGAGATTCATTGATGGGCCCGTCGCTTCTTCCTTCTCGTGCAGCGCGATCGTTTCACCGAACAGGGCCTTTTCAAGAGTGTGTTTGTGCTCCAACTCTTCCAAGCCCACCTCCTTCAGAATCATCCTGGTCTGTTGATCCTTCACGACCTTCAAGGCGTGTCGATAGACTTCGATGCTGTGTTGCTCGTTTTCAATCGCCTTTTCCAGAGCCCCTTCGAGGGTGTAGCAGACAGGTTCCATCCGTCACCTCCTAACGTTGACCGGCACGTGCCCTGCTAGCCCACCCTTTAGGGTGGGTCAAAGGGCACCCTATCAAAGAATACTACCCTTCCGGGAAGCTCCGCCCTTCAGGGCGGGGAGCTTCAATATTCCTCACTATATCATAGTCTCGCGGAAACATAAAATGCTTCCATCCGTCAAGACGTTTTCCATCCCCTCTGTTTAATGCCCCCTTACCCGGATGCAAAAAAAGGGTGCCCCCGAAAGCCATTCGCCCCCTGAACACCCCTTTTTCTGTCGCTCACAAATCTCTCAGTTCAACTTTGTCAGGTTTTCCCCTGCGATTTGAGATAGTCTTTCCAGAAGGGCGAAATATCTCTTAGCCGGGCAACGATGCGTGGGAGATGTTCCAGAATGTAATCCATTTCTTCTTTGGTGTTGTAGATGGAGAGGCTGAATCGGATCGATCCATGGGCCGCCGTGAAAGGGACTCCCATGGCTCTGAGAACATGAGAAGGTTCGAGCGAACCGGAGGTACACGCTGAACCCGAAGAGGCACAAATCCCCAGATCGGAAAGCATGATGAGGATTGATTCTCCCTCCACGTATTCGAAGCTGACACTGACTGTATTCGGCAGCTTATGATTCCGGTCTCCATTGACCAGAACGTTCGGAATCGTCTCCAGGATCCTCTTTTCGAGGTAATCCCTCAAGGCCCTCACCCGGGTATTCTCATCCTCCATGTTCTTCTTCGCCAGTTCGCAGGCCTTACCGAGGCCCACGATATAGGGAACATTTTCGGTCCCTCCCCGCCGGCCGTTCTCCTGGTGGCCCCCGATCATGAAAGGGAGAGAATCTTGTTCCCTTCCGGATGTAGAGGACGCCAATGCCTTTCGGCGCATGGAGCTTGTGCCCCGAGAGGGAAAGCATATCGATCGTTGATTTGGCCAGGTTGATTGGAATTTTCCCGACCGCTTGAACCGCGTCGGTATGGAAAGGAATGCCCCTCTCCTTCACGATCTGGCCAATTTCTTCGATGGGAAAAATCACGCCCGTCTCGTTATTCGCATACATGATCGAGACGATTGCGGTCTGGTCCGTGATTCCCTCGCGCAGATCATCCAGGTCCAACCGGCCCTTACGGTCCACCAGAAGCTCCGTGACTCGGTATCCTTTCCTGCCCAGGTACGTCGCCACGTTGTTCACCGCAGGGTGCTCAACGCGAGAAGTGATGAAATGCCGCTTCTCCAGTAGGAATCAAGGGTCCCCAGGATGGCCGCATTGTCACTCTCGGTCCCACAACTGGTAAAGACGATCTCTGTAGGGTCAGCCCCTAAAAGGTCGGCCACCTTGTCCCGGGCCTCGTTCACCTTTTTCTGAACCTGCCCTCCGAAAAAGTGCATGCTGGAGGCGTTCCCATAGAGCTCGGAAAAATAAGGGAGCATGGCCTCCACCACTTCAGGAGCCACCATCGTCGTTGCATTATTGTCCACATAGACGGTCTTCACTGCCTGACCTCCTCCACTTCAAGCTCATCGCTGACGAACTCTCTGAGCTTCGTTTCGACATACTGTTTCAGCGTCACCTCTGAACTGGGACAGAAGGAACATTTCCCCCGTAACGCGACGAAAACCTTGTTCCCGTCGATATCGATCAAATCAAGGTCTCCCCCGTCAGCTTTCAAGGCCGGAACGATCTCTCGTCCAATGGTCTCTTCAATCAATTTGATCTTCTGGATATTCGTCAGCTTCTTCTTCTCGGGCTTGGGCGGCGGAGCCTCTTTTCCCATGTCTTTTCTCACGCTTTCGATGATGGTTTCAATCTTGGGATGACACTTGGCGCATCCCCCTCCCGCCTTCGTATAGTACGTCACCTGTTCCACCGTCTTGAGGTCATTCTCACGGATCGCTTTCACAATCTCTCTGTCCGTAACCCCGAAGCAGTTGCAGACGACTTCAAAATCCTCTTTCTTGACTTTCTGACCCCGGTAATTGGCGATCGCCACTTCGAGGGCCTCTCTTCCCATGACGGAACAGTGCATCTTTTCTTCAGGAAGTCCCCCGAGATAGTTGGCAATATCCTGATTCGACACCTTCTCTGCTTCCTCCAGGGTCTTCCCTTTGAGGATCTCTGTCAGGGCAGAGGATGACGCAATAGCACTCGCGCATCCAAAGGTTTTGAATTTAACATCCTTGATCCGTTTTTTTTCATCGAGTTTGAAGCTCAGCCTCAAGGCATCCCCGCAGGCGAGCGATCCAACCTCTCCAATACCATCCGGATCTTCAATCTCTCCCACATTCCTCGGATTCAGAAAGTGATCCTTCACCTTATCCGTATATTCCCACATAGACAACCCCCGAATGTTTTTTAATTATTATAAATTGAATGCCTCTTGAACGTCAACCGCTTTGGCAAGGTCGTAAGGGGCAAGGGGTAAGGTGTAAGGGATATTCCCTCCGTATTTGAATTGAGCGCTTGACCATTCGACTAGCTGCCCCTTATAATTTTGTGAAGGAGGATTGTGGACTTGGATAAAGACGCTCTCATTAAACTCATCTGTCACCATTGCGAATTTTACAAAGAGTCAGATAAGGACCTCGAATGCGGGGCCTTTAAGATCCTCAGGGCTCTGCTGAACAAGGGAGTGATCACTCCCAGGGAAATCGAAGATGCCCTCCGAGAATAGATGTCTCGTCCTGACTCCTCCCAGCTTTCTCAAGCACCTTGAGGAACCTTATCTTTTTAGTATAGAAACGGATGAGCTTTATGAGCTTAATTTGGACGCCTATCAATTCCTTCTTAGGCTTTGTCGAGGAGAAAACCCCCCTGTTCCAGAGGGGGACAGAGAATTCATCCAATTTTGCCTCGATGAGGGGTTGATTACTTTTTCGGACGCTCCCGCACCAAAGAAAGTATTTCTTGAACCCTCTCCGGTTCCGTCTCTCCGCTACCTCGAGTTTCAGATCACGGATCGTTGCAACCTCAAGTGCCGCCATTGTTATATCGGGGAGGGGTTGCACAGTGATCTTTCTATCGACAGGGTCCAACGGGTGCTCGAAGAATTTGAGGAAATGCATGGCCTACGCCTTCTCCTTTCCGGAGGCGAACCTCTGCTTCACCCCCAATTCTGGACACTCAACGAGATGTTGAGAGATTACTCTTTCCGATCGGTACTACTCTCCAATGGCGTGCTGATTAGCCGAGACATGACGAGGAAACTTCGGGTTCATGAAGTTCAAATCAGCCTCGACGGAATGAAGGAAGGGCACGAATCGCTCCGAGGAGAGGGAACCTTCGAAAAGTGTCTTTCTGCCATCGATCACCTCCAGGAGGAAAACATCCGTGTGTCCGTTGCGACAATGATTCACAGAAAGAATCTCGGAGAGTTCGATTCGCTCGCCCATCTTCTCGAATCGAAGGCATATCGAGGAGTGGAATGTCGATGTTCCCTGCACGGAAGGAAGATTCAAAGAGAACCCTAACCTCTGGGTCGAACCCTCTGAAGCAGGTCCTCTCCTCAATTACGGCTTCGGAGGTGGATACCACGTTTCCGGAGAAGAAAATGCAACCTGCGGAGCCCATCTCTGTGCGATCCTATCCGAATGGTCGCGTGTGCAAATGCGGGCTTTTCAGTGAGGAGCCCGTGGGGTCCATCGACGAAGGGCTTCGCACCTGTTGGGAGCGAATCCCGAGAGTGGCAATAAAAGACTTGACATGCGATTGCCCTGAGCTTAAAATTTGCAAAGGAGGTTGTCGCTTTCGAGCTTTACAGTTTGGGAGCTTATATCAACCGGATCTTTTCCAGTGCTATGCTCGTGGGGTCTTGAAAGGAGGTGAAATCGATGACCATCAAGAAGGTGGCTAAGAAGCTCTCGGGGATTTGCAAATGCAAAGCGTCTTGCTAACGTTCTTTCCGGGCTCCTTCCTGAGAAAGGTGGGAGCCCCCAAACACCACAGATAGAAACATCGAAGAAAGACAGGTCCGAAGACCTGTCTTTTTGTTTTTGGGACACCCTGTGGCTCAGGCCGTCGAATCTTAGGAGTGCGACGTGTATCTAGGGATTGATTTCCTTCTGACATCAAGGTCCGAGCTATACGTCATAGAGGTGAATGTGGGTCTTCCCGGAGGAGCCCACGAGTATGACTTGACTCACGTTGTGCAGGTGGGTGTGAGCTCCGGCATTTTTGATAAAATCGAGAGAACTTCTCAGCGGGTTTACGGCAAACCATTCAGAGCCTACCTTCACTCTCTCCCTTTTATTGAAAGTCTGAAGGAGTTGAAACTCTGGATGGATGGAATGGGTCCCTTCCCCGGCCTCTTCCATCCTGGATTGAGACTGGAAGACAAATGGAACCAATATCAGTTACTCAAAGACTCGGTCAGAATGCCAGAGACCATGATCCTGAATCCCAGCGATCTCACCCTGGCCGAAGCATTTCTTGAGGCGAGAGGGAGGGTTGTTCTTAAGCGTCGAGTTGGAAGAGGAGGACGGGAATTTCAAATCATCGCTGATCCAAACACTTTGCTGGGATTGGATCTCCAATCCAGACCCTACCTGCTCCAAGAGTATATAGAAAGTAGAGTGGAGGGCTACTCGCTCTCCATTCGTTCAGTGGCGTTTGGTGGAGAGTTCATGTGCATGGTTGCAAATCTTGCCAACAGACCCAATTCAAACCACGGTACCCTGGCCCACGTCTCCCCCTCCTCCCCTTTCGGGCTGAGCGAGAAAAGTTTCAAGACCCAATTCTTCAATCTGAGATCCTGGGAAGCAGAAATCTGGTTTGGAGAAAAGGAACCTCCTTATTTGAGGCACAACCTTTATGAGGAGGAAGTTGCCAGAACGGCGCTGAATCTTCCCGAACCCATTTTTCGGCAGATCAAAGACACTTCCATCGCGATCGAAAGGAAATATGAAGAGACAGACCTTTACTCTCTGCCGAAGGCGAGCTTTGAGGCCCTTTCATCCTAATTCTTTTCCTTTTCTCCTGAGAATCCCTGTTCCGATCGACAACATCATTGCTTTTTCCTTTGGACTCATTTATGTAAAATGGCATAATTCACAGGTGTGAGAATATTCTCCTAATGAACAAAGCTAACAGCGCTGGAGGAATGCAGGAGTGGAGCGACTCTTCTATCCGAAATCCGTAGTCGTCATCGGAGTTTCAGAGGATCCAAACAATCTCGCCAGAACCATTGTCGATAACCTCATCGAATTCCAGTTTGGCGGAGAGCTTTTCTTGGTGGGGAAAAAAGAAGGGACCTTTTCCGGGAGAAGAATCCACACCTCATTGGAACATCTCCCTCAGGGCATCGACGTGGCCGTCATCCTCACCCCGGCCCATACGGTCCCCGCTCTCGTAGAATCCTGCGGAAGGAAAGAGATCCGTTGGGTTATTATCGAAACGGGAGGGTTCAAGGAGTATTCCCAGGAAGGATCCCAACTCGAAAAGGACATCCTCAGGATCGCCAGAAAATGGGGGATCCGAATCGTCGGCCCTAACGGTGTCGGCATCCTGAACTTTGAGAATGGATTCGTTGCACCCTTCGTGCAGGTCAAACAGGAAGCCGTTCGCAAAGGAAGGGTGTCCATCCTGGCTCAGAGTGGCGGAGTTTTGTTCACCTATGTCAACCTCCTCTTCAGTGCCAATGTCGGAATCGCCAAAATGGTGAGCATGGGGAATAAGATCGATCTTGATGAGATCGACTATCTCAAGTATCTCATCCGGGATCCAGAAACCGACATCATCGGCCTTTATGCGGAGGGTCTTGACAAAGGTCGGGAACTGATGGACATCGCCCGGTCAACCTCTAAGCCCATTATTCTCCATAAGGCGAATACAGGGGAAGGGAGCAGGCATATTGCAAAGCTCCACACGGCAGCTCTGGCCAATGATGACAAAATCGTAGATGCGGCAATGAAACAAGCCCATATCGTCCGGGCACGGAATTTCCGATCCTTTGCGAACGCAACGAAGATCTTCTCACTCCCTGCCATGAAGGGAAACAACTTGGTCATCCTTGCCAGGTCCGGAGGGATTGCGATCATCGCTGCGGATTTTGCGGAACAGTACCGATTTCGCCTGTTCCCTTTTACTCAAAGGTTCCAGAATCGTATTCACAATTATTTCAGGGCCAAGGTCATCCAACCTACCAATCCCCTCGACCTCGGGGATCTGTTCGACTTCGATCTTTATGTCAAGATACTCGAACAGGTCTTAAAAGTAAGGACGGTGAATGGCGTTCTCTTCCATCATGGGACAACCGGTGTTGATAAGGAACCCTCCCGGAGGCTGATTCAAACAATAAAAGACTTATCTTTCCACTACCAGAAGCCCGTTGCTTTTTGCTACCTCGCGGACGAAGAGGAACAGGCGTTTGTTAAGAGATCCATCGATTATCCCATTTTTAACGAACCCGAAGATGGCCTGGGCGCCCTGGCCGTTTCGAGGGACTACTACTGCAGGCATCCTGTCGCGAGAAGGATTTCCCCTAAGGTCTCGGTAAAACGAAGCCAAGTCAGACAGATTCTCCAAGAAGCAAGGGAGGGAAAACGTGATCTTCTCCTTACCGAAGCACTCAATGTGATTCAAGCTTACGGGATTCCTGTGGCCAAAGGAACCCTGGCCCATTCAACAAGCGATGTGAGGAGGGTGATGAAGAAAGTAGGAACGCCAGTAGCCCTCAAGATCGTCTCACCCCAAATCTCTCACAAATCCGACGTGGGAGGAGTGCGTCTCAACGTGGATCAACCCTCAGAGGCAGAACAGGCCTATCGAAAGATGAAAAACCTGAGTCGTGGAAATTTTCATGGCATGCTCATCCAACGCATGATCCTGAACGGCAAGGAGGTTATCTTGGGGGTTAAGCGTGACCCCTCTTTTGGCCCTGTCCTCCTCTTTGGACTTGGGGGAATCTATGCAGAGATTTTGGAGGAGGTCTCTCTCCGGGTGGCCCCGATCCATCGCCATGAGGCAGAAGAAATGATCTTAGAATCGAAGGCAGGGAGGATTCTGAAGGGCCTTCGGGGAGAAGGGGCACTCGATAGTGATGCGGTCGTGGAAAGCCTTCTCAGGCTTTCACAACTCATTACCGATTTTCCCGAGATCGAGGGAATTGATATCAACCCTCTGAAGGTGCTCAAGAAGGGGGCGGTGGCTTTAGATGCCCGCATCCTCCTAACAAGAACTGAAGAAAAGTGAAGCTTCCCGCCCCTGTCTGTCGGGCAGGCCTGTCGACAGACAGGTGAAGGGCGGGGCATCCAGTCGATTTGCCCGTGATCCTACCGCAGAGCGGTAACGCAGATAGAAATTAGATTCCCAAGGGTTCTCCGATCAAGACGATCACTATTTCGGTTCGGGTGGGTCTCTTTGCCACGGTCACATAGATATTGCAGATTCGGTCCGGGGAACTGCAATCGCTGCAGACACCGGTTTCTGTACAGGGCGTTTTCTTGTTGAGTCTTTTCGCATTTTGAGGGGCAACCCATCCTCTCAGTCTCTCTTCGGCTGCCTGAATATCCTTGACTATTTTGTTGACCCCGGAGATGACAAGGACCTTCTTGGGCCCGACGAACATTGCCCCAACACGATTGCCAGTCATATCGATGTTAAAGAGCTTCCCGTCTTCCGTGATCGCATTCGTCCCCGTGAGAAAGACATCGGTCAAGAAGCATTTGCGGTACAACTCTTTTCGCTCCTCATCCGTTTTCGCCTGTGTATGAGGCCAAATAAGTTGGATGTTCCGAGTTTTCAACGCATCCATCAATCCGATCTGGTTTAGCGTCACTGATCCGCCAATTCCCACTGAGGCCCCATCCGGAATCTGCTTCATCACCCAGTCTAAAGCCGCCTTCCGATCCGGCACAAAGATCGCCTCGAAATTGTTTTTCTTCAAAGCCTTGATCGTCCTCTCAACCTGTTTTTCCTGAAAAAAGTGCTGCCACGGTTCCATGATTTCCTCCCTTCTTCTTTCTTCATGTTTGGATGATCACTTCATTCCAAGTACCCCTTCATACTTATCGTTACTCTGCCGATAAATGTTATGGCCCGTCTGATAACAAAGGCAATCCTTATTCTCACACATTCGGTCAATCCGGCAACTCGCCCCGTCAATCCAACCTTGACTCCATCTCCTCCATTTTCTCCTGGATCTCCTCTAATCCTTTCAACTGCTCCAGGTCTCGAACCAGTTTTTCTTTTATTCTGCCTCTCTTCAGCTTTCGCCGGAGTCTCTTGAAACTCCTATCCAATTCTCTCAGCAGACGCGACACGACCTCTGACGAGGGCTGGCGTTCTTCTTCCACTTCTTCTTTTCTCTCGGGTTCGAAGGGCTCCGCTGCAACGGCTGCCTCCGGACCGAAGAGGACTCGTTGCTCTCCCCACTGGGGCACGCTCGTTCTGAAATGGAACCGGTCACGGACGAGCTGGGCAAATTCCAACGACA
This sequence comes from uncultured delta proteobacterium, assembly GCA_963695895.1. Classification (GTDB taxonomy): domain Bacteria; phylum Desulfobacterota; class BSN033; order BSN033; family UBA1163; genus CAVOIK01. The sequence goes on from CAVOIK010000004.1 coordinate 70,627, forward strand.
CCTTCTCTCCACCATGGACCACAAACACTTCGAGATGTCGGACTTCGAAAGTGAGAGAGCCATTCGAGCAAGCCCCTCTGGTCAGCGTGGGCAGAGAATCCTCCCAGCGTATGGATTTGGGCCTGGACCGCAATTTCCTCTCCAAAGAGCCTGACCGTCTTAGCTCCCTCAATGATCCGACGACCGAGGGTTCCCTCTGCTTGGTACCCGATGATGACAATATGGGACTCCGGACGCCAGAGATGGTGCTTCAGGTGGTGTTGGATTCTTCCGGCATCTAACATGCCGCTGGCCGAGATAATGATCCCAGACCTTGAATCTTCGTTAATCGCCTTCGATTCTTCCGTGGTTCGAGCATAGACGATCTGGGGCAGTTCGAGAGGGTCCTCTCCTCCGAGAAGAATGTTTCGCGTCTCTTCATCGAAACAGTCGGAATTCTTCTTAAAGATTTCCGTGGCCGAGATGGCCAGTGGACTGTCGATGTAAACTGGAATCGAGGGAATGAGTTTTTTTCTGATAAACTCTCCAAGGGTGTAAATCACAGCCTGGGTTCGGTCGACGGCGAACGCTGGAATAATGACTTTGGATTGATGATTGATCGCATCTTGGATGATCCTCAATAACTCTTGCTCCGTCTCTTCCCGTGACTTGTGAACCCGATCTCCGTAAGTCGACTCCACCCAGAGGATATCCGCTTCTTCGATGGTGGAGGGATCTCTCACAAGCGGCCGATGAGCCTGACCGAGATCTCCGGAGAAGACAAGCTTTTTCTCTTCCCCATTCTCCTCGATCCAAACTTCGACGATGGCCGAACCAAGGATATGGCCTGCATCTCGAAATCGCACTCTCACCCCCTCTCCAAGAAGAACGATCTCATCGTAACGGACCGCCTGAAAATACCGGAGACTTTCCTCCGCATCCTTCACAGTGTAAAGGGGTTCTCCAACTTCCTTCGCAGATCTCCTATTCTTGCGGTTCTGCCATTCGGCCTCCATCTCCTGAATGTGAGCGCTGTCTCGGAGCATGATGTCACAGAGATCGAGGGTTGCCTGGGTACACAGGACCTTTCCTCGAAACCCTGCCCGAACAAGCCTCGGAATCAGCCCGCTGTGATCGATGTGAGCATGGGTCAGAAGGACAACGCTGAGCTCTGTCGGGCGGTAGGGTCGGATGTCCCAGTTCCTTCGCTCGATCTCTTTTCCTCCCTGGAACATCCCACAATCCACCAACCATTTCAGCGGTCCCTTCTCAAGAAGGAACGCCGAACCCGTAACCGTTCTTGTGGCTCCTAAAAAATGAACTCTCATGAGTCACCGTCCTCGCTCAACGTTGAATGCATTTCTCTTGAAACTCTTCTCTTCCTAATATAAAATGCAGTCATTATCAAATCGTCACAAAAGGAGAGGCCATGCCTGATAAACGGTTTTGGGTCGATGAAATCACAGTGAAGGACTCTTGGAGGATGTTTCACATCATCGCGGAATTTGTCGAAGGATTCGAGGCCCTTGCCGATTGTCCTCCATCCGTGAGTATCTTTGGTTCTTCGCGAGCTCGCCCCGATGATGAGGTGTATCAGAAGGCGGAGCACGTGGCTCAACTCTTAGTCGAGAACGGGTTCGGTGTCATTACCGGTGGAGGACCCGGCGTGATGGAAGCAGCCAACAAGGGAGCGGCCTTGGCTGGCGGCAGGTCCATCGGTCTCAATATCCAGCTTCCCAACGAGCAGGAGCCCAATCCTTACACCAATCTGACCCTCAGCTTTCGCTACTTCTTCGTCCGGAAAGTCATGTTTGTCAAATACGCGGTCGCTTATATCATCTTCCCCGGCGGCTTCGGGACGATGGATGAACTCTTCGAGTCTGTGACGCTCATTCAAACTCAAAAGATCAAACCCTTTCCCGTCATCCTCGTGGGGTCGGAATTCTGGAAAGGCCTTCTGGATTGGGTGAAGACAGTCGTCCTAAAGGAGGGAAGGATTTCTCCGAGCGATCTCGATATTTTCCAGGTGGTGGATGACCCTTCGGAGATTCTGAAGATCATCAAGAAGACAGTGATCGTTTAACCTTCGATCGATACCTTCTCCTGAATCAGTTCTTCCACCTCACGGAGGTCCCTTTTGAAAGGACCTTCCGCTTCCATCTTCAGGCTCGTTAATGCTGCCGCCCAAAGAATGGCATCCGAGGGAGGTCCGTTCAACCGTCGGGCCACATAGGAGGCTACACATGTATCTCCGCGGCCACTCCGTCCCACCAGTTTCTTGGGGAAGAAGTCTGCCTCGTGAAAGGCGTCCCCATCGTAAACGAGAACACCGTCTCGGTGAGTAAGAACCACCTCTCTCGGTCCCCAATGCAGCAATCCTCTTCGCTGCCACCCGAATGTCTTTTTCTCCCGTAAGTAACTCAGCCTCCACGGCATCGGTCTTGAGAACGTCCACCATGCTCAGGACTCTCTCTTTCTCTGGCCAGGGTTCAAAGCTCAGCTTGCCGTCTCGAACGACGCGAATAAATCCCTGAAGATCCACAGAGATGAGAGTCTCTTTTCTTTCGCAATTCTCGGATCACTTCAACCGGGACCTCCCCGCGAACAGAAGCGCCAATGACAAAGGCTTTGGCTGATATGCCAACCACCTCTGAAGGGGTAAAAGGGCCCGCTGAGGAAGTAATATAAATGATTCGTTCATCTGGATTGGAGGAAGGGTATTCCAGGCGTAAGCACGTCGAATGGGGTGTGGCCTTTGCAGACACATGGACTCCAAGAGCCTTGAGCTCGTCAATCACATGGAAATCTTCTTTGGCCAGGCGTGTGATGGCAGCAACCTTGAGACCCATTCGGATGGCGGCGTGAGATCCATAATTAAAGGCCCCCCCGTCCACGACTCTCGTCCCTTGCGCCGAAACGATGGTATCTTTGGTATAGTGCCCGAGGAAGGCGATATCAAAGGTGGAGTTCATACGAACTTCTGGATGGCTTCGATGCCCTTCTGGGCAACCTCTTCGGCTGGAAGACGACCAGTATTCAGGTCTGAACATCTCGATGGAGACAGGGTCCGTCATAATTGGATATCCTTTCAACGCGGCAACGATCTCTCGAAGGGGAATGACGCCTTCTCCAGGAAAGAGCCGGTGTGCAATCCTGGAGTTGATCTCGTGGTCGATTCTCAGCGTCATTGATATGGACAGATGAAATATCTTTTCTCTTGTCAACGCTTCTTGATCGAATCAATGTTCGATCCGCCAGCATAGAAGTGAAACGTATCGAGAACCATCCCAACATTGTCTCGATTCACGGCTCTGACAATCTCAAAATCTTGCTCCAAGGTCGAGACGGAACACCATTCGAAACCCAAGAACTCAAAAGCAAATTTCACTTTGTATCCTTTGAATTTGTCCGAAATTTCCCTCAGAACAGCCACAGATTCTGTAAACACGTCTTGATCGGAGACTCCTTGAGGACGGGGACTTGGGACGAGAACGATATAAGGACATTTCAGACGTCTCTGCAATCTTTGCATATCGCCTAATCAGATTCATGGTATTGATCTTTTCCCAGGACGCGTTGAACGTGATGAACTCGACCGAGTTGATGGCCAAGGGTTTCAACTTCGCCTTTTTCAGTAGACCTTTCAATCCTCCAAAGTGTGATTCGAAAGGTAGGCGGTCATCTTCTTGGCCCAGATCTCAATCAGATCATAACCTGCCTCGGATGCAACCCGGATGTCTCCGGGAAGATCCGTCTTCATCGTCGAGGCACCGTTGAAACCGAGTCTCATGTTTTCCTCCGTTACACCCCGCTTTCCTGGAGTGTTTTCATCCGCTCGAGGACCTCTTTCAGAGTTCCTGAAAAGGGTCCAAATTTTTCCATCTTGATGCTCGTGAGAGCCGCTGCAAACTTCACGGACTCTTCAATCCCGTGGGAGAGTCTCCAGGCTGAGATAGGCTCCGAAACAGGTGTCCCCTCTTCCGGTTCTCCCCGAAAGGTCACGCGGATTAAAGGGCGCTCGGAACATCTTCTTCCCATTGTAGACAATGACTTCGGACGAATGGGTGATCATGACCTCTTTGGCCCCCCACCCGTGAAGTAGGATTGCCGCCTTCTCACGATCCGTGGTCCCTGTCGTCACCTCGGATTCGAGGGAGTCGGCTTTGAGGTAAGTCACCATGGGAAGATACTGTTCCTTTTCCGCCCAGTCTTTGAATTCCATTTCCACGTTTTCGCTGGAGCGCAGCATGGCCTGCATGTCTAAGGCAATCTTTCCTTTGGGTTGGAGATATTCGATGAGAGCATTGGGTATCTCTCCCAAGAACAGTCCCCCCAGGTGGTAGATCCTCGTCTTCACCTGAGGGATGTCTCCCGGAGCAAAAGGATCTGCCTGGGAGATCAGCCTCACTTTTCTCTTGTCGAGATCATCGGTTTCAAAAACATTTTCGATGGACGTGGTCTGACGGCTTGGAATGGCGATGAGATCAATCGCTTCCTTTCTCAAGTCATCGAGGATTCCAAAATCCTCCCTAGCCAACTTTGTTACGACAACGATCTTTGCGTTCGATCGCTTTGCCGCAAAAGATGAAAAATAAGCTGCTCCTCCCGTAAAACCTGTTACTTCCCCCCGATAATGAAGCGTGTCTCTTGTAATATGCCCAATGCTTACGATGTCGTATTTGTCCACTCTTCTTTCTCCTTTGCTTAAGTCAACCCTTCGACTCGGCCTAAAGGCCGGGACTTGCTCACGGTTGACCCTGAGCCCCGTTCCTGCACCCCGTCTTCAAAGACGGGGCTTGGTGCGGCCGAATGGGTCAAGTCTCGGAAACCCAACGACAGCCTCTTCAGACCATGAGAGATTCTATTTCGTCAACCCCACTCTCCGGTAATACTCGATGGTTAACTTCATACATTCCTCTTGAGAGGGCTTGGGTAAGATCTCTGTAGAGATAGCCCCTCGATATCCGATCTTCCTCAAGGCCTTCAAAATCTCTTTGAAATTCAGATGGCCACATCCAGGGGCCCACCGGTTGCTGTCGGCAAAATGGACATGAGAAATGTAGTCTTTGACATTAAATATGCTCTCGATCATATCCGGTTCTTCAATGTTCATATGAAAAGTATCGATCAACATCTTCAGATTCGGTTGACCGGTCTGATCGATAAATCTTTTTAAGGAATGCGTATCGTTGTAAAGATTGGTTTCATAACGGTTGATCGGCTCCATGGTTAACGTAATGTCGGGCTGATATTTAAAAAGTTCGGACAGACACTCCATCAAATATTTTTCGGCCTCTTCTTTGTCCCTACCCGGTTCAACCGTCCCTCGAATTAAACCAATGATGACTTGAGAGCCCCCTATCTCAAGGGCTAAGTCGATATGGCTCTTGACCCTTTCAACGGCCTTTCTTCTGATCTCAGGATCGGGATCGGAAAAACTTAAACCCTCTTCACCATAGGCCTGACCCGTGGCTATGGCGGGCACGGGAAGATGATATTCCCGTAACAGCCTCTTGATCTCGTTCACATCAATGATGCGTGGATCTCGAATAGCCAATTCAACCGCGTCATAGCCCAATTCAGCCACTTTTCTAAGGCTGTCTTTGAAATCTGCTTTCATGGCTAAAGCAGCGAACTTAGCCCCGGAGGTGGAAATGGCAATACAGGTCTGCATTGCGAGATCACCTCAATGAGTGAAGCTCCCCGCCCCTGCCTACCGGCAGGCAGGCCAGAGGTCGGAGACTACTCCAGCCGACTTGCCACGTGGATGTCCCCCTGGGTACACGAACCGGATATCTGCCAGAGCCAGACCACCCTTTGTTCAAAACCCAATCTTCGGGAGTTCGTAAACCGATTTCCACCCCGGACTGAAGGGCTCTTTCAAATAGGGTTCCATCTCTTTGGCTGTTCTCAAGGTTGTTTCTTCCACGGGGGGGACCTTCCCAGGAGGGAAGGCCTCGAGAATCTGGTCATTCACCAGAGTTAAGTATTTCAGGATGGCCGCGATGGGTCTTTTTGCCTTGCGGGCTGCAGCACGGCTGGGCTTTCCCACCACTCCCTGTGGAGTCGCTGCCCGTTCGATCGCCGCATGTCCTTCTCCCTCAGACCAACGGTGGGGTCGTCGGAAAGGTTCAACGGACTTGTCGAAATGTCCGTCCGGAAGATACCCCTTGCCTTCAGCATCCTGAACCACACTCATATCGACCATTCCCGGCGGAAAAAGGAGAAGGCCCACGGATGTTTCAGCTTCGTCGGCGTGGACGAAATGTGTCTCAAGACTGAGATCACTCTCGATGGGATAGAAGAATTCACGCACGGCACGGTGCCATTCGAGAACCCGGAAGATTCCGGGCAGATGGTAACGTTTCATGAATTCCTGTAATGCTGCTTCCAGCATCCACAACTGGCCATGGTTATTCAGGATGATTTGCTTTCGGAAACCATCGTTCCACAATCCCAGCATGACGTAGATCAACGTCTCCCGGACCACCTCTTCCGGCATGATGACGGTCCCAGGCATACCCAGATGGTGATAGGGATGACCGCCATAGTTGAGTGGCGGAAGGACCAGATTGACCGGCCGTCCCTGTTTGGCCGTATACCGGCGGAGGGCTTCCGCAATTTGAGTCACCATAAACGTATCCAGACCGCTCACCGTATGAAGGCCATGGTTTTCCGTGCAACCGACCGGAATGATGACGATGTCATTTTTCTGCCTGTTCCTCACCACCTCCTGCCGAACCGTCGTCTGAACGTAAGTTCCAGGCTTCCCGAGTTCAGGCTCGGAGGGGATACCATAGTCCACCAGAATCTTATCAATCTCTGCCTCAGAAGCATCCCAAAGTTGTTTCTTCAGACGTCCCACGGTGTTGTCCTCGAAGATGATGGCAGGGTTCTTCGTAGTCAACCACGTCTTTTCCTTCGGTTTCTCATCCATTAAGGATTCCTCCTTGTCCAGTCTCTTCACCCATTCGACCGTGCGAAGCCCCGCCTTTCAGGGCGGAGTAGGGAAGCACGGCTCAGGGTGAACCTCGAGCAAGCCCCGGTCTTCAGGCCAGGGAGTCGAGAGGTTCACTCCGCGACATAGGTAATCTTGCAATCGGTCCGGTTCGTTCGTAGCTGAACAATGTTCTCAGCGATTTCTTCAAGTTTCACTCTTCTTCGTGATCAAGGGTGTCATGTCCATTCCCGCAGCCATGCATTCGATGACTCGCGGAAAGGTTCCGTATCCCGAATGTCCTTGGGCTCCTACGATACGGGATTTCTTCACCTGGAAGACCTCACCGGTCACCGGAATCTTTGCATCGGCCCGGGCCACGATCACGACCGTACATCCGATCGTCTTTCCTCGCCAAATCGCCTGCTCAATGGTGGGGTAGACCACGGTCGGAAGCCCGGTCGCCTCGACATAGAGGTTGGCTCCCATGCCGTCCGTGTATTCCAAAACCTTTTCTGTAAAATCTTCTTTCAGGGGGTTGATGAGGAAGTCTGCTCCCATTTTCTTGCCCATGTCCAGTCGTTCTTTCACGGTCTCCGACAAGATGACCCTTGCCGCACCCGCGCGCTTCAAAACAGCCGTGGCACCCAGTCCGATGGGTCCGCTGCCGCAGATCACAACGTTGTCTCCCGGTCGGATGCCTCCTCCGCATTCGATGACGGCATTGTAGGCGACGGAGGTCGGCTCCACGAGGCTGCCGGCCAGGAAGAGGTCGATGCCGGAGTATCTTCTCTTCAGAGGGGCGAGGCTCCAGACGACTCGCGAGGGAACGACGAGGTATTTCGTGTAGGCCCCATGGACGTTGAATCCAATCTCATCGAGCTGTTCGCATTGGTTAGGATATCCGTCAGCGCACGGTTTACACTGACCACACCAGAGCATCTCTTCTACCGTCACTTCTTCGCCAGCATCAAAGGGTCTATTCGTCCGTTTGTTCCGAGCCTTTTTGCCGGCCTTTACGACCACGCCTGAGAGCTCGTGCCCCATGATCGCAGGGAAACCGGTTAGTCCGGGGTAAAGGATGTATCCCTCTTTGTCAGCTTCTGCCATGTGAACGTCGCTTCCGCAAATGCCGCAGGCTTTTACTTCAATGAGAACCTCTTCTTCCCCTGGTTCTGGGACATCGTATTCTCGGATCTCGATCTTGGGATTCTTCCAGACCTTGCTTCCCAGGTAGGTCTGTTTTCCTTGAATATCCTTCGAACCCAAAACAAAATCGGGTTTGGGTTCCCAATCCGCCACCAGTGTGACGCCTTTCATCTTCTGTGCCATTTGAAGCTCCCTCCTTTCTTATCACTCTTGCGCTGCTGCATTCCTGCATGCGCCTGCCTTCTGCTTTCTGCCTTCTGCCTTCTATTCTCTTACAATCACCCTACTTTACAAATCCCTTCTCTCAATTTCACGAAGGTGCCTTTGACCAAAGATTCCTTCGCTGCCAGACCCAGCTCCACCGAGATCCTGCCGTCCTTCCCCCTACAGACGGTTCTTTGTCCTCCAAGATGCAATGGATAAAATCATTCATCTCGGCCAGATAGGCCTCTTGGTAGCGTTCAAGAAAGAAGAACAGGGGTTTCTCACCATAAATCGAATCCGCCTTGTGGAGGGTCACCTCTGTGGGGGTTTTGTTCCCAACGATCACGGACCCTTCCGAACCAAAGACTTCGATCCGTTGGTCGTAACCATAGACCGCCTGCCGGCTGTTATCGATGGCCCCCAAGGCCCCACTCTCGAATTTCATAAGGACCACGGCCGTATCGACATCTCCCACTTCACCAATCGCGGGATCGATACAGCAATTCGCACTGGCCATCAGTTCCGCAACTTCCTCTCCCATGAGGTAGCGAGCCATATCAAAGTCGTGAATCATCATATCCAGAAATAGCCCTCCTGAGACTCTCACATACTCAAGGGGAGGAGGTTGAGGGTCACGGCTCGAAATACGAAGCAGGTGAGGTGTGCCGATCTTTCCAGACACAACCAATTCCTTTGCTTTTCGGAAACTGGGATCAAAACGTCGGTTAAACCCGACCTGGAATTTCACTCCTGATTTTTCCACTGCCTCGAGGGCCTGATCGATCTTGTCCAGTTTCAGGTCGATCGGCTTCTCGCAGAAGATCTGTTTCCCAGCTCTCGCCGACTCAACAATGATCTGGGCATGGGTATCCGTAGACGAACAGATGACCACCGCCTGGATCTCTTTGTTTTCCAACAATCGGCGATAGTCCTGCTCGCAGACAGGAATTTCCAACTCCTCAGCCAGTTTCCGCGCCGAGGTCTCGATCACATCGGCCACGGCAACCAATTTTGCTCCCGGGATCTGATATTTCAGATTTCGGGCGTGAATCTGACCGATTCTACCTGCTCCGATGACTCCAACGTTGACTGTGTTCATCGACCTTTCAACTCCTCTCATTCTCCCCTCTTCTTGTTCTTTCCTTCGATCAACAGGGTGGACAAATTGGCCAGGCTTTCACACACACACGACCCATGCTTGAGTGGATTTCCAGGCTGAGTCTCATTGTAACCTGATCGAGCAGACCTTCAAAGGGTTCCTCGACCTCCGTCCGATTCACTCTTTGATCAGAAAGATATTCTGAACATCGAAATTCATCCACACCTTGTCGCCCCGGTGAAAGATGCCCTGTTTGAGTGGATTCGAAATCTGAATGGTGAACAGTTGGCCCTTTGCCGCCACCTCGTAGATCACCTCGGAACCCAGATACGTCACGAGGCTCACTTCCCCCGCAAACATTCCTTCCTGAGCAGACAGGTCAATCATTTCCGGCCTAACGACCAGGATGACCTTATCTCCTTTCTGGAAGTCGTCCTGCCTGTCGAAACGGAGGATCTTGTCCCAGACTTTCACTCCTATCGCTGTCCCGTCTTTCTCGATCACTTCGCCTGAAACGAAATTGGTCGTTTTACCGATGAAATCGGCCACAAACTTCGTTTTCGGCCTGGCATAGATCTCTTCCGGTGTCCCGACCTGCTCAATCTCTCCCTGGTTCATCACCACAATCCGATCGGAGAGGGTCATGGCTTCTTCCTGGTCATGCGTGACGTAGACGGAGGTGATATTCAAATCCTGTTGAATCTTTCGAATGAAGATACGCATCCTGATTCTCAGTTTGGCGTCGAGGTTGGATAGCGGTTCGTCGAACAGGAGGACCTTCGGTTCATTGACCATGGCTCTGGCCAGGGCGACCCGTTGTTGCTGGCCACCGGAGAGCTGCCCCACGGGCCGGTTGCCGAGCCCGGTCAGGCCCACGAGATCGAGAATCTTCTCGACTTTCTCCTTGATCTCTCTTCTGGGAAGTTTCTTAAGCTCCAATCCGTAAGCCACATTCTTGTAAATGTTCATATGGGGAAAGAGGGCATAGCTCTGAAAGACCATGCAGGTATCCCTTTTATTGGCAGGGATGTCGTTGATCTTTACATGGTCAAGAAAGATATCGCCCGGGTCGGAGTTTCAAAGCCTCCGATCATTCTCAAGGTGGTTGTCTTGCCGCAACCGGAAGGACCGAGGAGCGTGATGAACTCTCCTTTTTGGATCTCGAGATTAAAGTCCTTGACGGCGACCACTTTTTCTTCCTGGTATTCGCTGAAAAACTCTTTTGACAGATTCTTTATTTCGAGATAGGCTTCATTCATTCGCTCACGACTCCTCTAACTGTCTCATATGGATTGCAGAGCTTCTGCCTTCTCAAACTTGAGCTTTCTTCCTCCTCCCAATCGGTTGACCAAGAACTGGATCAGCCACAGGGCCAGCAGGATGAAGATAATGATCACCACGGAAAAGGCCGCCGCCTGGGAGAGATCTGAATTCTCAACCGAACCCAGAATGGCAATGGTAATCAGGTTCCATTTCCCTGAAACAACGAAGATGACCGCACTGATCGCCGTCATGCATTTGACAAAGGTAAACGCCAGACCGGAGTAAAAGGCCGGGGTGATCAGGGGAAGCGTGATTCTCCGGAAGGTAACGGAGCTGTCCGCTCCCAGATCCGTCGAAGCCTCTTCAATGCTCGGATCGATCTGCTGAAGTTCTGCAATCCCGGTCTGGACGCCCACGGCAATATCTCGGAAAATAAAGAGCAGGACGATGATGGCGGCTGTCCCCGTCAGGAGAAGCGGGGGTTGGTTGAAGGCCAGAATATAGCCGATCCCCACGACGGTGCCAGGAACTGCAAACGTCAGCAGGGAAACCAGTTCCATCAGCCTCTTGCCGGGAAAGTTCTTGCGAACGACCAAAAAGGCAATGATCATCGCCAAGATTCCGGCAATGGGTGTCGCGATCGATGACAATAGCAGAGTGTCTTTGATGTATTCCCATCCGATGGTGAAGACATGCTTATAGTTGTCCATCGTCAGCGAGTGATTGGCTCCCCAGAGTTTCACAAAGGAACCGAAGAGGACCATTCCGTAGAAGAGGAAAATGACGCTTGCGAGCAGCAGACAGAGTCCGAAGATCGAATACTTGGTCAGGGGATGATCCATCTTGATTCTTGCGGCTGAAGGCTTACCCGTCACCGTGACATAGGATTTCCGGCTCACCCAGTACTTCTGCAGGCAGAAGGCGATCAGAGACGGGATCAGCAGCAAGATGGCCAGGGCCGCTCCTCCTTTCATGTTGTACATGCCGACGATGGTCAGATAGGCCTGGGTGGCCAGGATCGTATAGTTCCCCGCCAGGATCATCGGATTCCCAAAATCGGCCAGGGACTGGCTGAAGATCAGGAGTATGGCACTGGCAATGCCCGGGGTGGCCAGTGGCAAGGTGATACTTCTGAAGATCTTTCCTTTGGATGCTCCCAGATCGAGGGCGGCATCCTCCAGGGCCGGATCGATGGCCTGCAGAACCCCGTACAGCGTCAAATAGGCCGTTGAAAAATAGGTCAGCGTCTCGACGACCAGCAGTCCCTAAAATCCATAGATCTTGAACTGAATCATCTCCCGCAGGATCATCTTGCTGACGAACCCCTGCTTTCCAAACAGTAGAATGGCTGACAGAGACATCATGAATGGAGGGGCGATGATCGGAAATGTGGCGGTCACGTTGAAGAAGCGCTTCCAGGGAATATCGACCCGTGTGATGGCATAGGCGAAAATGAAGCCGATGAGCGTCCCCAGAATCGAGACAGCCACTCCCAGGGTCAGACTATGGATCAGAGGCTGGACGTTGTACCGTTTTGACATCAGGTCGACAAAAACCTGGAGGCTGAACCGTCCGTTGTCTTCGAAACTGAGTTGAAAAATCTTGAACAGAGGGAGAACGACAAAAAGAAAGAGAAAGAGGTTGACCAGGAGAATCCCCATGAGCAGGAGGGGTTCCTGAAAGAGTTTCTTGATATCGGAAGGAGTTCTCTTCAGGTCGGCCACAAATCGCTTGGTCCGAATCATGGGTGGGAACACTTCCTCATTTGGGGGTTCATCGAAATGCCAGCGAAGGGGGGATATTCCCCCCCTTCCCGGTTACTTACCGATCATCTGACGCCATTTTTCAATCAGTCTCTTGTTGTTATTTCCTGCCCATTCATCATCGTAGTTGATCAGCTTCACGTCAGAGGCCTTCGTCGCACCCGCAGCGATCTCGGCTTCGGGATTCAAAGGAATTCGGAACCAAACCTGCATCAGATCCTGGGCCCGTTTTGACAAGGACCAATCGATGAATTTCTTGCCCAGTTCAGGCTCCGGTCCACCTTTCACCAGACCCAGACCTCCGATTTCGTATCCGGTGCCCTCACTCGGGAAAGTCCCTTTGACGGGATAGCCTTTCGAGGTCCCTTTGGCCAGAATGTCGTGCGAGAAGGCGATCCCGATGGCAATCTCTCCCAATCCCGCCTGGGTGACGCAGGCGGAACCTGAGGTGTTGTAATGATGGATATTGGCGTCCAGCTTCTTCCAATAATCGAAAGCCTTGTCTTCTCCCATGATCATACACAGGGTGGCCAGCGTCGTAAATGCGGTTCCAGATGTGTACGGGTAGGCGATGGAGATCTGCCCTTTGAATTCAGGTTTGAGCAGATCTTGCCATGAGGTGGGATACGGAAGCTTGTTCTTTTCAAACCAGTTGGTATTGTTGCCGAACCCGATGGCGCCGAAATAGAAGCCCGTCCAGTAATCTTCGGCATCCTTCAAGTTCCCCTTGAGAAAAGGAGCTCCCACCGGTGACTTGTAGGGAATCAGCAGACCCTCTTTCTTCCCTGCGATGAATTCGGTACTGGGCCCCCCGAACCAGAGACTGACCTGTGGGTTCTTGGCCTCGGCTTTCAGCCGGGTCAGCACTTCGCCGGCGGACATCCGAACCCATTCCACATTGATTTTGGTGTCCTTGATGAAGGCTTCGATATAGACTTTTGCCTCATTGGGATCCAAGGCCGTGTACATATGCAGCACGTCTGCGGCCTCGGATAGGACTGGAGTGCCAACCCATAAAGCCAACAACACCGACATAAACGCTATCATTTTGATTCTTTTCATCTTTTTCCCTCCTTCGTGGTCGTTCGAGTAGAAAAACCCTTCGCCTCTCCAATAAGCTTTCTGAAGCCTTTCGTAGCCTTTCCCTCCTTGTTGCCTGTATTTAAGCAGAGCGACAAAGAAATGTCAACCCTTTCGGCTCCTCGGCCTAAAGGCTGGGTCTTGCCTTGCGCAGGCGAGGGCTCACGGTTGACCCTGAGCCGCGGCCCTTCACCCCGCCTTCAAAGACTGGGCTTGGTGTGGCCGAACGGGTCAACTCCTTCTGAATCGAAATTACCCGTTGACAGGCTTTGCATAATGTGTATATATGTTAGGCTATTCCATTGACGGAGTGATTCTCCATGAGCCATCCTGCTCCCAAAGATCCAAAAGATCGGATTATTTTCGCCCTCGATGTAGACCACTTCACCGAAGCCCGGCAGTGGGTCACCCTCCTCAAGGACCGCATCGGCCTGTTCAAGGTCGGGAAACAACTCTTTACCCATGCGGGGCCCAAAGTCATAGACATGATCCGGGGCAAGAATCAAAATGTTTTTCTCGATCTCAAATTTCATGACATTCCGAACACGGTGGCAAGAGCGGGAGAAGAAGCAACCAAACTGAACGTTTCCATGTTTGACCTCCATGCTTTGGGAGGCCTCGAGATGATGAAAAAGACTGTAGAGGCCTCCAGGATAGCGGCGAAAGAACTGGGGATTCCTAGACCCATCATCCTCGCCATCACGATCCTTACCAGCATGGATGATAGCACCCTGAAGGAAGTCGGAATCCAGGGGCCCGTGATTCAGGCCGTGGGACAGTTGGCCTTTCTTGCCATGAAGGCAGGGGTCGATGGCGTCGTGGCGTCCCCTCAAGAGATCGGCATTATTCGTGAGCGATGCGGAAAGGACTTCCTCATCGTCACCCCGGGCATCCGGTCTCCCGCAGAAAAGAAGGACGACCAGAAGAGGACCCTGACGCCCAAAGAAGCCATCACCGCAGGGGCAAGTTACCTCGTCATCGGCCGACCCATTAGAGAAGCTAAAGATCCCCTCGAAGCTGTTCAGAAAATCATCGAGGATATTTCGTGACCCAAGTCATCTATGGTATTCATCCAGTCACAGAGGCGATCAAATCGTCTCATCTCGAAATTGAAAAACTCCTGATCGGAACCCAGAAACCCCATCCCTCTCTTCAATGGATCATCGACCTGGCCGCGGCAAGAAAAATCCCAGTGACGATGACCGATCGCAAAACGCTAGAGGGTTTTGCAAGAGGCGGGCTCCACCAGAACATCGTTGCCCTGGCGAGAGGCATTGCCTACGCTCAAGTTGGGGATCTTCTCGCCCGCTGGAAGAATGAAGGAGGAAGTGCTTTTTTTCTCATTCTCGACGGCATTCAAGACCCGCAGAATTTCGGGGCACTCATTCGCACGGCCCTCGGTTGTGGAGTCCAGGGAATCATCATCCCGAAAGACAGGGCCGTGGGTGTTACCCCCGTTGTCATCAAAGCCTCTGCAGGAGCCACCGCTTATCTTCCGATCGCCAGGGTCGTTAACCTTGCGACCACCATCGAGGCATTGAAACAGGAGGGGATCTGGGTTTACGGTGCTTCTGGAGAAGCAAAAGAAGTGATCTATGATCTCGATTTGAACATGGACCTTGCCATCGTCATTGGATCCGAGGGTAAAGGCATTCGTCCTCTCGTTCAGAAGAAGTGCGACCGCCTCTTTTCCATCCCGATGAAAGGCCCCGTCTCCTCTTTTAATGCCTCTGTGTCAGGGGCCATGGTTCTGTATGAAGTGATGAGGCAACGCGACAGGAGGTAGAGAGAACGATCATGATCAGCATTCAGAGACCCGGCATGGAAAGCCTTGACATCCACTTTGTTCTGATCGATTTCGAAGGAACCCTTGCCATGGACGGCCGTGTCCATCCTAAGGCAAAGGATAAGGTGAACCTTCTATCCAAACGAGTAACCATCACCATCCTGACGAAAAGCAACAGGGAAAAGGTCGTGGAGACCCTGAGAAAGATGAAGGCAGAAATTCTCTATGTGACAGAGGGAGACTCTTCCCAACAGAAGCTGAATGTGTTGCAACGCCTCGGACCCCATCAAACCGCGGTCATCGGAAACGGGCTCGACGACGTACGGATCATGGAACAGGCTGGGTTAGGGATGTGTGTGATCGGAAAAGAAGGAGCGTCCGCAGAGGCTATGGCCAAGGCGGATCTGGTCGTCACCCATGTTCTCGACGCTCTTGACTTCTTGTTGAAGCCCTTGCGACAAAGGGCAATCTTGGGTCGATGATGGGACTAAGGTCTCCGCATCGAGACTGCGCAGCGACCCTTGGGGCATGGGCAGATGGGGGCCACACCCATCGGCAGCCTGAAAATGTGCGAAAGAATCAGAACCCTTCAAAAATGAGCCCAGGCCCGCAAGGATGGTTCTCTTGGAGAACTTTGGAGCTGAACTGTTTAGAGTCAGACTCGCACGATCCCATTGAAGCCAATTCGTCTGCTGACTGTCACGAAAGGTTGCCCGATCTATGACGCTCGGCATTCCAAAGTTACGGAAAGAGAGCCATCCTGAAAGGGCCAAGGACAATGAAAACCAATTCCCTCACACGTTGTGAGGCGTTCTTGGATAGGCAACGTCAAGAATCATCCTCGGAGGCTTTGTGATGACCAAGCTTGAATTGTGGGGACGCTATAAGAAGTATCTGAGCTCTGTCCCGGAGTGTGGACTCACGTTGGATATTAGCCGGATGAATTTCCCCGACGATTACTTCGATCGGATGGAGTCAAAGATCCAAAAGGCCTTTAGGGATATGGGGGCCCTCGAATCAGGAGCCATCGCCAACCCGGATGAGAAACGTAGAGTGGGCCATTACTGGCTCCGTGCTCCCGGGCTCGCCCCGACACCTGAGATCACCCGTCACATCAAGGCAATGATTCGCTCCATCAAAGATTTTTCAAACCGGGTCCACGCGGGAACCATTCGGGCTCCCAAGCGCAGAGCATTCTCCAAGGCTCTCGTCATTGGAATTGGCGGATCAGCCCTTGGACCTCAGTTCGTTTCGCAGGCTTTAAGAACATCGAGAGATCCCATCAAGTTCCACTTCTTTGACAACACGGACCCCGATGGCATGGATCTCGTTCTGAGAGAAATCGGGGAAAACCTCTCCAGAACATTGACCATCGTTATTTCGAAGAGTGGAGGAACAAAAGAAACTCGGAATGGGATGTTGGAGGCTAAAGCTGCCTATCAGGCCAAAGGGTTGGATTTCGAGAAATACGCAGTGGCCGTCACCCAGAAAGATAGTGAGCTCGACCGCCTCGCCAAGAGACGTAAATGGATTGCCAGATTCCCGATGTGGGACTGGATCGGTGGACGCACCTCCGAGCTGTCTGCGGTCGGTCTCCTCCCTGCTGCACTTCAGGGAATCGATATCGATGCCTTACTCGAAGGAGCCCGGCTCTGCGATGAGGCCACCCGAAAAAAGGAAGCCCGTGCGAATCCCGCAGCCCTACTCGCCCTCATGTGGTATTACGCCACGAGAGCCGAGGGGAGAAGGGACATGGTCATTCTTCCTTACAAGGACAGGCTACAGCTCTTTCCCAGGTATCTCCAGCAACTCGTGATGGAATCTTTGGGTAAAGAAAAAGATCTTGACGGAAAAATCGTCAATCAGGGAATCACCGTTTACGGGAACAAGGGATCCACAGACCAGCACGCCTATGTCCAACAACTTCGGGAAGGGATCAATCATTTCTTCGTCACGTTTGTTGAAGTTCTGAAGGACCGCAAAGGGACGTCTATCGAGGTGGAACCAGGCGTCACCAGCGGCGATTACCTAATCCATTTTCTCCAGGGCACCCAAGAAGCCCTCTACGAGAAGGGCCGGGAGTCCATGACGATTACGATTGAACAGGTGAATGCTCGGTCTGTCGGTGCCCTCATTGCCCTCTATGAAAGGGCGGTCGGTCTGTACGCGTCTTTCATCAACGTGAACGCCTACCATCAGCCAGGAGTCGAAGCGGGGAAGAAAGCAGCCCAGGCGACGATCCAACTTCAGTCTCGCGTGTTTGCCTTTCTCCAGAATGAGAAGGGAAAGGCCTTTACACCCGATGAGATCGCTTCTGTCCTCCATACGCCTGAGGGGGCAGAAAGCATATTCAAACTTCTAAATCACGCGGCCCTGAATCCAGATCACAGGATCAGGAAATTGGCTGCGGATCCTCCCTTCCATTCCCGGTATCCAATATGCGCCATCTGAAAGGGCCAAGGACAAATGAATATCGATGTATCTAAGAACGGTAGGAGGCGTTGATCTTTACGTAATCGAATGAAAGGTCCATGGTGAAGACAGAGAACTCGCTTTTGCCTTGATGGAGGTTGACGATCACTTTGAAAGATTTCTCTTTCAGCACCTTCCGGGCGCGGCTCTCGAATGTTTCTCCCAAACCGATCCCTCGCTTCACAATCGGAACCTTATCTAAGAAGACATCAATCCGGTCAGGATCAATCGGAGCCCCTGAATATCCCATGGCACACATCACTCTTCCCCAGTTGAGGTCTTCTCCAAAGAAGGCGGTTTTTACCAATGCGGAATTGGCGATCGCATAGGCCACTTTTTGGGCGTCCTCTCTGTTCCGTGCTCCCTTCACCGCCACCTCGATGAATTTCGTCGCCCCTTCCCCGTCCTTCACAACGCTCTTCGCCAGATTCTGACAAACCTCCAGGAGCATGGATTGAAAGATCTTCCCGTCTTTACCCATTCGATCAATGATCGGATGACCGGCTTTCCCGTTGGCGAGCAAGAGCACCGTGTCATTCGTACTCATATCTCCATCAAGGGTAATGCAATTGTAGGAATCGTCGGCGACTTCTCGCAACATCCTCTGAAGCATCGGTGCCTTCACCTTTGCATCCGTCACCAGATAGGAAAGCATCGTGGCCACATGGGGCTGGATCATTCCAGCCCCCTTCACCATTCCGCACACCTTCACCTTTTTCCCTTTGATCCGACAGGTGGCCACTTCGATTTTTCGACAAGTGTCAGTGGTCATGATGGCTTCCACGGTTCTCATCCATCCATCCGGAGAAAGGTCATTAGCCAATTTCGGAATGCTTCTTTCGATCACCGGCATCGGCAGAGGAACCCCGATCACTCCTGTTGAGGAAACCAGTACAAGACGCTCGTCAATCCCAAGGTGTCTCGAGATCCAAAAAGCCATTTTTCGAGTATCGTTCAGTCCCCTGGATCCGGTGCAGGCATTGGCATTGCCACTGTTAATCACCACGGCCTGACAGACCCCTTTCCGGATCCTCTCCATATCCAATCGGACAGGAGCGGCTTTTACCCGATTGGTCGTGAAAAGCCCGGCAGCTTGAGCAGGGATTTCAGAGTAAATCAGGCCGAGATCTCTTTTCCCATCTTTCTTAATCCCCGCTGAAACTCCCGCAAATGAGAACCCTGGAACCTGAAAATCAGTCACATTCATTGATCGTTGTTGCCTCCTGCTTGTCACGGATTCAACCCTACCAGGGTGCTGAAAAACTCATTTTGTCACCCTGAAGCGCGAATTCAGATTTTTTCGGAAACAATTCTTGGCGAAGCGAAACGCCCGCAAATTCAATGTCTGAGCCTGAAAGGCGAGTTTTGGCCGGCTGGTGTCCCGTGAGGGACACCCTACCGAAATATCCTGCATCTCCGGGAAGCGTCACCCAACGGGTGGGAAGCTTCCATTTGCAGTGAAGCGAGCCTTAGAATTGTCGAAAAAATGTGTTGAGCAGCGAAGGGTGACTTTTTCAGCAGCCCGCTAGATTCCACGTTCCACTCTCCGCCTCCCACTCGGCTACGCTCTCGCTTCTTCCCTTGGCAAGCAACACTTCTTATACTTCTTCCCACTTCCGCAGGGGCAGGGATCATTCCGTCCAACCTTTTTCCCTTCCCGGCGAACGGTCACTCCTTTCCCATCCTCTGTCTCGCCTCCGGCATTCATGCCGGTACTCATGGCATCACTCGCGGCCCTCTCGCCCCGGCTCATGACGAACGTTTGTTTCCGCTCCAGCTTAACTTCCGAGACTTCCTGTTCCTTCGCAATCTGGATGGCAAAGAGCTTCTCAATCGTGTCTTTCTTAATCCGGTCGAGCATCTCGAGAAACATCTGATAGGCTTCCTTTTGATACTCGACCAGAGGATCCTTTTGACCGTATCCTCTTAATCCAATTCCCTCTTTCAGTTGATCGACGCCGAGGAGATGATCCTTCCAGTGGTAATCGATGGACTGGAGCATGATGACCTTTTCCAAATACCGCAGTGTCCCTTCTCCAAACTCACCCTCTTTCTTTTGATAGATCTCTTTCGCCTTCTCGACAACCCACTCCTTTAATTGGTCCCTTCTCCACCCATCATGGGCCTCCGGAGGAAGGGTCCAGCGGTATGGAAATTGTTGATAGAGCGCGTCCTGTAATCCTTTGAGATCCCAGTCCTCGGGATGAGCTTTCTCGTCGGCATAGAGATCCACCAGATCCTCGGCCTGCTCTTCCACCATCTCGGTCACGGTATGCTTGAGGTCTTCTCCGGCCAAGACCTCTCTTCGTTGAGAGTAGACCACCTCGCGCTGCTTGTTCATGACATTGTCGTATTCGAGGAGATGTTTACGGATTTCAAAATTGTGAGCCTCGACTTTTCGCTGGGCATTCTCGATCGCCTTCGTCACGAGACCATGCTCAATCGGCTGCTCTTCTTCAATGCCTAAGCGATTCATGATGTTCGAAATCCTCTCGGACCCAAAAATCCGGAGAAGATCATCCTCCAGAGACAGGTAAAATCGCGATGAACCCGGGTCGCCTTGCCTTCCGGATCGTCCTCTCAACTGATTGTCGATTCGTCTCGCCTCATGTCGCTCTGTCCCGAGGACGTGGAGACCCCCCAGTTGAATCACCTTCTCTTTTTCCTTCCGGACAATGGCCAGGGTTTTCTCTAAGCCTTGCTCAAATGCCTTTTCCTTAGCTTCCGGATCCAGACTTTCGTCCACCATTGCCCTGGCCAAGAATTTTGCGTTTCCTCCAAGGAGAATATCTGTTCCCCTTCCAGCCATGTTGGTCGAGATCGTGACGGCCCCTACCCTCCCTGCCTGGGCAATGATGTCGGCCTCACTTTCATGGTGCTTTGCGTTAAGGACGTTGTGCGGAACCCCTTTCCTCTTCAGAAGCGCACTCAACCGCTCTGATTTTTCGATGGAGATCGTTCCTACAAGGACGGGGCGGCCAGCCTTGTTAAGTTCTTCGATCTCCCGGACAGCGGCTCGAAACTTCTCATCCTCGGTCTTGTAGATCACGTCGGCATGATGGGTCCGGATCAGAGGCATATTGGTTGGAATGACCACCACATCGAGATTGTAGATCTTTCGGAACTCGGCGGCCTCTGTATCGGCAGTCCCGGTCATTCCGGCAAGCTTGTCATACATCCGGAAATAATTTTGGAAGGTGACCGTGGCCAGGGTTTGATTCTCATTTTCAATCCGGACGTTCTCCTTGGCCTCAACCGCCTGATGGAGCCCGTCGCTCCATCGCCGTCCCGGCATGAGCCTGCCTGTGAATTCGTCAACGATGACCACCTTTCCATCCTTCACCACATAATCCACATCTCTCTTAAAAAGTGTGTGAGCGCGAAGACCCTGGTTGACGTGATGCAGTGTCTCGATATTTCGAGGGTCGTAGAGGTTCTCCACCTTGATCAGCTTCTCCACGTGAGCGACCCCCTGCTCCGTCAGAAACGCCGTGTGGCTCTTCTCCTCAAGCTGGTAGTCTTGTCCCTCTTTCAGGGCAGGAATAACCCGATTGACCTTGTAATATTTGTCTGTCGATTCCTCGGCCGGACCTGAAATGATCAGTGGCGTTCTGGCCTCATCGACCAGGATGCTGTCCACTTCGTCCACAATGGCATAATGGAGCTCTCTCTGGACATAATCCTCAAGGCTAAACTTCATGTTGTCCCGGAGATAATCAAAGCCAAATTCATTGTTCGTTCCATACGTGATATCGCACCGGTAAGCGGTTTGTCGCTCCTGGTCGTTCAACTCGTGCAGAATCACACCGACCGTGAGTCCAAGGAATTGATAAATCGCTCCCATCCACTCCCGGTCCCTTTTGGCGAGATAGTCGTTCACGGTGATGATGTGGACTCCCTTCCCCTCCAGAGCATTCAAATAGGCTGGCAGAGTGGAAACCAGGGTCTTCCCTTCTCCTGTGGCCATTTCCGCGATCTTGCCTTCATGGAGTACAATCCCACCAATCAACTGGACATCGTAGTGACGTTCACCCAGCGTCCGTCTGGATACCTCACGCACTACGGCAAAGGCCTCTGGAAGAATTTGATCGAGAGATTCTCCTCGGCCAATCCGGTCCCTGAACTCTCCCGTCTTGGCTCGTAACTGATCATCGCTCAGCGGCCGAATACGGTCTTCGAAAGAGCTCACTCGTTCCATCAGAGGGTTAATTCGCTTCAGTTCCCTTTCGTTTTTGCTGCCCACAATTTTCTTAATCAAATGACCAATCATACATCACCCACGCGTATTCGCTGCAACAGTGGAATGCTGGAGTAATGGAGTATTGGAGTAGTGGAACAACAAAGAATGGAATACCCAATACTCCACACTCCAATACTCCAGTCCGCCTTTATCCCATTACTCCATTACTCCCATACTCCAATAGAGTTGTCCATTTCTTTTCTGTCATTATATAATTGAAACTCAACAGTTTCAACCAACGCAAAGAGCCCGACAGAGTCTACTTCTCCATCGGGCTCTCTTTTTGACGTTTGGGTTCTGATATTTGAAGTTCTAGCAGACTTTTGAGAAACTCATCTCTTGCAGGTTGCTCAAAAAGGGCCCTGCCTTCGCCGAAGCGGCTTCGCGCAGGCAGGCAGATGCAAGTTGAGCCTTGCGAAATCCCGTTTGCGGGAGCCCCCGAAATCCTGAGGAGTGAGGCGTACTCTGCGGTACGCCGCAACGACGAAGGATAAGGGAAACGCCGCAGATGGCCATTTTTCAGCAACTTGCTAATCTAATATGTATCGTGTCGGGTTAACCGGGATCCCATTCATCCGCACCTCATAATGGAGGTGTGGCCCTGTGGTTTTTCCGGTCATTCCGAGCTCCGCGACCTTGTCTCCTCTCTTGACTTTTTGGCCGATCTTCACCAGCACCTTGTCGAGATGACCGTATTGCGAGATCATGCCAAACCCGTGGGAAATGACCACATTCCTCCCATAGGCCAAATCATTTCCAATATCGACAACGATACCATCGGCCGAGGCGATGATCGGCGTACCTACTCGATTCGAAATGTCCAGTCCTTCGTGCATCTGTGTCAAACCCGTAAACGGATTCATGCGAAACCCAAATCCGGAGGTCACCCAACCATGCGTCGGCCACACGGAAGGCGTGTGAACCAACATGTCTTTCTTGTCCTGAAGGAGTTTTTCAAGCTCCGACAGGCTATCCTCCTGTTGAGCTGCCTCGGATTGCAGCCGAGCGACGTCACTCTTCATCTGCTGGACCAATCCCTTCTCGTCCTTCCCTGCTTTCAAGTTATCTCGAATGTCGGAAGGCGAAGGTCCACCCATTCCCATGAAGGAAGTTGTTTCCTGCCCATTCTCCAGATTGGCGATGATCCGAATTCGTTTGTCGAGGTTCTTCAGTTTAGAAAGCTGCTTCTCAAGATCTTCGATGCGGGCCGAGAAGAAATGGATTTGAGATTTCTGGTTCTGCGCCTCTTGACGCAACCGACCGAGTTCAAACCCTTCCTTTCTGACTTGAATGTAGTCGCAAACGAAGAAGATTATGGAGAGCACGACAAACGCAAGGAGATACAGGACAACCTTAACGGTCTTCTTGGGAACTCGCAGATGGCGGCTCTTGGAGGTCTTGTCTCCGAAAATAAGAAGAGTGAAATATTCTTTCTCCACGATACCCCCCTTGTTTCACCCCAGTAACGAATCGCCTTTTCCTCCGATTTGACACCCCTTTACATAACAAATTCAAAATTCATGTGTCAAGCTTTTTTTTCGTCAAAGACGGGGGCCTTCTTGTTCTGTTGCACCCTTTCTCCGGACCAAAGCAGACTTCCCCGTTATCTGAGATTTTTAGCAAGGTCCGTGCCATCTCACTTGAGAACAATTTTCGTCACAATCAAACCCCGAAATCATCCCGCCAAATACGAGATAGCTAACAGAATTGGTAACTTACATGTATAAAGATCTACCCTTTCGTCATGTCAATGGGTTCTCTCGGCCGAGCCAAGAATGTTTCACTCTCCGTTCAAAAATGTTGGCTCGCAGTAAAAAAGTCAGCATGCCAGGATTTCATGTGTCCCAGGTTGCGGTCCTTCGTCCTATCCTTAATTCCTGAGTTTCAAGAAGTTCTGTCTGAATATTCCCGTACTTCAAGAGAGGCTGAAGTCTCCTGGAGCTTTCGATATCTGTCTCCCTTTCCACCGGTCTCATCTCTCTCACCATCGAATGCAGCTTCCGCCCCACGTGAGACCCCCTCCAAAAGCCGTGAGGATGACTAAATCTCCTCTCTGAATTGATCCATTCCGAACGGCCTCATTGAGGGCAATCGGAACGGTGGCAGAAGAGATGTTCCCGTACTTCTCAATGGTGAGATAGACCTTCTCGATGGGGATATCCAGCCGCTTTGCAACCTGCTGAAGCATTCGGGCATTCGCCTGATGGGGGATCACCCATTTTGCATCGGAGACCTTGATGCCGTTTGCAGCAGCCGCCTCTTCTGCAGCTTCTGCAAATCGTTTTACGGCAACACGGACCGATTCATTGGCCCGAATCATTCGTAGGGTGTGTAGTTTCTTGTCGACACTCTCGTAAGAGATGGGCGTCGTTCTTGATCCTCCCCCCGGAAGAAGGAGGTTTTCGCCTCCCGCTCCGTCCGTATGAATATGAACGGAGAGGACTTCAGCCACCTCTCTTCCGCGGTCTTTCAGAGGGCCATCGCTGCCCGGCTCATCAAAAGCTCGTAGAATCGCAGCTCCGGAGCCATCACCCCAGAGGATGCAGGTCTCTCGATCGGTCCAATCTAGGGTCCGGCTCATAATCTCCACCGAGGCAACGAGTACGGTTTTGAATGTTCCTGCCTTGAGGTATTGCTCTGCCACTGACAGGCCGAAGATGAAACCGCTGCACGCCGCTGTCACATCGAAGGAAACAGCTCGATCGGCTCCCATCTTGGC
The DNA here is from genome assembly GCA_963695895.1 of uncultured delta proteobacterium. Classification (GTDB taxonomy): domain Bacteria; phylum Desulfobacterota; class BSN033; order BSN033; family UBA1163; genus CAVOIK01. Next base: position 95,318 of record CAVOIK010000004.1, read on the forward strand.
CTCAAGCCAATTTGCACCCGACGGACATGAGGTGTCTGGGGTCATGGTGGTCATGATCACCAGGTCGAGATCATTCGGAGTAAGACCCGCCATCTCCAACGCCTGGAGGGATGCTTCTTTGGCGAGGTCCGAGGCATTGACGTCTGGAGCCGCGATGCGCCGTTCTTTGATTCCTGTTCTTTTGTAGATCCAATCGTCGTTGGTGTCTAAGATCTTTTCCAAATCAAAATTGGATAGGGCCCTTTCCGGAAGAAACGATCCGGTCCCCAACATTCCGATTCTCTTACGGCTCATTGACAGACTCCTTACCTGCAGCGCTGATCCTCTGAGGGTTTCTACAACTCAAACATCTTTTACCGGCAGGTCCCCTTAACCACGCCCTTTAGGGTGAGGTCCCTGCCTACCGGCAGGCAGGATGGGGTACAATATAAAAGGAAAATACCTTACCGGGAAGCTCCACGCCTTTTAGGGCGTGGAGCTTCAATCATCTGTTGGGTTTATAGACTCGCGGTACTCTTTTGCCGACCGAGCAAAACACCTCGTAGGAAATGGTATGAATCTTCTCGGCGATTTCTTCCGCCGTAATCCTCTCCCTCCCTTGCTCTCCCAGGAGAACGACTTCGTCTCCAGTCGAGACGTCAGGAATGTCAGTCGCGTCTACCATCACATAGTCCATCGTTACTCTTCCGATGATAGGAGCCCTTTTCCCTCGAACCAAAACCTCACCCCTGTTCGAGAGTTGGCGATTGTAACCATCCGCATATCCAATCGGCAGGGTTGCAACGCACGTTTCCCTCTGGGTCATGAAGGTCCCTCCATAACTGATTTTCGTCCCAGGAGGAACGGTTTTCAGAAAATGGATCTTTGTCTTTAGAGTCATCACGGGCTGCAGCTTCATCACCTCTCGTAGAGACGAGGAGGGGTAAGAACCATAAAGCATAATCCCGGGTCGGACGAGATTCCCAGAATAAAAGGGGAAAGCAGTAAGATTGCCACTGTTTGCGATGTGAAAATACTTAAACTGGATTCCCTGCTTTTCAGCTGCCTTCAAGCTCCTCTTGAATTTTTCCCACTGTTCCGAACTGAAGGTTCCCCCGTCTTCATCACTCATTGAAAAGTGAGAGAGAATCCCTTCCACGTCGATGTTTTCATAACGTTTCAGTTCGCCCAGGAAGTCAGCCCAAGAGCCCAGCGAAACCCCGAGTCGTCCCATGCCCGTTTCGACTTTGAGATGAACTTTAACTTTTCTGTGGATCCTTGTTGCCTTCTTTGACAGGAGTTGGAGAGCCCTCTTTTCAAACACCACCGGGGTGAGTTTGTATCGCAACACATAATCCACCTGTTCCTCTGAATAGATCCCTCCAAAGATGAGAATGGGCGCTTTGACTCCACCTTTTCTCAACTCCACCCCTTCCTCGCACATGGCGACGCCGAGATATTCGGCCCCCAGCTTCTCAAGTTCCAACGCAACCGGCACAGCGCCATGACCATAGGCATCCGCCTTAACGACCCCCATGATTCTGGTGCCCTTGAGGATTCTTTTCTTGATCTGGCGATAATTGAACGCCAACGCTCTTCAGATCGATTTCTGCAACCGTGGGTCTTCCTGTGGGTCGAGAGGGTGTCATGGATGGTCCTTATACACTCAAGCAGAAGCAGAAGAAAAGGCCCATTTCATGACATCAAGCCCCTCCAAAGTCAATTCAAGTTATTGATCTAATTTATGTTGACACGCTTTCTTCCTTTTCATTAATCTTTTAAATTATGATTGATTCTGCCTCCAAGAACATTCGCCTCAGGATCAATGAAAAAGAGGTCATTGTTTCTTCCGAGAAAACCCTCTGGCAACTCAAAGCTGAAATTCAACCGACTGCCGATCTGGTGATCTATAATGGGTTTCCCGTAACATCTGATCGTTTGCTCGAAGAAGGGGATGAAATTGTTTTGATCAAGAAAGGAGAAGTCCCCTCTTCGGAAGAATTTGAATGTCTCATGATGTCCAGACACACCCCAGGGGTTCACCAGAAAATCAGGAAATCGGTTGTCGGAATTGCCGGTGTGGGTGGCCTCGGATCTGCTGTGGCCGTCGCTTTGGCTCGTATCGGAATTGGAACGTTGATTCTCGTTGATTTCGATATTGTGGAACCCTCCAACTTGAATCGTCAGCAGTACTTTGTTGATCAAATCGGCACGTTGAAAGTCGAGGCTCTTCGTGACAATCTCTCAAAAATCAATCCCTATGTGAAGATAAAGATCTTTCCAGACAAAATAGACCCAAACAATGTGGAACGTCTTTTTGGGGAAGCCCAGGTCGTTGTTGAGGCTTTCGATCGGGCCGATCAGAAGGCAATGCTGATTAACGCAATCTCTGAAAGGATGTCAGAAACGTACATCATTGCAGCTTCCGGAGTCGCGGGATACGAAGCCAATAACGAGATTCAGACAACTCGATTCTCCTCTCGAATATTCATCGTGGGAGACCAGAAGACCGCGGCGAGACCCGGCGTGGGATTGATGGCCCCGAGAGTGGGCATCGCCGCCCACCACCAAGCCAACCTCGTCCTGAGGATTCTTTTGGGTGAAGAAAAGATGTAGAGGGGGCAGTAATCAAGCATAGCTCCCCTTCCCTGCCTGCCGGGGTCAGCAGGCAAGCCTGTCTGCTGACCCCGGCAGGCACAGGGCAGAGAGCTTAATTTTTTTCTAAGACTTTTTTATCCCCATCCATACAGAGTTCAAGCTACCTTTGTCGAATTGTCCGACAATATCGTCGAAGTCCACAACCAACCGAAAACAGATGCAAACCCAGCCCGACCGGGCAATAACCGACAGGTTTTTCCTCTGACCTTGGACAAGGAGGTGGCAAGAATTCTTGGAGAGACGAGGGCTCTCAGCAAAATCACAAACGGCCAAACAATTTGAAAATATTAAGAAATATAAGTGAAGAAGCCATGGAAACATTCGCCAACCTGTGTCCTAAAAATGATTGGCACAGGTCTTGCTTAATTCAAATATATATTTTAAATTATACATTTGAAATGTAAACAAAAAATGATCGGGTGAGGATAAGATGAAGATCCCAAGAGAAGATGCTGTAAGAACCCGAAAAAGCCTGCTGGCGGCCGCAAGCGAGGTTTTCGCAGAGAAAGGCTACCGGGATGCAACGATTGCGGAAATCTGCGAACGAGCCAAGGCAAACGTTGCGGCTGTAAATTACCACTTCGGTGATAAAGAAACCCTTTACATTGAAGCATGGCGACATTCCTTTTCTGAATCCGTGAAAGCCCATCCGCCGGATGGTGGCGTGAGTGATGACGCCCCACCCGAAGAACGTTTGCGAGGACAGGTAGAAGCTCTTTTGCGTCGGATTGCTGACGAGAACAATAAGGAGTTCCTCATTGTGCACAAGGAACTTGCCAATCCCACGGGCTGTTGGAGGAGGTCATGCGAAAAGAACTCCGGCCCTTGCGCGAGAAGATGGAGACTCTGGTTCGTGAGCTCCTTGGCCCACGTGCCTCGGACATGCAGGTTCGGTTCTGCGCGATAAGCATCATAAGCCAGTGCATTAATCCAATGGTTGTGAGAAGGATGGAGAGGAAAAGACGAGAAGGCAAGGATGATCCTCCAGGAATCGACGATATTGAAGCCTATTCCAACCATGTCGTGAAGTTCTCGCTGGCTGGAATCCGCGCAATTCGTGAGGAAGCTGAAAAGAAGCGAAGGGGTCTCAAAAGGCAACGAGGAAGCGGAAATACCTTAAAACAGGAGTAACTCATGAATGCTCTCATACAAATCAACTCTTGAATCGACCTATGTCATGGCTCCCCGTGGTCCTTGCGATCCTTATCCTTACCGGGTGCGCTACTGTGGGGCCGGATTATGTTCCACCCGACACATCGGTGTCTGCAACCTGGCACACCCAACTCAAGGGTGGCCTGAGCGCCGAGGAGATGGATCCCCAGACCCTGGCGGCGTGGTGGACGACGCTCAACGATCCGGAACTGTCCAGTCTGATCGATCGTGCGGTCTCGGGCAATCTCGATCTGAAGAAGGCCCGAGCGCGGGTTCGCGAGGCGCGCGCCCGCCGGGGCATCGCCAAGGCCGATCTCTTTCCCACTCTCGACGCCACGGGTTCTGCCAGCTTGGAGCCGCAGCCAGCAAAGATACAGGGAGCAGGCAAGACCAGTGACCTTTACGCGGCGGGCTTTGATGCCGGCTGGGAGCTGGATATCTTTGGCGGCGTTCGTCGCTCCGTGGAGGCAGCGGAGGCAGATCTCCAGGCCAGCGAGGAGGACTTGCGCAATGTGCTCGTCTCCCTGCTTGCAGAAGTGGCCCTGAACTACGTCGATGTGCGCACCTATCAGGCCCGACTTGCCGTGGCAGAAGCGAACCTGGAGGCCCAAAGCGAGACCTACCAGTTGACCCAATGGCGGTATGAGGCGGGTTTGAGCGACGAACTGGCCGTGCAGCAGGCCCGCTATAACCTCGAAAACACCCGTTCCCAGATACCGACCCTGCGCACCGGACTGGAGGAGGCCATGAACCGCATTGCCGTGCTCCTGGGAGAACAACCGGGCAAGGTTCATGCGGAACTGGAGAAACGAGAGCCCATACCGGTCACACCCTTGAAAGTGGCGGTCGGTGTGCCGGCCGACCTCCTGCGGCGCCGGCCCGACGTGCGACAGGCCGAACGCGAACTGGCTGCGCAGACAGCCAGGATTGGTGTGGCCACGGCGGATCTCTACCCCAAGTTCACGCTGAGCGGTTCCATCGGTCTGGAAGCCCTTTCGTTGAGTAACCTGTCCTCTCCGGCAGTTGGACGCTTCAGCGGCGGTCCCCGAATCACCTGGCCAATCTTCAAGGGTGGAGCTATCCGCCAAAACATAGAGGTCCAGTCGGCACTTCAGGAGCAGTGCCTTGATCCGTATGAAGCCACCGTGCTCAGTGCCCTGGAGGAGGTGGAAAACGCACTCGTGGCCTATGCCGAGGAACAACAGCGGAGGCAGTCTTTGAGCGAGGCGACAGAGGCGGCCCAAAAGGCGGTTGAGCTGGCACAGCACAAGTACCAGGCAGGCCTGACGGATTTCAGCAATGTCCTGGATGCGCAGCGTTCGCTTCTTTCCTTCCAGGACCAACTGGCCCAAAGCGAGGGAACCGTAACCTCCAACCTGGTCCGCCTGTACAAGGCCCTGGGAGGCGGATGGACATCCACTGGCCTCCCGATGATGAAAGAAATAGCTTTTGACATGGAGAGAAGAGATGAAATCAAAGATTGAATCCAGACTCCGATGTTGCCCAGACCCTGGAAATTGATCAATCCTCGGGATACGGCAAGTGGCTGAAACGATGGCTCGTCGTGGCCCTCCTGGTGATCGCGGCTGTAGCCGCAGTGGTGATCTGGAGGACATCGGGCAAGTCCAATTCGACGCAGTACAAAACCGAGGAAGTCAAGCGCGGAGATCTGACGGTCATCGTCACGGCCACAGGCACCCTGCAGCCAACGAACAAGGTGGACGTGGGCAGCGAGTTGTCCGGCATCATCAAGAGCGTTGAAGTGGACTACAACGACAGGGTGAAGGTCGGCCAGGTCCTGGCCAGACTGGACACCTCGAAACTCGAGGCCCAGGTAACGCAATCCAAAGCCGCCCTGGAATCAGCAAAGGCAAAGGTCTTGCAGGCACAGGCGACCGTCACGGAAACCCGCAGCAAACTCACACAGTTTCAAAAGGTACGGGAATTGAGCAACAACAAGGTTCCTTCACAGTCTGAGCTCGATGCGGCAGAGGCGGCGTTTGAGCGGGCCAAGGCCGATGAAGCCAGCGCCAAGGCAGCGGTCTCCCAGGCCCAGGCCACTCTCGAAGCCAATGAGACGGACCTGTCCAAATCGGTTATCCGGTCGCCCATTAACGGCATTGTCCTTACCCGCAGCATGGAGCCCGGACAGACCGTGGCCGCATCCTTTCACGGCCCCGGTGCTCTTCACTCTGGCCGAGGACTTGACCAAGATGGAACTGCACGTGAATGTGGACGAGGCCGATATGGGCAAAGTGCAGGGAAGGCCAAAAAGCCACCTTCAGCGTTGCCGCCTACCCGAATCGAACTTTCGAGGCACGGATCACCCAGGCCCGTTACGGTTCGTCAACGACGTCAGGGGTTGTGACCTACGAAACCGTGCTGAAGGTCAACAACTCGGATTTGTCCCTGCGGCCGGGAATGACGGCCACCGCGGACATCACGGTCAAGAAAGTCGAAAATGCCATCCTGATACCCAGCGCCGCGCTGCGCTTTACCCCGCCGGTACAGGAGGAGAAGAAGAAGCCTTCCGGCAGTCTGGTCGGCTCCCTGCTTCCGCGTCCGCCCAGTTCAGCGATCCCAACAAGCGCGATGACGCAACCGCCAACAAAAAGCAGCAGCGCGTCTGGACGTTAAAGGATGGGCAACTCTCAGCCGTCCCCGTCACGATCGGGTCGACAGATGGAAGCATGACCGAAGTTGTGGCCGGCGACATCCAGCCCGGGATGGCGGTGGTGGTCGATACCGTCAGCGCGGGGAAATGAACATGATTGCCTTCGAATCAAACGGACAACCAACCCCTTATCGAGCTGCAGGGCGTGACCAAAGTCTACGGCACCGGCCAGGCGGCCATGCAGGCCCTTCGCGGCATCGATCTTCGAATCGATGAGGGCGAGTTCGTGGCGATCATGGGACCGAGCGGTTCGGGCAAGTCCACCTGCATGAACATCCTCGGCTGTCTGGATACGCCAACCGCCGGGACTTATAAGTTCAAAGGCATCGAAGTGGGCCAACTGACCCGCAACCAGCGCGCGCGGTTGCGCCGATTCTACCTTGGCTTTGTCTTTCAGGGATATAATCTCCTGAACCGCACCTCGGCGCTGGAAAACGTGGAACTCCCCTTGATCTATCGCGGTGCCCCCGCCGGCGAGCGGCGAGCGCGCGCCCTTAAGGCTCTGGAGACAGTGGGTCTCAAGGGATGGGAATCCCACACCCCCGGCGAACTCTCGGGAGGCCAGCAGCAGCGGGTCGCCATTGCACGGGCGATCGTGACCGAGCCCGCTGTATTGTTGGCGGACGAACCCACGGGTAACCTGGATACGGCCCGAAGCCGGGAAATCATGGATCTGCTCACCGGTCTGAACCGCGACCGAGGGATCACCATCGTCATGGTCACTCACGAACCGGATATGGCGGCCTATGCGAAGCGCATCGTCCATTTTTTGGATGGTCTGGTTGCAGTCGGATGAGCAAAACGGGAGGACAACATAATGCTGTGGAACACGATTCTACTGGCCTTGCGTGAAATCAAGCGAAATGTCATGCGGTCGTTTCTGACCATCCTGGGCATCGTCATCGGCGTGGGCGCGGTCATCACCATGGTGACCATCGGCGGAGGCGCCACGGCCCAAGGTCAAGCAGCAGATTGCAAGCATGGGCAGCAACCTGCTCATGGTCAGTCCTGGGAAAAGACTTGGCCCGGGCCAGTCTTCCAGCACCGTCCTGTTCAAGGAGAGCGATGCCGAGGCCATTGCCAGGGAGGTCAGCTCGATTGCTGCCGTGGCTCCGGTCTCTTCCCAGAGCATCCAAGGCCATATTCGGCAATCGAAAACTGGTCGACCCAGGTCACAGGAAGCGATAATCAGTATTTCAGGGTGACGAACAGATCCATCAGGACAGGCCGACAGTTCAGCGACAGCGAGCTGCGCGCCGGCGCGGCTGTCTGCATCGTGGGGGAGACGGTGCGCAAGAAACTGTTCGGCGGGCAGGAGCCTTTGGGGGAAAAGATTCGTCTGGAAAAACTCTCGTGCGAGGTGATCGGCATCCTGGAAGCCAAGGGCCAGAACACCATGGGCATGGACCAGGACGATATCGTCGTCATCCCGCTACGCACCTTTCAGCGGCGCATTTCCGGCAATCAGGATGTCGCTCTGCATTCAGGTCTCGGTTCAGGAGGGTGCCTCGACCGAGAAGGCCCAGCAGGATATTCGGCCGATTGATGCGGGAGCGGCGTCATCTGTCGCCGAGCGATGACGATAATTTCAACGTGATGGACATGAAGGAGATCGCCAAAATGCTGACCGGGACCACGCAACTGCTCACGGCCTTGCTGAGCGCCGTGGCGGCCGTCAGCCTCCTGGTCGGCGGCATCGGCATCATGAACATCATGCTGGTGTCGGTCACCGAGCGCACCCGCGAGATCGGTATCCGGCTCGCCATCGGCGCTCTCGAGCGTGAGGTGCTCATGCAATTCCTGGTGGAGGCGGTGGTGCTCTCTTCCTTCGGCGGATTGATCGGCATTGTGCTGGCCCTCGCCGGATCCGTCTGGCTCGCCGGCGTGTTGCGCGTACCCTTCGTCTTCAACGCAGGCATCGTCGTTATCGCCTTTCTCTTCTCGGCGGCGGTGGGCGTGATTTTCGGCTACTTCCCGGCACTGAAAGCCGCCCGACTGGACCCGATCGAAGCGCTACGCTACGAATAGTTCACCTGGCTTCTCTTATGATAGGATCCATCGATCCGTCGGACAGCAAACGAGGCCTATTCTTTTGACATTGTACTTAAGAAGTTTTCTGGAGAGACTATCCACCACAGAAGAAATGCAGGGCAGAAAACGTTGACACGAATCATGATCACGATTTTTTGGCCTGCTCAATCATTTCCCGGGCGTGGGCCCGGGTCTTGTCTGTAATCTTCACCCCTCCGAGCATCCTGGCGATTTCGTCAACCACCGAATCCTTTTCCAGGTGGTCGACGAAGGTTACCGTCCTCCCCCCTTTCACTTCTTTCCTCACGCTGTGATGGGAATCCGCAAAGCATGCAATCTGAGGAAGGTGGGTGACACAAATCACCTGGTGCTGCTGTGAAAGGTCTCTCAATTTCCTTCCTACCACTTCTGCAACGGCCCCTCCGATTCCGGAATCGACCTCATCGAAGATGAGGACTTGTCTTCCCCCGACGCGAGCCAAAATACGCTTCATGGCTAGCATGATGCGAGAGAGCTCCCCTCCTGAAGCGATCTTGGCGAGTGGCTTCACTTCTTCTCCGACGTTGGGTGAGATCAGGAACTCAATTCGATCGATTCCTTTGGATGAGAGCGAAACGGGTTCGATCCGGACGTCAAACGTGGTTTTCTTCATCCCTAAGAAACTCAGCTCTTTCTCGATCGACCTCTTCAGCTCGATCGCTGTTCTCTTCCTCTCCTTCGAGAGCCTCTCTGCGAGAGCAACGGTCGCTTTTCTCACAGGCTCAAGTTCTGTCTCCAACTGGGACAGCCTCTCTTCGTCAGAAGTGAATGATTGGAGAGTTTCATCGATCCTTTTCTTGAAAAGAAGAATGTCCTCTGTCGTGGGGCCATATTTCTTTTTCAGCCGATCGATCTCTTCGAGCCGGTTCTCAACGTTTTCCAGCCGGGCCGGATTGATCTCCACTTTTCTTGAATAGTCTCTTAAGGCCAGTGCGACCTCTTCAAGTTGAATCCGGATCGACTCCAGGTTTTTCAAGAGTGGAGACAGAGACGGATCAATGGACCCCACTTCTTGTCCTTTGCGCAGAATCGTCTGAATCCTTCCGAGCGCAGAGTCCTCCTCTCCGTAAATCGCTTCTTCGGAAAGATTGGCAAACCCCATCAACTTTTCTGCATGGACGAGGATTCGCCGTTCCTCTTTCAACGCTTCCTCTTCACCCGCCTGAATCTTGGAAGCTTCGATCTCCTTTGACTGGAAGGCCATCAGGTCACGGTCCCTGATTCTCTTGTCCTTCTCGTCCTGGATGCGTCGGATCTCTTCGGAGAGAAATGCCAATTTCTCAAAATGACCCTGGACGTCGCCTCGCAGTCCGACGAGTCCTCCAAACTCATCCAGAATGTCAATATGCGTTTCGACCCGCTGCAAGGATTGATGTTCGTGCTGTCCGTAGATGCTGAGCAGCTCTTCCCCGATCTCTGAGAGCATTCCGAGAGTCGCCAGATGTCCATTCACGAAGACCTTCCCTCTTCCCGAACGTGAGAGGACCCGCCGGATCACGAAGGCGTCTTCGCTTTCGTTCTGTGCCTTGGGGTCTCTCTCCTTGATCTTCTCCAGAACCTTCTGGTGTCTGGAAACATCGAAGAGGGCTTCTACGCTGGCTTCTTCTTCAGAACTCCGGATCAATTCGTCTGTGGCTTTGTCACCCAAAAGGAGGTGGACGGCGCTGAGGATGATCGACTTTCCCGCTCCTGTCTCTCCCGTAATGACGTTGAATCCCTTTGAGAAGCTCAGCTCCAGCTCATCGATGATCGCAAAGTTCTTGATTCGAAGCTCTTGTAACATACTTTTCCACCGTGATTCGCGCCCGTGCTTCGTGAAGCCACATTGACGAAGTACCTACACGAGTGAAGCTCTCCGCCCTGAAGGGCGGGGCTTCCCGGAAAGGTGTTTTTATTGATAAGGTACCCCTCGACCCCCCTAAAGGGTGGGGCTTGCGGGGCACGAGCCGGTCAACACAACAAGAGTTATCTCTTCCCCCAGTTCAGCTTTTCTTTCAACATTGCATAGTAATTTCGATAAGGGGATTTGACCAAGAAGATGCGCGATTTGGCTCTCTGTAATTCCACGGTGTCCTCAAAGTCTAAGGGGAACCCCTGCTGGCCATCCAACGTGAGAAAAACCTCTTGCTGTCTTGTTTTGAGCAACGCTCGGATCATCACGTCATTAGGGATCACAATCGGACGATTGGTCAATGTGTGGGAGCAAATCGGCGTAATGATGATGCAGTGGAGTGACGGATAAACGATCGGTCCTCCGGCTGACAGATTGTAGGCTGTTGATCCGGTCGGGGTGGAGATGATGAGACCGTCTGCCTTGAACGTGGTCAAATGTTCCCCATCAATGGTCACCTCAATGTCGATGATTCGCGCCAGTGCCCCTTTATTGATCACCGCTTCGTTGAGGACCATGAACTCTGCCATCTTCTCCCCTCTCCGGATAACCGCAGCCTTCAGAATCTCTCTCTCGTCCTTCTTGTATGCGCCCCGGATGACATCCTCAAGAACGCGATCCAACTCATTTAAGGTCGTCTCTGTAAGGAAACCCAGACCTCCCAGGTTCACCCCCAGGATGGGAACTTCATGGTCCCCTACCAGCCGAGCTACCCTGAGGAGCGTCCCATCCCCTCCAAGACAGATGATCATCTCCGCATGAGCTGCGATTTCTTCTGGTTCCATGAAATTCAACAGGGTCTTCGAGGAGGGCAGATGAAGGAGGGATTCGATCTCTTTCTCGATGTAAACTCGGATCCCTTTTGAAATGAACCTTTGTACTAAGTCTCTGACAACGGTCAATGCCTCGGGTTGATTTTGCTTGGCGACAATCCCAATTCGTTCCATGATCCCCCCTCACGGGCAAGTGAAGCTCAACGCCCTAAAGGGCGGGGCTTCATTCAGATCAAATCGTATTTCCTTCGAATCAAGCCTGACAGCTCTTTCAACACCTGGAAAGATCTTTCCACAGTCTTCTCCTTGTCGGCATTCATGAGATTGCAGGTCGCCGGTGCCAATAAGGATTGACGAAGGAGCTTCTCCTTACGAACTCCCTTTTGAACGAGGTCTTCCCACAATTTTTCCAACAACGCCATCAGAGAGTCTACTGTCTCCTGTTCCAAGAGTTCGGTGGAGGTGGGAACGATTCCCCAGGAGACCACGCCCCCTCTGTCCAAAAACTCCTTCAGGGATGCGTAATTCACGATCACGGCTCCACAGCTGAAAGAGTCAAAAGAGAGAATATCGAGCCGTGACCTCAGAAGAAAATCCCAGTCGGGCCGAGCACACAGATGGATCCCTCGGGGCCCTTCCAATCCAAGCAGAAACTGATCCAGGTCAGTTTTGGCCTGGGTCTCATTATACCCTGAAAAAGCGGTAAAAATCAGTCCCAACCCTGGGTCATCCACCCAGACGAAGGCATGCGGGTGTTTCCTTCGCAACTCTCGGTACTGCTCGTTGACCTTCTTTCGGATGAAATCGAAAAGGATCTCCTTTACCTCGTCGTGATAAATGATGGGTTTCTGATTCTCGTCAACGACCTTTAATCCCAAGCTGATGGGACTGATCATCTGCCCCCGTATGGCTGGATAGTGGGAGAGATCTTTTCCTAAGAATCGATGGTACACAAGAGAAAAGGCTTCTGTCAATCGAAAGGTCTGAGTATCTTTTTCCCTTTCCAGGTAGGCGGGGACTTCTTCATAGAACTTAGACAGATCGAAAAGGATGCGTTGCTGCGTTGGGTTAATGAGTACTCCAGGGAAGTGCTCCAGGGCCTGAACATACATGTCCTCAAAATAGCTCACCCTCGGAAGCTGTGGCCAGAAAGGGATATCCAGGGACAGAGCCAAATCCAATGCCCTTTCCACGTCCGTATGGGGAAGAATTCCCATGGCCGTTGTTTGACAGTTGGGAGAAAATCCTAATGGGTTCACGATGTCAAGCCCTGAGCACATTGATACAATCAGTCTTGAGATATCACAGACATAAGGACCTGTCAATAATCCAGAATTCGCCGGAGAAGTTACACCCATCAGCAAAATTCGATTGACAAAAGGCCATTGATTTATTAATGTATGTGAAAAATTTAACCAGTTTGGTTTCTTTTCGTCTTTGTGCAGCCACAAATCGAGTCTGTTTCAATACATTAAAATAATCAAGGAGGGCAGTCGGATATGGAAATCAAAGTCATTGGTGTCCTTGGCGCAGGGACAATGGGAAATGGCATCGCTCAAGTGGCAGCCCAGGCGGGCTACAATGTCATCATGAGGGACATCGAAGACCGTTTCGTTGACAATGGTCTCAAGGCCATCGGCAAGTTTCTCGCGAAAAGTGTCGAGAAAGGAAAGATGACCGAGGATCAGAGGAAGGGAGTTCTGGGACGAATCAAGGGAACGACGAAGATGGAGGATTTGAAAGGGGCCGACTTCGTCATTGAAGCAGTATTCGAAGATCTGGAGATCAAGAGGGCTCTTTTCAAGCAGCTCGATGAATTGACGCGGCCAGAGGCAATCTTGAGCACGAATACATCCTCCATGTCCATAACAGAGATTGCCATGGCGACGAAACGGCCTGACAAGGTCGGGGGAATGCACTTCTTCAACCCTGCTCCTCTCATGAAGCTCGTCGAGGTGATCCGGGGATACCATACCAATGATGCCACCGTTTCCACCATCATGGAATTGGCCCGCAAGATGGGCAAGGAACCTGTGGAAGTCAAGAAGGACACGCCAGGCTTCCTTGTGAACCGTCTCATGATTCCTCACATGATTGAAGCCATCCGATTACTGGAGGAGGGGGTCGCCACTAAGGAAGACATTGACAAAGCCGTGAAGCTCGGATTGAATTATCCCATGGGTCCCTTCGAGCTTATGGATCTCACCGGCGTCGACATTGCCCACCATGTCACCGAATATTTTTACAAGGAACTGAACAAAGAGAACAAGTGGTCAGTTCCGGGATTGATGAAATCCTTGATTCGCGCAGGACGCCTTGGACGAAAGACGGGCGGAGGGTGGTATAACTATTAAAAAATGTGCCCGTGTCGCTCCCTTCTCTCCGGCTGGGAGACGAGGGGAAAGAGGTGGGATTAGTGGCGCACGTGCATGACGCCTGCCTGCCGGCGGCAGGGACCCGGTCACGTATCCATTTGACAAAGGGGGAAAGGTCATGACAAAGTTGAATAAGGCATTCATTCCGTACAAAGGCTACTACTCATCCCCTTTCTGCCGCTGGCAGGGAAGTCTGGCCAATGAAAACGCAATTGTCCTCGGAGCAACAACCGCTAACCGGTGGCTGAAGAAGAGAAAAATTGATCCTACCATCGTTGACTATCTCTATTTTGGAATTTCCGTAGCCCAGCACCGCATGTTCTATAGTCATACTTGGGCCGCAGCGATGCTCTGTGAGGGAGCGAAGGATATCCCCGCCCTCATGATCAATCAGGCATGCACCACCTCCGCAACCTGTATCTATCTCGCAGCCCAGAATATCGAGCTCGGAGGTTACCAAACGGGATTTGCCCTCATGTCAGATCGCACTTCCAATGGCCCTCATACGGTCTGGGCAAACCCCCTCGGACCGGGGGGAGAAGTGGAATCGGAAAATTGGATGATGGATAATTTTAATCGAGATCCCTGGGCCGGGGGTAAAATGATCCAGACCGCTGAGAATGTGGCTAAGAAGTTAGGGACGACCAAGGAGGAGTGCGACGTTGTGACATTGAGAAGATATCAACAGTATCTTGACTCCCTGGCGAATGATAGGTCTTTTCAAAAGAGGTATATGTTCCCCATTGAAGTGAAAATCGGGAAAAAGGAAACAAAAATGGTTGAGGAAGATGAGGGGATAACACCAACCACAGCCGAAGGTCTTGCAAGACTCGCCCCTGTCGAGCCAGGAGGTGTTCATAGCTACGGTGCCCAGACCCATCCCGCAGATGGAAATTGCGGGTTCATCATCACCACTCGTGAAAAGGCAAAAAGGCTGAGCGAGGATCCAAAGATCGAGATTCAAATCCTCTCCTATGGTTTTTCGAGAGCCACAAAGGGTTACATGGCTGAAGCCCCTGTGCCCGCTTCGGAGATGGCCCTCCGAGATGCTGGAGTAAAAGTGAAAGACTTGAAAGCTGTCAAGACCCACAGCCCTTTTGTCATCAATGATATTTACATGGCCAAGATGATGGGCATGGATCTGAACTGGATGAATAACTACGGGAATTCAATGATTTATGGTCACCCACAGGGACCTACAGCTGGAAGACTCATCGCTGAATTAATAGAGGAGACCGTTCTGCTGGGTGGAGGTTATGGCCTGTGGGCCGGTTGCGCTGCAGGAGATACCGGCGCAGCCATGGTGTTTAAAATAGGATAAAATCCAGTGAAGCTCCTCGTCCCTGCCTACCGGCAGGCAGGCACAGAGCGGGGCTTCCGGGTAATGTAGAGATGATTACAGGGTCGGCTTTCCTCCCCGCCTACCTACCGCAGGCAGGCAAGGCGGGGCATCCAGCCGACTTGCCCGTGAAATGGTCCGAGAGGAGATCTCTGAGAAAAATCTGAAATCTCATTCTGAATCGCGAAAGTGTCATGTTGAATTTATTTCAGCATCTTTGACCCAGGGAGCCGAAGACCCTGAACCGAGTTCAGGGCAACAAAAAATGGAGTTCTTCAGAGATCTCATTGATCCGGTTTGACAAATCCCGCCAGGCAACTTAAAATCGTCACAAATTATCCCTTCAGTCTCCTCCTCTCCCTACTTGCGGAGAGGGACGTTTGCTTGCGGTAGTCAGGGGGTGAGGGGGGCATGAAAGGACTCCCAATGAAATTTAGAAGAATTTCATGTTTTTTTCTCAACCTTATCCTTATCCTTAGCCTCTTCTTTCTGCTTCCCTCTTCGTCGATCACCCAGACGAAAGACTCAGGGAAGCTTTACAAGGTTGCCATTCTCCCCTTCGTGATTAACAGCCAGGAAAATCTCGATTACCTCCGGGAGGGAATCTATGACATTCTCGCATCCCGGATTACGGTGGAGGGAAGAATTGAGGTGATCGACCGTTCCATGGTCGAGCGAGCCCTCTACGAGGAACGACCCACCCGCCTTGACGAGGGAACAGCGATTAAGATTGGAACGAGGGCTGGAGCGGACTACGTCGTCCTCGGCAGTCTGACCAAGGTGGGAGATTATATCAGTCTCGATGCGCGTCTTGTGAACATTACAGAGGACAAACCGCCTCTCAGTGCTTCACCCAGCACAAAGGGTTGGATGATGTGATGGTCAAGATCGGGGACTTCGCCCAGGAGATCGGGGCCAAGATCCTGGGACGCCGTGTCACTGCGGGCGGATCTCGAGAAGGAAGATCGACTGCTTTCATTCAGCGGGACATGTACAACCGAGATTTCAAGAAGAGCCAAACGTTCAACTTCGAAATCAAAGGCCTCGACATCGGCGATGTGGATGGAGATAAGAAGAATGAAGTAGTCATTATAGACAACTCGAACCTCTACGTCTTCAAGTATGACGGAGATAAGTTGACCCTCTTCCGAAAGATCGATGCGGGATACGCGCAGAATTTCCTAACCCTGGATGTGGCCGACGTGAATCGGAACGGATTCGCGGAGATTATTGTCACCAGTGTCGTGGATGATAATCTTCGATCCCTCATCCTGGAATTTGAAGAAGGAAGGTTCAAGAAGATTGGCGATCACCTCGGATGGTTCTTGAGGGTCCTTGAGCACCCCAAGGAAGGCTTGCTGCTGATAGGGCAAAAGATGGGAGCAGACGGTCTGTTTACCGGCTCGATTTACAGAATGGATTGGAAGAAGACCTCTTTCGAGAGCGGACAGAAGATGCCTTTCCCCAAGGAGACGAGAGTCTTTGGCCTAGCCCTCGGCTATATCCGAAATCCCACAGACTTGGACCTTGTGGTACTCGATGAATTGGATAATTTAAGTCTGATCGGCCCTGACGGGAAACGTGTCTGGATCGCCCGCGAAAAGTTTGGTGGAACCACCACGTTTTACGACACCCGCAAGAAAAGAGATATTCAATACCATTCCGGTGAAATGCCCGGAGTGAGAACCTATATCCCCGCCCGCATCCTAACCAAAGACTTTGACGGAGACGGGCTCCACGAGGTCATTATCCACAAGAATTATTCGAACATTGGAGTTTTTGAAAGAATCAAGACCTTCGAGAAGGGGGAAATCTACGACCTCGTCTGGGACGAAAGCAGACTGATCACCGGCTGGAAAACCCGAGAGACCTCTGGGTATATCTCAGATTATCAAATCAAAGATGCGGATAATGACGGCGAAGAGGATATGGTGGTGGCCGTCGTTACTCCTGGAGCAATCCTCGACCGGAAGGATACTAGCAATATCTATTTTTACAAGTTTTTCTAACCTGGCTTGGGAAAAGGGGAACCTGGACCTAAGGCTCTCAACGCATGCTTCAGTGCTTCCGAATCAAATTCATCGTTGACCACACCTTTGTTCATGGGCAGGAGGAATAGGGAGATGAAGCGGTTCCCTTTCCTCGCTATCCTGGGTTTCTCCATCTTCATCGTTGGGCCCTCCGCTTTTGCTCAACTTCCCCCCATAGATATCAAAGCATCCGGGTTTATTGACATGGTGACGTTTTGGTACAGTAACATCGCTCCAGGGACGCCTGGACAGGGGATTTACAGCTTCACCACCCCACCCCTGCGACCGGATGCTTCCCCCTCTGCGCTTTCTGAGGCATGGAATCGCACGTCGGCTTATATTGAGTCTCGGGCCAGGCTCAAGATCCAAGCAATGACGGGCAAGGCACTTTCAGGGACAGTCTTTTTCGAAATGGACTCCTTCCGATGGGGAGAAGCCGGGACCGGACCAAACGAGATGGGCCGTTGGGGAGCGGATAGCGCCGCGGTGGAGGTTAAGAATGTCTATTTTGACGTGGCCCTTCCCTATTTGGGGATCCCGTTGCCCATGATGCTGAGGTTGGGCGTTCAACCCCTCTACGTTCGGCCCTATATCTTTACTTATACGGATGGAGCCGGAATTACCGCAGCCATCAAAATCGACCCCGTCACCATCATGCCGATGTGGTTTAAACCGCTGGAAGGGAAAGTTTACGCGTCAGACGATGTCGATGTTTACGGGCTGAACTTATCCGCTCAGATCGATCAATTGACTCTCGGTGGTTTCGGCTTCTACTACAACATGAATACCTACCCGCTCAGCAACGTCACGTTGACCTACGGCGAGAATCCGACCTATCAATCTGACATGTGGTGGTTTGGGCTCTATGCCGAGGGGAAAGTGGGCCCCATCGATCTTAATTTCGATGTGGTCTATGACTATGGGGAAGTGAGAAAGGAATTCGGCTCCCCCGCACCAGACGTGGATTATCGAGGGTGGGCGACTAGGCTGACCGTGAATTATCCTTGGGACAACTTTAACATCGGAGCCACTGTCATGGTTGCCTCTGGCGCGGATCAGAAGAAGACGAGCGACTCGGGCCTACCTGGAACAGGAACGCCATACGACACCCCCACGACCAAGGTGGGTTCGTACGTCACACCCCCGGGCTCTGAGCAATGGGCAGGAGGTGAGAGCCTGATTGCCTACGGCTCCTGGGTCTGCCGGTCAGATATCGGTTTTTTTGTTTGGCCTTTTACTGCCGCTACAAATCTGACGAGAGGAGGATGGGGAGGAACGTGGTTTGCCAAGCTTTTTGCTGGCTACAAAGTCACTCCATGGTATAAGACCTCTCTCGAAATGCTTTATATTGGAGATACCACCCAAAACGGTAATACGCTGGGAGATGCAAGATCGAATGGAAAACCTCGAGACGACCGGACGATTGGCTGGGAGTTTGACCTCATCCATACGTTCAACATCTACCAAAACCTAAAGTTTGAAGTGGGGATGGGTTACCTTGTTGCTGGGGATGCCCTCGATCAATCGTGGCCCTACGAGGAGAACGCATCGTTCAAGAACCCATGGATACTTGCAACGCACTTGACTTTCGAATTTTGAGTGATGAGCCTGTTCAGGCTCAATTAAACCATCCGTCTGGAGCTGAGGTTAGAGAGCCATAAGGGTTGACTTTTGACACACGATGTATCATGATTCACTGCAAAACTATTAGGAACAGCCGTTTAGACGTCTCCCCTAACAGAATGAGCATCCCATGATGAGTCACACCAAGAAATTTCTAAATCCTCTTCTTATCGTCACCCTTTTTGTGTTTCTTCTGACTTCCTGCAACAGCAACATCCCAATTATTGGGAAGAAGAAAGAGGAACCCACTGCGAAGACGTCTGATGCCAAGACGGTCACTGTCGATGGGATGGAAACGGTCAAGGGAGTAAATCAGCCGAAGGCAGAAACCTCTTCCCCTGCGAAAAAACCTTCCCCCCCTCCTCCTTCGGTGCCGCCGAACAACGGGGAGAGAAAGCCAAACAGCCTCTGTTCCGACGAGACCTCTTTACGGTTCTCCGCTTCCGTTCTTTCCTGTTGGTTTTAAGAAGAAGGTTGCCATTCTGGATTTTGAGAATAAGACCACGTATCAAGAGGAAAAAATCGGTGAAATCGCCGCAAAGAAATTTTCTGACAAAATCGACGCCACTCAGCGCGTGATCATTTCCGATAAGGCGGTCATCGCGGACCTGCTTCAAAGACAAGGAGCAAGGATTGAGAGTCTCTTAGACCCCTCTGCCATGAAACTGGCTCATCAGCGTCTGGGAGTCCAGGCCTTTACTCTAGGCACGGTCACTGACGTTAGTCTGCTTGCTTCGAAGGCCAGTGAAACGTCGGACGAAGAAGTTTCCTTTGCCACGTCCAGAGTCGAGGTCCGACTCATCGATGCCTCCACCGGCAATCCGTTGAGAACCTTCATCGGCCGGAGTCCCATCTTTGGCACGAAAGAATCCGGAGAAAACAGTCGCGGCAAGGCAGTGACAAGGGCAATCGAGCTCAGTTTGGACGAGATTCTTGAAGGATTCATTCGACAACTCGATCTTCTCGATTGGTCTACAACGGTTGCCAGGATCGAAGGAGACGAGCTGTACCTCAACGCCGGAAAACTGTCCGGTCTCAGAATCGGTGACGTCTTCGAGATCTATGAACCTGGGAAGGAGATCATCCATCCGACAACAAAACTCTCCCTTGGATGGACTACAGGCCAACTCAAAGGGGCTGTAAGGATCACCGATCTCTTCGGCGTGGATGCGGCCGCGGGGAAGGTCGTTCAGGGTCAGGGATTTAACGTCAACGACATCGTGAAATCGGCCATGAAGTAGAGAGACTTCTTTTTTGTAAGCTCATTCTTCTTTCACCTTCTCTTGCCCCAGTGAACTTCTCCACAGGACCTTCCGAATTCCTTGAACTGGAGTGTGAGCCACAGCATCATTTTTTCAACGCGCCCATCGTCAGCCCCTGGACGATCGTTCTCCGCACAAAGAATGCGAATACGGAAACCGGCAGCACGATCAGGGTCGCGGCGGCGCCGATACCGGCCCAGTCGATCTTTCCATAGGAGATGAAGTTATAGACGGCCACCGGCACGGTTTTGGTCTTTGGGCCGGAGAGGATCAGTGAGAAGAGAAACTGGTTCCAGGAAAAGATGAAGGAGATGATGGCCGAGGTGGCGATGCCGTTTCGCGCCAGGGGCAGCACGATGATGAGAAAACTCTGCAGACGGGTGCACCCGTCGATCATGGCCGCGTCCTCCAGTTCGGCCGGCATGCTCTCGAAAAAAGGGACCATCAACCAGATCACCATGGGCAGGGTGATGATCAGATGAGTGATGGTCAGGGCCAGGTAGGTATCGATGAGGCCGAGGTAACGGAAGATGATGTACCAGGGCAGCAGGTAGCTCACAAAGGGCGTCATCCGGGCAACCAGGATGATGATGCCGATCTTGCCCTGCCGGTATTTGGCGATGGAATAAGCCGCCGGCAATCCCAGGACCAGTGAAATTCCCGTGGCCAGGCCAGCGATGATGAGGCTGTTCATCAGATATCGGAAAAAATTGTGCTGCTGAAAGACGGCCCGGAAGTTTTCCATCGTGGGCGTAAAGATGAACTCCGGGGGATAGGCGATGTTTTGAACACCGGTCTTGAGACCGGTCAGGATCATCCAGACGAAGACGAAGATCGGCGGCACGCACAGGACAATGGCGCCCGCATAAAAAAGGATGGACTTCAGGAGTCTTCGTGAATCGCGTTCGAGTCATCTTCTCTCGTTCATTCGCACTTCTGGCTTCCGTGCCGGCATCCGCTACTGACGTTGTGTCTTGAGCCGCAGCCGGTTCATGACCACGTTAAACACCAGCACGATCAAGAACACCACCACCATGAGGGCAGAGCCGTATCCCGCTTTGAAGAAGTTGAAGCCCACATTGTAGGAATAGAGATACAGCGTCTCTGACGCGATGCCCGGCCCGCCCTGGGTGATGGTGTAAATGATGTCGAACTCCTTGAGGTTGTCCAGAGACCTCAGCATCAATGCCGCAATCAGCACCGGCCGGATCAGGGGCAGGGTGATGTACCAGAAGATCTGCAGCGCGCTGGCCCCGTCGACGCGGGCGGCCTCATAGGGTTCGTGGGGCAGCGACTTGAGTCCGGCCAGGACGATGAGAGTGATCATGGGCGTCCACTTCCACACGTCGACCATGCACCAGGGCCGGGATCACCGTCGCTGGGGCTGCTGACCCACAGGCTGCCGGGAAGGCCGACGCTCCGGAGCAGGTAGTTCAAGACGCCGATTTCGGGGTTGAGCATGATCCGCCAGATGAGTGCGACGGCGACCGGTGTCGCGGCGAAGGGGATGATGTAGATGGCCTGAACGACCTCGCTTCCCTTGAAGGCGCGGTTGAAATAGATCGCGATGAGAAGCCCCAGGACCAGCTCGAGGGAGAGGCTCAGCCCGCTGAAATAGATCATCACCTTCACGCCGTTTCGCACACGCTCATCGGAGAGAAGCTCGATGAAGTTGTCCGAGACCGATGAAACGGGGCTGTCCCAGCCCGATGGTCCACTTGGTAAGGGCAAGATACAGGTTGAAGGCGATGGGAATGACCACGATGAGAAACAGGACGATCACCGCCGGCGCCGGGTAGGCAAAGGCCTGGTGGCGATCGATGAAGCGGTTGAAGGCGGTTTTCATGACGGGGGTTCTGTCCTGGCCCGGGGGCTGTCCGCGAAGAAAACGCGGACAGCCCTGACCGGTTGAAGCTTATCGCTCCATCTTCTTGTCCATCAGCTCGGCGGCTTTCTTGGCCGACGCTGCCACGTCCTTGCCTTCGATGGCATCCACGATGACCTGGCCGACGATGTCGCGGATCTCGGGGACGTTGATGACGGGTGGGTTCCACTGAGGCTGCCCGAGCTCAAAGGATTTCATCGTGTTCGCTGTCCAGTCCGGTTGTGTGTCTTTGGCTTTATACTCCTTGGAGTTCCACGCGGAGGCCCGTCCGGCCGGCACGCCAGACAGGAGCGCATCAAGCGCGTTCTGTTTGTTGGTGGCCCACTGGATGAACAGCCAGGCCGCCTTCTGCCGCTCGGGCGGACTGTTGCGGTTGATGGAAAGGCTCCAGTTGGAGACATGAGGCACCCGGCCCGCCGGTCCGGCCGGAATCGTGGCATATCCGACCTTGCCCGCCACCTTCGATTCCTTGGGGTTCTCGTACAAGGATTTGAACACATTGGCGTCATAGATCATGGCGGCCTTGCCTTCCATGAACATCGAGGTGCTCTCCGCCCAGTGGAGCATGGTGCCGCCCTCGGGGCCGTAGTTTCTCAGCAGGTCGCCGTAGAACTTGAAGGCCGCGATGTCCTGGGCCGAAGCGAGGTTCGACTTGCCCTGGGCGTTCGTCCATGAACCGCCGAAGGAGTACAGAAAGTCGACCCACTGGGATGTGGCCGCTGCCCCCTTGCCCCGCAGGGTGATGCCGACCATCTTCTTGCCATCGACCTCTTTGCCGTAAAAGAACTTGGCCACCGTCTCCAGGTCTTTCATGGTCTCGGGAACCTTCACAGTTGAACCGCTGGAACAGGTCCTTGCGATAGGATAAGAGCGATGTCTCGGCATTGATCACGACGCCGATCTGCTTGCCTTCGACCGTCGAGGCCTTGGTGAAGCTGGCAAAGAAATCCTTCGGGTCCCATTCGGCGGCGGTCAGTTTAGGGTCGGCGATGTAGGCGTCAATCGGCTGCAGCCATCCGGCCTTCCAGAAGTAGAGATCGTCCTGGCCCGGCATGATCATGTAGCCGTCCAGTTTGGCGCCCGCATTGAGCTCGACCGTGCGTTTGTTGCGGTATTGATCCTCCGGGAAGACCTCCATGGCCACCTTGATGCCGGTCATCTTCTCGAACTCGGGCAATCTTGGGTTCGATGAACGTGGTGAACGGGTGTTTGTTCATCAGAAAACGGATCTCGGTGCCCTGGAACTGCTTCCAGTCGACCTGAGCAAAAGCGGTCGCAGACACCATCCCTGCGCACAGCAGGGCCACCAGCACAACAGCAAATCATTCTTCTTTTCATAGTATGCCTCCTTCTTGGAATAGTTTTGGATTGTATCGCTAGGCCCAGCGCCGTGAAACCCGGATCGGTGCCACCGATGCGATCTAAATGGAATAAGAAGAAAACCCCCCATCGATGGGCACCACCACGCCGGTCACGAAGCTGGAAGCATCTGAAAGCAGCCAGACGAGGGTGCCAATCAGGTCGTCCGGCTGGCCAAACCGGCCCATGGGTGTGTGGGCGATGATTTTGTGGGCGCGGGGCAAGAGTTCGCCTGTCTTCTGATCGACATTCAAGAACTTCATCTGCTCGGTCATAAAAAAACCCGGCGCCAGGGCGTTGACGCGGACGCCCGTGCGCGAAAAATGGACCGCCAGCCATCGCGTGAAGTTGCTCACCGCCGCCTTGGCTGCCGAATAGGCAGGCTACCTTGGTGAGCGGTGTGAAGGCGCTCATGGAAGAGATGTTGACGATGGATCCCTTGCCCTTCTCGACCATCCCCCTGGAAAAGGCCTGGGTCACGAGAAAGGTGCCCATGAAATTGAGATCAAAGACCTGGCGAAACCCGGCCGGATCCAGATCGAAAAACGACTGCGCTCGCCGGCACCGGACGATCTCGGCAGGGTCGTGGAATTCTTCAGAGGTGGTGCCCCGGGGGTTGTTGCCGCCTGCGCCGTTGATCAGAAAATCAGGGGCACCCCATAAGCTGACAGATCGCCTCGTAGCACTCCCGGAGTTGGGCCGTATCCAGCACGTCGCACCGAAAGGCTCTTGGCGGTTCCTCCGGACCGGGTGATGGTCAGCGACACGGGCTTCGGCCTTTTCCAGATTGATATCCAGCACAGCCACCTTCACGCCCATCGCGCCCAGAGCCTCAGCCATGGCGCCGCACAATTCGCCCCCGCCGCCTGTGATGGCGACAACTTTTCCGGTCAGATCAAAGCGCTTCAAGACTGTCATTTCCCATACTGTTCTCACTGCAATCCATCAGTATGCCGTGGCTGGCTGTATTTCTTAATTGGGTGAAGAGAGGCATTCTGAAAAAGCAAATTAATCATGGATAGGAGCTCGCTTCGGGGTGATTCCACTATAACGAAAAACGGAGTTGTATGTCAACACAAGAGACCACAGGATGTGAAGGAAGATCTATGGCGGTATTACAAATAATCTTCTACTGAGTAGGCTGCACTAATAGCGACTTACTGAACATGCTAAGTTGTCACTCAGGCTCGCTCTTTCCTCCATAGAAAAAGGGGCAGTTACGGGCTGCCCCTTTTTCTATAGACTCCTCTCTGGGGAGAGAGAGGTTGATTTCTTGGTTGAGAATCAGATTGGGCCGTGCGTAATGGTAAAGGTGGAATCACTCGTGTCACTTCCAACCACTTTCTCCGCCCCATCCTTCAGGACCACCTTCACCCTGCATTTAGTTTTGTCTTTTGCCATGAATGGAACCGGCCACGAATAGGATCCTGGATTCCCTGGCAGAGTTGTGATGGGCTTCCATGTCAGCCCGTTATCCAAGGTGTAGTAAAGCTTAACGCTGTTTACGTCCTTTATGGTTGAATTCGTGGTCCAAGTGATCTCCCACGAGCCTTCCGACGGCACGGGTTCACCTCCGTTAGGCGAAGTCAATCCGACGACTTCGATTGTGAATGGTCCCGACGACTTGTCTTCCCCTACTTTGGATCCGCTTCCATTGATCTCTTGGATCTTTACGCGGCATGTATTCTTGTTGGATGGCACAACGGGCACAGGCCATTCATAAGTTGAACCGGTTACTTCACTCGCTAACAGATCCCAATTTGTTCCATTGTTGAGGGAATAGAAGAGATTGAACGCGTACGCATCGCCGGGGGCTTCCCAGTTAATGGGGTAAGATCCTCCTGATGGTGCGAATTCTCCTCCATCCGGGTCAAGAAGATTGACAGCCACTGGGCCCACATCGCCGTAGGAGATAGCCTGGTATGCAAAATCCGAATATCCGGTAGTCACCTCGCTATAAGCAATCTTAAAATACCCAGAGGCTCCCCACGTTGTTCCCCAGCTATTCTTCACGATAAAGTACGGGACAGGGGCGTCGTCATTATATCCCACGGCGAGGATGGCATGGTATCCTTCCAGGTATCCCCACGCAGCTTGATATACTCCTCCTCCATAGTAGTAGAAGTCTGTGTAAACAGCCATGGCGACGACAACAGGTCCGTTAGCATAGATTGCGCTTTTGAGTGCTGAAACATCCTGGGGAACCGAACTCCAGCTGCCGAACATGTAGGGCCGATACGTCCAATTAGAAGAAGCGTAAATGCAATTGCCATTGGCCACCTTGTAAGGGTAATAGGTCTCCTTGTTTGTGCCCGTATTGACGAGAAAGTTTGATGCCTGATCTATGTACCCTCCGTCACAGCTCCCCGCGCCACTGCAGGAGAGGACGATTTGTTCGGATAGGTTGGGCGGTTTGCCAGGCGTGTTGAGGGAGATCATGGCTTTCGATTCCAGAGCAGCAGTGGTTGCGAAGGCCCAGCAGCTCCCACAACCCCCTTGGTTTTTGACAGGACTCACAAAGTTGCCTCCGTTATTCCGCCAGTCGACGGAAGAAGGAAGGAGAATTCCCACATCAGGGGAGAAGGTCTCCACAGGCATCCCTGCCAATTTCGAATCTGGCGGGAGTAGACCTAACATTTTGACCCTCTCTTCTCGAGGAAGTGAAGAGATGGGGTTATCTTCCGCGATCCAGGTCGCTTTCTGTTGACTGATGGCCGCCCGAATCTCTTCAACCTCGGCTGAATAGGACAGAGAGGTACCAAGCAGTACGAAAAAGATGGTGATGAAACCCACTATCCATTTAAGAGATGCTTCTGTTTTTTTCTCTCGGAACATGAACGAATCCCCCTTTCCTGCTTATTTCAAATTCTTAGTTTTCGAACTTCACCGTCGTGATTCTACTACTTAGAGCCCTAAGGGCTCCCAGTCAAAGCTGGAAGTTGAATCTGCATTTTCTATGCCGCGAGGTCTAAGGAATTACAACCACTTGATAAGTATAGGTTTTTTAATTTTGTGGGAGGGGTTTTCCAAAAAAATATGACAAAAACCG
This sequence comes from uncultured delta proteobacterium, assembly GCA_963695895.1. Taxonomy (GTDB): domain Bacteria; phylum Desulfobacterota; class BSN033; order BSN033; family UBA1163; genus CAVOIK01. The sequence goes on from CAVOIK010000004.1 coordinate 121,437, forward strand.
GCAGGAACGCTTATCATCTTTTTCAGAAGAAAAGCCTGGCTTCGTAGAAATTAAACCCAGACTTGTGCCGACAGAAACGGTCACCTTATCTGCTACTTGCTACTACTCAATCACGATTTACAAGAGGGGCTATATTCTCCCGAAATATTTCCCTTGACGATTAAGCTATCTAGGTGGTATTTTTTTGTGTATCTCTTCTCACCGGGCGCTAATGAGCGTACAACCTAACCGCTTGCCTTCTGGAGGAGTTCATGAGAAGGGGTTTTCTGGAAGGTGCCAATAAGAAGCTTCAAGATGGGAAGTTTCGATTTGTGCTATGGATCTAGCTTCTAACCGAAGACTAGTGATTTTCGCAACCTTTCTCGTGGTATGTCTGGGTGGTAGTCAAGCGTTCTCACAGAATCCACCCGAAAGTGCCCCCAAGGCTGCCAACATCGTTGAGTATTTGACGGAAACGATTAGCTGGTATCGAGGAACGACCGTCGAACAGCAGATTGCAAATGAACCGAGCGACGTCACGTTTCTGAATGAAAACCGCCGGATTTCCAGCGAGATCGTGCGGCTCGCATTTGACTTCGCACGCCTGGTAGAACAGAACGAATCCAGGCAGCCCAAAGGCAGCCAGACGCAGGAACAGGCGAACGCGCCTTCCCAAAATCAACGCTTGCTCCAGGCGGTGGCCAAGGCCGATCAACAAGTTGAACAGTCGCAGAACGAACTCCAGTCGCTTCGACAAAAGATGGCAGACCACCCCGACGAGAAAGCGCCCGGCTCTTGAGTCTCTGATCGCAGAGACGCAAAGCGAACTGGCGTTTCGCCAGGCTCGTCGCGATGCCCTGCGCGAAATCCTCCAGTTTACTACCGGGACCAGTACGACTGGCCGGGAGGCGCCGACCTGCGGACCCAGATCGAGGAGCTGGCACGTTCGGTGCCTGCCGGCTCTGAGCGGCGCGGATGAGACTTCGCCGGAACAGAACATGACGGAACAGACCTCCCCGAGAATACCTCCTTCAGGGAACAGGCAACAGGCCTCAGGGATTTGGGGGCTCGTGGCCGACTTGTTCCGGTTGTCCCGCAAAGGACACACGCTGGATCAGCAGATCCAATCCACCGATCATCTCAGGCAAGCTGCAAGGCAATTGCGTGGACCCCTGATGGCAAACCTTAGAAACCTGATTCAGAGCGGAGATCAGCTTGCGAACCAATCGTCATCCGGCGACCCCGCTGTTCTCGCGCAGCGGAAAAAGCAACTGGATGCGCTCACGGCCCAGTTTAAGCAGACCTCATCCGGGCTGTTGCCCCTCAGTAAACAAGGCATCCTGCTCAATCTTTATAAGACGACGCTCACAAACTGGCGTGACGCGGTGCGGTACGAGTACCGCGATGTGTTGAGAAGTTCTGCTGGTACGGCTGGGTTTGCTCGCCATCATCATCGCCGCGGTTTTCGCTGTGGGAGCGGCCGGCGCAGAGGCCATCTTCCGCTACGTACACGAGACACGCCGCCGATACCAATTTCTGTTGTTTCGCAAGATCGTGATCTGGATCGCGGTTGGTGCGATCATCGCGTTCACGCTCGCTACCGAGTTGGGATCAGTGGCTACGTTCGCGGGTCTCCTCACGGCCGGACTGGCGGTTGCGCTGCAGAACGTCATCCTGTCCGTGGCAGGCTATTTCTTTCTGATCGGAAAATACGGAATTCGAGTCGGGGATCGGGTACAGATTGCCGGCGTGACTGGAGAAGTGGTCGACATAGGAATCGTCAGATTCCATCTGCTCGAACTCGGGAGTGGCGGAACGGATGCACAACCCAGCGGCCGGGTGGTGGCTTTCTCGAACTCCGTTGTGTTTCAGCCCACATCTAGCGTCTTCAGGCAAATTCCGGGTACAAGCTTCGTCTGGCATGAGATTAGCCTCACGTTTTCGCCCGAGGGTAATTACCGCATGATTCAGGAACGGATCACAACCGCAGTGGATACTGCCCTGAAGGATCATCGCGAGGAGATGGAACGGCAGATGCGCCATATGGAACAGACACTCAATTCAATCTCCGCGATTGAACTGAGGCCGAGGACACGTCTGCATATCACAGCGTCAGGGATTGAGGTAACGGTGCGCTATCCGGTTGGGTTGCAGAGTGCTGCGGACATCGACGATCGGGTTATGCGTGAGATCTATGCGGCCATCGACCAGGAACCTAAACTGAAGCTGGTCGGATCCGGCATGCCTACGTTGCGAACGGACATATCGACTCCAACTCCCGCTTGAGCAATTGTTCTGTTCACTGGCTGAGAATTACTCTACGGCCCAGGCACTGTAATCGATAATTCAAAAGAAACAGGTGGTCTCCTCAAAGGGATTTCATTGAAATGAGGGGCAGGTCTTTTTTATTGGCATTTACATTTTTGCAAAACCGTTAACACCAACAGGAGATATGATTTACCGATGTATTTTGCATCTATCAGCAAGATTATGAAAAGGAAGTGGACACTGGAAATTATTGAGGAAGAGCAAGTAAACAGACTTGGCTTTGAACACGCTTGATGGTTTTTTTCGAGGCCTACCCTATGTCTACTGGGCAATTAGTCATTTCCCTAGTTTTGGGGCTCATGTTTGCCACTTGTGATGAAGTGTTAGCGACGGATTGGAGGTCTTATACAAGAAGCGAATTTGGCTTATATCAATACGACGCATAAGATGTCAGTCATCTCTCCAAGAGTCTTGTCAGGGTGCGCCAAAAACTAGTTCCTAGTGATAGAGGTACAACTCATCTGGTACGAGAATTGGGGAAAGAACATGAGGATGTGAGAGAGATTATCACTTTAAGAGAAATTGATTGTATAGGTAAAAAGAGTCGTATACTCGGATTAACTTATTACTCCGAGAATGGTGTGGTGATCAAAAGAGAATCTTATGAGCCAATCGAATGGGATTCTATCATTTCAGATTCAGTCGATGATATTCTATATCAAGTGGTATGTGAATAGTCTGAGAGACGGCAATAAGGATTCCTTCCTCAAAAACTTTCTGTTCCCTATTCTTTCAAAAAGGTATACATTACAACCGTAAATCATGAAAAGGAAGCGAATATGTTAACTGCATCCAGATGACTTCTAATAATAGCTGGTGTATTGCTTATTATGGACTCAATAGGGATGGCCGCTGGTAAACCAAACCCACTCTTTGGCTGGCCTTTGCCTTGTCCTGTGACTCTGCTCCTGCTTGGTGTGGGGATTATTCTTTTTGGACTAGGCAGCAGAGCATTCAAAAAGTAATAGAGTTTTTCAGCCGGGTTCAGCCCACTTTGTAGGGTTGGAAATAATTCTACCTTTTTAAGTCTCAGGACGCCAAAAGATGGCACATCGGGCTTGAACTTCGGCCTACATTTGGCCTTGGCATCTTTGGATCTTAAAACCGAATGAACCGACTTCGAGATGGGTGTTTCTGAAAGAATGCGGGTGAAAATTGTAATACGGCTTGTTCAGGAAGGGATTACTACTTACCCGATCTCCTGAAATACATTCCAACGCCATACATTAGTTAGTTCCAAAATCTCCTCCAGTCCTGTTTCACTGACTCCCAAGATGCACCTCCTGGGTCGTTCCAATACCTGATCCAATCCTGTCTTACTGACTCCCAAGATGCGCCCCCGGGGTCGTTCCAATACCTAACCCAGTCCTGTTTTACTGACTCCCAAGATGCGCCTCCTGGGTCGTTCCAATACCTAATCCAATCCTGTCTTACTAACTCACAAGATGGACCTCCCCGGTTCCACCAATACGCAGTCCAGTCCTGTCCTATTGACCCGCCTGTACGAGAGGATGCGCATCCGCTTAAACCCAAAACCACAGCCAAAGCGATCAAGGCAACTCTTTTCATTTTGGCCTCTCTCATTACCGGCATTATTCTTCAGACTTTGCCTAGCGCACTAAGAACTCGTTTTAAGGTAGTTTAAATGTACAAAAAAGGGAGCTGTGTGTCAACCGGATTTCTTGTACAAGCTCTTGGGTTTGTTTTGGAGGCTTCTCAGAGGAGTCTCGGCGGACTTTGGCGGGGGTGAGCTGGATTCATGACTTCTTTCGGTAACCTTCAACCCTCAAACCACTCTTTGGATGAACCGTTGCAAACAAATGGGGTCACCCATTAAAAAGGCACCCACTCAAGAGAAACACTATCCCTTAGCAAGAAGAGATTTTCTTTCTTGTAGTTGACTTTACGAATTCAGTTAACCGCTTCCCACCTATATCGAAGTTTCTTTTAAGGTTCGGTGTCAGTGAAGCTCCCCGCCCCTGCCTTTTCGGCAGGAAGGCGGGGTATCCAGCCGGCCGGCAAGTGCCCCGTAAGCCCTACCTTGAGGGAGGGGTCCCGCCTGCGGCAGGCAGGAAGGGGCACAATACAACCATAAGGAAACTACCTTACCGGGAAGCCACGCCCTTTAGGGCGTTGAGCTTCACTTGCCCGTGAGGTTATAACCCTCTCTCACCGAACGCTCTGATACAACCATCAGATGATCTCTCTGCTCTGGGCTCTCCTCCCCTTCTGGAAGGAACGACAGCTTACCCTGAACAGCAACTCCCCGGGGTCCCGCAGGAATTGGGTGTCCCGCAGCAGCCTCCAGAACCCGGTTCTGTAGGCCCATGCGACGGGGCGATGACTGTATTGTGAGCGGACAGCAGCTTTGTCAAATCCTCACTGCCACACTCCTTGCAGAGCAACGGCTGCCGTTTTCCCAGAATCAGAAATTCATTGACCTGGCCACATGTCTCGCAACGATACTCATAAATTGGCATGACTCTCTCCTTCACGTTTACTGACAACAACACTCTGCCTGCCAATGCAGTAATCTTCTTGTTCCACTTGAAGCCCGTTTTAGTGTCCACACCCTCCTTGATGAGCTCGGCACGCGTTGTGAACAGAAAGCTCCTCAAGCTTATTTTGACCTAGCAATTCAAGATTTTCTCTTACGGTTGGAGCCGCTGCGGCATAGACTTTCACGCCCATGGCGTTCAACTTGGTGATGGCGCCTGAGCCTATCCCGCCAACCACCATTGCCTCCACACTCTTTCCGTCAAGAGCCATAATTGGGTTACAGGCACCGTGGACATGATGGAGATCTCGGTTGTTTACTGTCAAGACTTCTTTTCCGTCAGTATCGACGATGACAAACGCCGGTGCTGAACCAAAATGGTCATAGACCTTGCTCTCCACTCCTTCATTACCCTGAACCGCAAAACCTATCTTCATGACTTTCTCCTTTCTCATTGATCTTCAGATTTCCCCGGATACCCGAAGGGCATCGGAGATAAATTCTCTTACTGCGTTATTGTTTCTGCTGGGTTCTCCCGCAACACCTAACTTGTCCTTTTCCTAACCCTCTGGCATACTCCTTATTTTCTTCTGCTCTATGAACGTTTCCGCTTTTACAGAAAGGACAGCTCTCAGGTCTACGCGTTCCGTAAGATAAGCCCCAGGCATGCTGGCAGTCAGAACACTTAAATGTTCTCATTGCAGCCATTTCAAACTCACCCCCTTCAATCCTGAGTGCTTTTCCCTTAACTAAAGCCTCTGCCACCTTCTTATGCGCCGATTCGATAATCCGTCCAAAGGTTTGACGGGAGACTTTCATCCTTTCCGCTGCCTGCTCCTGATATAAACTCTCAAGGTCCGCAAGCCTGATTGCTTCACACTCGTCAACAGTTAAGACGACTTCTTCCAACATGGAAAGAGGAATACCTTTCGGTTTAAAATAAGTACTTTCAGGGATGGAATCCACCCACCTGCAATTTCTCGGCCTTGCCATTTGAAACTCCTCCGGTCGATCCTAATTATAAGCATATGCCCATAATTTGTCAAGGGCTAAAATGGACGTGATCTACAATATTATTGACTGTGAAGGCGCGAGGGTGGTTATTTCACATTCTTGCGGTTCTCAACAGAGTGCTTTCGTTTGCTGCGTTACTTTCTCAGTAACGATCTTGGTTCTGCTGGGGATGAATTCTAAAATCTTGGAAACTCAGACCGGAACTCAGACCGTTCAACCAGCTTTTGATAAAAAGCAGAAGAAGAGCGATCCTTGACGAATATACCAGAGAATGTTTAGACATGTGAAACTTAAAACTTGACTTTACTGACATCGTCAAGTCAGGTCAATACTTCCTTCCTTGAAATCACTAACCGGACATTTCAACGAAACATGCTTGATTTGTATCGGTAATCCTCAATCGTCTTTTAGCTCTTGACAAACAACATTCTGTTTTAATACATTCAAGTCATCCCAAAGCAAGTTCTTATCATTCCGTTATTGACCCCGTTTTCGCACCGACCGGGGAAGATCCGGAGAGCAAGTCGGTCATAGAGGACGACAGTGTTATGGTGGCGGTAGATCCTCTTAATCCTTCCTTGCATATCAAAAAGACAAAAGGAGAGGTTCTTAAAGGATACCATAATGTCTTTGAGGGAAGATTCATCAGTTGGCTTGGGATGTAGGAGGGACCTACCATGGAATCGAAGATATCGAGTCGGCTGTGAAATGTGCTTCTAAGAAGATTTAAAGGGAGAATCTGGAAAAAGGATTCTTTTCCCCCTCCTCTCTAAAATGGTCCCAGCATAAAGTTACACTGTTTTCATATTTCATGAATGGTGATTTTTTGGTAAAAAATTAAGAAAGGAGAGTATGATGAGACTCTTTTTAATCCTCTTCATGCTTTTTTATTCCTCTCCTTCTTTTGCTGAATTCCGAACGGTTACAATCAACGTAAATATGCAAAGGCCCCTTTTTGCAACAGATTGTTTGAAATGTCACGGAAGTACTATAGATGGGATGAAATATGCAAACTCTGTCCATGGTCCCAATGCTTGTAGTAGCTGTCATGTAGATATTATAGATTTTGAAAAGCATACGAAAAGAATCTACATACCGGCAAAGGTAGATTGTAGTCCTTGCCATCAGACGGAAGCAAAGGAATACTTGGGAAGTGTACACCATACTAAGAGTCACTTCGACTGTATAGAATGCCACTCTGACATCCATTATTTGGGAAAATGGGATAGAAGCAAAGTGGCGATTATAAATAAATGTACATCCTGCCATAGTATGGAGGATTATGTAGAAAGTGGCCACGATAAAGCAATCCTTAAAGGTAACCAAGATTCTGCAGTCTGTTCAGATTGTCATGGCTTACATGATACAAAACTTTTCCATGCTTTGGGGAGGGGATATTCCTTAGAGGCAAGGGAGTTTTATACGAAAGCATGCTTCAGGTGTCATGGCGATAAAGAGCTTATGAAAAAGAATAATCTCACTACAATTGCCGTTGAAACCTATGAAGAGACTCTTCATGGAAAGATAAGAAAACTTGGTAGTCCTTCTGCAGGTTGTGCTGATTGTCATGGCGCTCATAATATCCTTCCTAAAGGGGATCCTAAATCTTCAATTAATGAGAAAAATCTTACGAAGGTATGCTCAAACTGCCATAAAGGGGTAAATATCAACTTTGCAAAATATATCGCCCATCCTAATTTGAGTGATAGGGGAAAATATCCTCTCCTCTTTTGGACAAGGATTTTCATGTTTATGCTCCTTTTGAGTACCCTCCTTTTTTACTGGGGTCATACCCTTCTATGGTGGCGAAAAGCCTATTGGGAGAAACAGAGGCAGCTGAGGGAAGGACATCTCATACCAGAGAGACTTATCCCTATTGAAAACCCCGGAGAGACCTATACCCGCTTTAAACTTAGAGACAGGCTTTTCCACCTTTTTTGTATCTTTGCCTTCTTTGGACTCGCTTCCACAGGCCTCCCTATTAAATTCCCCGATGCCGATTGGTCAAAATTTATGCTGCGTTTTATTGGTGGAGCTGAGGGGGCGATACTCCTTCATTATATATGTGCGTTTATTATCGTCGTGGAATTTTTCATCTTTCTTGCTTATTGTATCCATTTTACCTTCATTAACAAAAATAGAGGGAAGACCATAAAAGAGAGACTTTTGGGACCTTATTCCTTTTTGCCAAGAAAAAAGGATTGGGAGGATTTCATAGCCATGGGTAAATGGTTTGTGGATCAAGGCCCACCACCAAAATTTGACCACTGGGCTTATTACGAAAAATTCGATATGCTTGCTGTTTTTTGGGGGATGGTTGCTATTGGTATTTCAGGCGCTTTGCTGTGGTCACCCAGTGCAACTGCCAAATTTGTTTCCGGGATGGGTAATAAACGTGGCTCGTATTATCCATTCTGAAGAGGCACTTCTTGCTATTGGCTTTATTTTCACAATTCACTTCTTCAATACCCACTTTGTCCCAACCAAATGGCCCATGAACTATTCCATCTTTACAGGTAGAATCTATAAATGGGAGTTTATCGAGGAAAGATCCTTAGAATACGATAGACTTTTTGAAACGAAAGAATTGGAAAAGTTAAAAGTTCCCTTCCCTAACGTTCTTGGTAACCTTTTCTCCGGTGCTATAGGAATAACTTCCCTTATTGTAGGATTACTTACTGTTGTCTTTATAATATGGGCAATAGTCTATTAAAGGTTTATGTAAGAATTAAACTTATAAGTAGGGATATGGCGAGAGGGAAATAAAAGGCGAACCTCTCCTTTTTTATGAATTAGATTTCTGGGAAACCACACCGATATCTTTCCTAAGGAAATTTAAGTTTTTATCCTGAATCCTGCGTGAAACCTATGGATTAGGTTTTGAATTCTCAATCTTCTTTGAGTTTGGCGAATGGGTGTGCGTGGAGGTTCTAAAAACGGTTCCGCATCGTCATTTTGTCTTCAGCATCCCCAACACTCTTCGACGTTATTTCCTCTACGATCGTTCACTCCCTTCGGAACTGAGTCATTGTGCTTGGGAGGCCTTGAGGGTGTTTTTCCGGGAGGCGGTCTCACAAAAAAGGTGCGGTCCCTGGGGTGTTTCGGCCATCCAGCAGAAATGTTTGTCACTTGCTAAGTGGTAATCTGCTGTCTGACTATTCTTAATAATTTTCTGTATAAATCTCTTATTTTCTGTTTAATTTAGTTATTTCAATTCCTTATCAACTTTTAAGATTCCATAAACCAATATGCGTATACAAGAGATATACACTTTGAGCCAAGAGGGTACTCACCCAAGTCCTCCGGTTTTTAAAAAAACTATATAAATTCAAATACTTAAAGATTCATTAGCCTTTGGCATACGAAATGCATTATCAAGGTTGAAAACCAAATAAAGGAGGAAACGAAAATGGAAAAGATCAAAAAAGGATTAAAGGGTGGGTTGATGGTAGGGTTGATCACTCTGATGGCTTCTCCAGCATTCGCAAGATCGATCAGCTTGAGCGGAGCTGGGACGGCTCTTTGGATTTTCATCATCATTGGAGCCATTATCGTCCTTCTTCAGTTGATCCCGGCGATGATCCTCTTCTTCAGCTTCATCGGTACCGCAACTCCCATGGTCTTTAAGAAAGGGAAGAAGGTTGAAGAGGAAGTGGTTATTCCAGGTGCTGAGCCAGTCGTTGTAAAAGAATGAGAGAGTTGAAAGGAGGGAATCGAGATGAAGAACCTGAGTACATCAACATACTTTGGTCTGTTCATTCTAACCTGTATCCTTGCAGCTATGGTTTCCATCGCAGTCATGCAAGTGGTCAGGACGGTAGAAGATGTGGGGCCAATGATTTACATTGTTGGAGGAGCGGTGGCCCTTGTTGGAATCCTGATCCCCTTGATGATGGTGATCATGATTAGACATTTACAGAAGAGAAGTGAATAGAGAATGGAACCGAAAAAGATTTTTATCATTCTCAGTTTGGTTTTGGTCATGTCAATCGCTTTGGTCTCTACGGGGATTGCCTATGCAGGAGGAGTCAGGGGAATAGGGCTTTTGGGAGTCTGCTTTTTCGTGACCTTTGGGATCGTTGTTGTCTTGGCGCAATTGATCCCGGCAGGAATCCTTCTTTCCTCTTTCATCGGAACGGCATTTTCTCCTTTCCGGAAGGCCGAGGTGCCCATCCGGGTAACATAGGATTCAGGAGGAGGAGGGGTTACCATGAAATCGAAGACAATACTGATTGCCTATCAAGATGATCTTTGGGCCAGATCGCTCTCTACATTTTTCCACGGCATGGGATATAGGGTTGAGATGGTCAGGGTGTTGAGCGAGATGATTCGGAAGGTTCGCAATGGCAACATCCATGTCATACTCCTTGATGATGAGGTCGAAGGGGTGAAGGCTTGGGACTTGGTTTCTTTGTTGAAGAAGATCAATTTGAGAGGTTCAGGTGATTGTGATTTCGTCGGAGGAGTCTTTGAGTTTAGTGAGACGTCTTCGTGGGAGCAGGCATATTTTATCAGGCGATGAAGCCGGTTGATTTGGATGAGATCCGGTCAGCGGTGGAATGTGCTTTTGAGAAGATAGAAAGGGAGAAGCCGAAAAAAGGAATCTTTTTTCTGCGGGTCTCCGAAATGGCTCCAGCATAAAGTGTACTCATAACCATTTGAACCTGACACGCTCAGGGGGGCAATCTCCTCAACGCTTGTTAAGTTAAGTTCATGCTTATTCCATTTGACCTTTCAGTTTTTCAATTAAGACGGCTTTCGCTTTCTGTTTCTGCCCTGTTCGTACCAGATGGGTTAGCAAATCCAAATCCAAGGCGTCTTGCCACCCTTCTGTATCTATCTTCATTCCTTTCCGCCTCAAAGTCGAACGGACCTCTTCAACCAAAGAAACGAGCAAGGCATATTCTTCTCCGAAGGATTCCTCAAGCCTCGTCCTAATCTTTCTCGCCAGGGCTGGACTCATCCCCCCTGTTGAAATCGTGATGGTCAAATCCCCACGCCGCAAGAGTGAAGGCACAATAAAATCGGATGGCTTCGGATCATCGACCACATTCACAAGGGCGCCAACCCTACCCGCTTCCTTTGCCACTTTGCGGTTGGTTTCTTTGGCATCCGTAGCTGCAATGACAATAGATGCCCCTTTCAGATCGCCAAGTTTATAGCTCCGACGTATCACCTGAATCGATTTCCTATTGGCTAATTCAGTCAGATCTCGACGAAGCACCGGACTGATGACTGTGACACTCGCTCCGCAATCCAGCAGCATCCTCACCTTTCGGAATGCAACCTGCCCTCCCCCAACCACCACACATTTCTTCCGCCGGACATTCAGGAAGACTGGGAAATAAACCCTGGTCTTTTCCTTCATTCTCTTTTTCTTTTCTTCTCTGATTTGGAACACGGATTCTGATCGTACCAGTTAAGGGATTCACGGAAACGGACAACGTCGCCCACCACAATGACCGAAGGCGGCTCAAGTCTTTCCGATCTGACCTTCCCGATGATATTGTGAAGCGTGCCGATCACGCACCGTTGGCGATGGGTGGTTCCGTGAGTAATCACAGCGACGGGCGTTGACGAAGGACGGCCGTTCCGGACTAACTGGTCCACCACGTTCTCCAAGTTTCCTATCCCCATCAAGATCACCAGAGTATCCGGACCCGTTGCCAACTTGTCCCAAGCGATGCTCGTTGCCCCTTTGCTCGACGCTTTGTGGCCCGTCACGACGGTAAATGAAGATGCCACTCCCCGATGGGTCACTGGGATCCCCGCATAGGCGGGCACGGCAACGGCTGACGAGACTCCCGGAACCACTTCAAAGGGAATCTTGTTCGATGCAAGCGCCTCTGCCTCTTCCCCTCCACGACCCAGGACAAAAGGGTCCCCACCTTTGAGGCGGACGACCTTTTTCCCCTCCCGGGCCTTATCAACGAGGAGCCGATTGATAGCCTCCTGGTCGAGTGTATGGTGGTTGGCTGCCTTCCCGACATAGATCTTCTCGGCATTCTTATGAGCCTCGCGAAGAATCGTCTCATCCACGAGACGATCATAGACGACCACATCAGCCTTTCTCAGACACTTGAGTCCTCTGACCGTGATGAGACCCGGATCGCCTGGCCCTGCTCCCACCAGATAAACTTTCCCGAGCTTCTTTGACCGTTTCGTGTTCATATTCCTTGTTGAAAAAATGAGGCCCGTTC
>CAVOIK010000005.1:0-81782 GCA_963695895.1 uncultured delta proteobacterium
GGCACCTCCTTGTAGGATTTTATTTTAATGTGCCGTTCGTCTCTCATGGAATTCTTCGGGATCTGAGATCCACCTCCTCCTGGTGGGATCTCTTACTTCATTCGTACAGATCCATGATACCTTTACCTACTTCTACTTGAGGATAGGGCGAGGGGTTGCACCTGAGTTGGTTCGGCGGCGATACGCCGTCCGCGGGAACCGGTTGTTAGCTGACCGTGTTTTATCTCCCTGTCAGAACCCCTCGAAGACGTTTATGCTACGATCAGGCAGAGGTCGAAACGGTCAAGGTTCATCACCTTGTTCCAGGCCGCTATGAAGTCATGGACAAACTTCTTCTCCGCATCCGAACTTCCGTAGACTTCAGCGAGGGCCCTGAGTTGGGAGTTCGAACCGAAGATTAGGTCGACACGCGTGCCGGTCCACTTGAGTTTGCCCGTTACGCGGTCGCGGCCTTCAAACACGTCAGCGTCCTTCGAGGTCGCCTTCCACTCCGTGCCCATATCGAGCAGGTTCACGAAGAAGTCGTTTGTCAGCGCCTCCGGTCGCTTGGTAAAGACGCCGTGTTGGGACTGTCCGAAGTTGGCATTCAAGACACGCATGCCGCCCACGAGAACCGTCATCTCAGGAGCGGTTAGCGTCAGAAGTTGTGCACGGTCAACCAGCAGTTCCTCTGCCGTTACTGCATATTTAGCTTTTAGATAGTTACGGAACCCGTCTGCAGCCGGTTCGAGTACGGCGAACGACTGCACGTCGGTTTGCTCCTGCGACGCATCCGCACGTCCCGGCGTGAAAGGAACCGTCACCTTGTGGCCGGCATTCTTCGCAGCCTGCACGACGCCCGCGCAACCGGCCAGAACGATCAGGTCAGCCAGTGATACCTTCTTGCTGCCGGACTGCGCGCGGTTGAACGCGCTCTGGATGCCCTCCAGGGTCTTGAGCACCTTTGCCAGCTGGGCAGGCTGGTTGACTTCCCAATCCTTCTGCGGCGCCAGACGAATGCGGGCACCGTTGGCACCGCCGCGCTTGTCGGAGCCACGGAAGGTGGACGCCGACGCCCAGGCGGTCGAAACCAGCTCCGACACTGACAGGCCAGAAGCCAGAATCTTGCGCTTGAGGGAGGCGATGTCCTTTGCATCAATCAGTTTGTGATTGACGGCAGGAATGGGGTCTTGCCAGATGAGCTCTTCCGCCGGAACCTCCGGGCCGAGATAGCGTGCGCGCGGGCCCATGTCGCGGTGCGTTAGCTTGAACCACGCCCGGGCGAACGCGTCAGCGAGCTGATCCGGATTTTCCATGAAGCGCCGTGAGATCTTTTCGTAGATAGGGTCGAACCGCAGGGCGAGGTCCGTGGTCAGCATGCCTGGCGCGTGACGCTTGGACGGGTCGTGCGGATCCGGCACCGTACCGGCGCCTGCGCCACCCTGCGGCTTCCATTGGTACGCACCGGCCGGGCTCTTCGTCAGTTCCCATTCGTAGCCGAACAGGTTCCTGAAGAAGTTGTTGTCCCACTTCGTTGGCGTGCTGGTCCAGATGACTTCCGGGCCGCCGCTAATCGTGTCGTCGCCTTTGCCCGTGCCAAAGCTGCTCTTCCAGCCCAGGCCCTGCTCCTCGATGCCGGCGGCTTCCGGCTCTGGGCCCACCAGTGACTTATCACCGGCGCCGTGGGTCTTGCCGAATGCGTGGCCGCCCGCGATGAGGGCCACCGTCTCCTCATCGTTCATCGCCATGCGAGCGAAGATCTCGCGGATATCCCGCGCCGCAGCGATCGGGTCCGGGTTGCCGTTCGGGCCTTCCGGGTTCACATAGATCAGGCCCATCTGAACGGCGCCGAGGGGATTCTCGAGTTCCCGGTCACCGGTGTAGCGCTTGTCTCCAAGCCACTCGCTCTCGGAGCCCCAGTAGATGTCCTTTTCCGGTTCCCAGATGTCCTCACGCCCGCCGCCGAAACCGAAGGTCTTGAAACCCATCGATTCCAAGGCGACGTTGCCGGCGAGGATCATCAGGTCGGCCCAGGAAATTTTCTGGCCGTACTTCTGCTTGATCGGCCAGAGCAGTCGGCGCGCCTTGTCGAGGTTGGCATTGTCGGGCCAGCTGTTAAGGGGTGCAAAGCGCTGGCTGCCGTTGCCTGCGCCGCCGCGACCATCACCGATGCGGTAGGTGCCGGCGCTGTGCCACGCCATACGGATGAACAAAGGTCCGTAGTGGCCGAAGTCCGCCGGCCACCAGTCCTGCGACTTCGTCATCAGTTTACGGAGGTCCTTCTTCAAGGCCTCCAAGTTTAGACTCTTGAACTCCTTAGCGTAGTTGAAACCCTCGCCCATCGGATTGGACTTGGAGGAATGCTGGTGCAGGATATCGAGGTTCAACTGGTTCGGCCACCAGTCTCGGTTCGTCGTGCCTCTGCCGGTTGCTTGTGGGTTTGCTCCGCCCGTTACCGGGTACTTTCTGTCGTCAGTCATAACGTTACCTCCTTTCGCTGTGTGAATTGTTGAACAGCGCTGCTATGTATAATAGTGTTTCGCTGCCCATCTAGCTAACAGTTAATAGACGAAACCGATGCCAAAAAAGAGAGAAAGGCATAGGGCCGTCAGGCATTCTCTTCCTCGACACGCTTATCCCCGCCCTCTTTTGTTTTTGCATGGCAGTCCCTGCAATACCCATAATACTCCAGCCTGGTATCCGTGACCGAGAAGCCGGTTTTCTTCGCTATCTCCTGTTGGTCGGCAACAGGACGTATTTCGTAGTCAAGGATCTTACCGCAGCGCTCGCAGACCAGATTGAGGTGCTCTTCAAGGTTACCTTCGTAACGGTTCTCCACGGAATCAAACTGCAGCGTTTTAATGATGCCGTGGCGGGAGAACTCGTTCAGTGTCGCATAGGTGGTCGACAGGCTCAAACTCTTCTTTTTCTTTTTTGCCTTCTTATAGATAAGGCTCGCACGGGGATGGGAATCCCCCTGTTCAATCAGCACGTCAATGATGGCCAGTCGTTGGGGGGTTACCTTCAACCCCTTCTTTCGCATCTGGCTGATCATCGATTCTTTGGTCATCATGGATAAATCGGAATGATTCCTAATTAAGAAGTAATGTAACCAACTCTTCTGGTCTATGTCAAGTCGTTCTTTTAAGAAAATGCTCAGATCCTCAACGGTGATGTTGAATTAGCTACGGTTCGAAAGAAGTAATCAGGTTGGGGTGCAGGAGTTCTAACATCAGAAGAAAAGCGATATCTTGCTAAGATGTAAACTTTACCCAAACCGAAAACGCTATTTGAAATCTTCACTTCCTAAGAAGAGTTAAATCTTGCATGTTTCGGGAAGTAACCTGTGGATAGGATTTAAAATCTGGCCTTCTCCGATGGCCCTACATCTTGCCACTATCCGCACCTGGCAAAAGGTTTCGGTTTGAGAGACATATCAAAAGTTTAATTCAGAGGATAATGACCACCTATCGATCACTGATTGCAATCAAGCATGCTTTGTAAAATTGGCCCCTCATGGGTTACAGGAAAGAGTATTTGCGCGGGAGTTTGGCCGGAAAGCAAACCGCACTGACTTAACAAACTTAACTACGTCCCCTGGGATTTATTTCCGTCCTAGGGGACCGTTAAGATTTTTCAATTAATAGTTCTACTTTAGGGGGATCAGATTGTATTCGTACGATACGGACATTCTCAGCCGGGAATAGAATCTTTGCTATCTCAGTAAATGATTCTTCTGTTGTCAACGACCGCCCCCAGGGTTTACCCTTTTCATGAATGACATATGTAACAAATTTAGTATCTCTGAAGGATATTTCTAAATCAGAATTTTGCTTTTTGTAATGTGATTTGAGCATTTTTTCGAGTTCGCGGAGATTAAATAATCTTCTTTCTTCTTGCATTTCCGTTCGCCCTCCTTTCAATTATTATACCAAAAAGCGACAGGATGTCGCAAGTAGATAACTCAAAAGGTAGGAAAAATCGGGTACTGGTTGAAGAGAAGAGAATAAAATGTCGTCTTTTTACGTAAAAGGCGACAGAAGATTGATCAAAAAACCATTAAGCGATTTGCGCAAAGAAAATCTAAGGCAGATAGCTAAGCAGGCAGATGGTAGAAAAACAGGCTCTTTGAACCCTTCTATTGTTTTCTTTGAAAAATTGGGATAGCTTTAGCCACCGCGGCTCTTCTTTTAGACATCTTTTTTGGTAATGGGTCCACAAAGCCAGCTTGCTTCTTCATCTCTATGCGATTGTGGGAACGCATAGCACAGCCCATAACCCTATCCCATTGGGCTTGGGGCATAGCATATCTAGTACAGACATCACCCTTGATGTGATCGCACCCTATACACCCTTCTGGTAACATGGCTTACTCCTTAAGCTTTGATTCTTTTACCTCGTCCTCTATTACGGGTTATACCGACAATTTGTAGAAATGCTATATCCGATTAAGGTTAGTTGTCAATAGCTAAAGAGAATAAAAATGTCGCCTTTTTACGCAGAAGACGACAGGAAATACTCCTTCATATTCGAAGTAAGTTTTGATTTACCTCCCTATTAATTATCAATTGAAATCTGCGATTCTTGCTATAATCTGTCAATCATTTAGTACAGCTTGCTATATTGTAGTTCATGATTGAGTGGAACGAGGAATAGGGATATCCTCCTTTTCTGCAGCTGTTTATTCCGACTACAAACAAGGAGGAGACTACAATGAAAGGGCTGAGGGCGAAAAGGGTAAAGAGGGTGAAGGAAGGCACACTAATCGCGACGGTGGATATAGGTGTAACAAACAACACAGGGTATTGCACTACCTTGGACGGGAGAAGCACCAAGTCTTTCAGGTTCGACAACACAAAGGAAGGATTCGAGAAATTCTGGTGTATGACGATAGCCAGTAAGAACAGGTTTGGATGTGATGAGGTGCTCGTTGGCTATGAATCTACCGGCCCCTATGCCGAGCCCCTCGTCCATTATCTTGCGAATAAACAGGTCAACATTGTCCAGGTCAACCCCATGCACACGAAGAAGATGAAGGAAGTCAATGACAACTCTCCGTTGAAGACGGACGACAAGGATCCGCGGGTGATCGCGGATATCATCCGGCTCGGACGCGCCTTGACCATTGTGGTCCCCGAGGGCGATGCCGCCTCTCTGCGGAGGCTGAACAACGCGCGGGAACGGCACGTGGGAGAGCGGACAGCGTTTCTCAATCAGCTCCAGCAGCTCGTCTTCCTCATCTTCCCTGAATTCAAAAAAGTGTTGAAGGATATGAAGGGCAAGACGGCTCAGCACATCTTGAAGAGATATACCATCCCTGAAAGGATAGGCACCTTATCCAAGGAAGCTCTCGGTGAAGAGATGCGGAAACGGAGCATGGGGAAGTTCGGTATCAAGGAGGCGGAGTCTCTGATCGGCCTGGCGCGGGAGACGGTAGGCATTAAAGAGGGCCTTGCCGGCATTTTCATAGACATCAGGCATATCCTGATGCAGCTTGAAGCCGAAGTGCGGTTTATTTCAGAGATCGAGGCCGAGATGGGAGTAACCCTCGAACGGATACCCTGTAGCGTCAAGTTGTTGTCGATAAAAGGCCTTGGCACCGTCTCGGTAGCAGGTCTGATCGGCGAGGTGGGGGACTTCTCAAAGTTCAGCACCCAGTCTGAGATCATGAAGCTCGCGGGGCTTGACCTCTACGAGATCAGCTCGGGGAAAAGAAAAGGGCAGAGAAGGATATCCAAGAGGGGCAGAAGCCTTCTTAGGAAAATCCTGTTCTATGCGGCTATCCAAATGATCAGAAAGAACGGGATCATGTTTGACTATTACGCAAGACTCACCAGTAGGGGCATGGAGAGGATGAGGGCGCTCATCGCAGTATCGAGGAAGCTCTTACGGATCATCCATGCCATCGTGCGGGATAACAGAGACTATGTGGGACAATACCAAACCCCCGAAAGGAGGGTGATCAAAAAGGCGGCATAAGGTATGCTCATACAGGCGGGGAGATCATCGTTTTCTTCCATTGAGGCGCTTAAGCGACCTCCCAGTACAGAATACATGACTCCCCGTCGACATCCTAACCCCAATTGAGCAAGGTAAAAGCGTCTCTCGGACGACTTTCTAATTACAAGGGTTGGGTAGGATGTTACAGAACGACGGGGAACCCGCCTGCCAGGGTTAAACCTATAACGCCTTAAAAGATAAAAAACACTTGACTGGAATAAACAAGGAAGTACTAAATGAAATTTCCTTTTCGAGATTTTTCGAGGAGGTTGATAGTAAAATTTGGCGAGTACACCTACAAGTCAACAAAAATAGAACATGGTGAGATTGAAGATTACCAATGGAAAGAGTGGGTAAATAGCCTGATCAGTGGCGATGTAGATGAGCGAGTTCATTGCATTAGGCTCCATTCCAAATGGCGATTGATTCCATCTTCCCAGAATAGCCTCCCCGGGAACAAGACCCTAAACAAAAACTGGCTACCGCCAGTCCGGCAAGGACAGTGGCTATTATTGTAAACTATCCTAGTTGTTGAAAACCTTTTTGCATGGTGTCTCTCCTCGTCGGATAATATTCAACGCCATGTACATTTTTTATCGCTCCCGCTGACGATTGGTCGTTGCTCATTAAAAATTGTAGTTCACACCGTTTTTGACTTTTTGAGAACTGATAATTGCAGTGAAATATTCTTCATTCTTCCTAAATCCTGCGTATCCGGAGAACAGATCCGAAGGCCAGCTTGAACCTTTCTTCCTGATGTGATATCTGTATACAAAGTTGGTCCGGCATGCACTAAGAAGTCCGATGGATCATCCACCCGAGGGAATGAAGTGGAACGTGTAGCGAAGGACGAGAACGTCCAGATCGATCGACTTAAATTGGGACCCTACGAAACGAACAGCTACATAGTCACCTGTCCCCGAACGGGGGACAGTGTGCTGGTGGACGCTCCTGCAGAAGCCTCCGAAATTTTGAAGGCGCTGAAAGACACTCATCCTAGATACATACTCATCACTCATAACCATATGGATCATATCGGTGCACTGTCTGAGCTAAAGTCTAAGCTCAGGGTTCCCGTTGGCGTCCATCGCCTGGACGCAAAGGGTCTGCCTCTACAAGCAAATATGATCCTTGAAGACGGTGGCAAGGTGGACTGTGGATATATGAGCCTGAAAATCCTTCATACGCCAGGTCACACCCCGGGCAGTCTTTCTTTTTTAATAGGCAGATATCTTATTGCAGGTGACACTATCTTTCCTGGGGGTCCAGGGAAGACAAGGTCACCGGCTAATCTAAAGCTAATCATCGAATCAATATCCAGTAAGATCTTTGTTCTGCCTGATGATACTGCGATATACCCTGGCCACGGCGATTCCACCCTATTGAGAAAAGAAAAAGAAGAGTTTGCTATCTTTTCCTCTCGCTCACATGATCCTAACCTGTTCGGGGATGTGCTTTGGCTTTCATCCTGACCACTTGCTGAATGGCCTACCATAATATCTCTACCCGGTGGAAGCCTTCTGCCAGCTCATACTCTTCTCCCTGTGCTAATGAGCTATGTCTTTCCCTCAGCCGTTCTTCCAGCTCCTGGAGCGGGATGTGCCCCACCTGACTCTTGTGACACTGCAGCGCACTCAGCTTCACATCAAAGGTTTCGGTGATATCGGAACGGTAATTGACATCCTCAGTTCCCCAGAGCAATACCTCCTTGACCTTATGAGGATCAAGCCCTTCTTTCGTCAAATCCGGGTAGGAAAAGATATCCCTGGCATAGGGGAAGATAGCGTCCAAGGTAACTTGTCCGGTCATTCTATGATCCCGGTGCCAAATATAGCGTCGGTAAGGATCAGCAGTGACAACGGTCTCAGGCCGATACATCCTGATGAGGCGGACGATCTCTTTACGGAACTCAGGGGTATCTTCCAAGCCCTGATCGGGATGGCGGAGGAAAATGACCTCCCTCACGCCCAGCAAGTTGGCTGCAGCGATCTGTTCCTCCTCCCGAGTTTTGGCTAGCTCTTCGGGCTTTACGCTGGCATCACTCGTGCCTTTGTCTCCATTGGTGCACACCACATAAACGATCTCCTTCCCTTGACTGACCCAGCGAACGACAGTTCCGGCAACTCCATATTCTGCATCATCTGGATGAGGAGTAACCACCATCACCTGAGCTAGCTTCGTTTTCATGGGTCGATCTCCTTTGTGTGAAATTTTAGAAATTGTATAATATCAAAACGATTGTTACAATTACTCTCGGATATTTCAGTCGAAAATGAGGAATCCCACTTATACCATTCGAAATTATCATTCTAAGGATTTTGAGAAATTAGTCCAACTGGTGACTGAAGTTCAGGAATTAGGGCGATCCCACTGCTCAATTTCCCTGTTAGACTTATTTGAAAGCCTGAGTCAATCCGACCCTTCTTCTAAGGATAACCTGTTTATCGCGGAGAGGTCAGGAGAAATTGCTGGCTATGCAGAGGTGAAGCCGGAGTTAAACATCGGGCGGGCTGTTTTGAGGTGGCTGGTCCATCCTCGCCATCGCAGAGGAGAGTTAACCGTAAGGCTCGTCGATCGCGCTGTCGACCGTACGAGAGAGTTGGGTATCATGACCCTCCATGCAAACATCTCTCAAGATAGCTTCACGGCTAAACGGTTTCTCACCCGTATGGGTTTTACATTCGTCCGCCGGTTTCTCGAACTTAGGTTGGATCTTGCCGAGATGGTTTTGCCCGAAATCAGTAAGATTGCCCCTCGATGTCGCTCCTTACAGCCCAGCGAAGAAGGAAGACTGACGCAACTTCAAAACCGTTCCTTCGCTGGCACTTGGGGGTTCAATCCCAACACGATCGAAGAGATCATCTACCGAATCAGTCTTCCCAACTCCTCTCCGGACGACATTTTTTTGATCTTCGATTCAGATATACCCGTTGGTTATTGTTGGACGAGGATTGAGTTTTGGAAGAAGAAAGCCCCGGGCGAAGGGACTGGCCGCATCTATATGTTGGGCGTGGATCCAGATTACCGGGGGAGAGGATTGGGCAGGCAACTTCTGCTTGTCGGGCTCTCCTATTTGAAGAGCAAGAGTCTTCGAGTTGCTGTGTTGACGGTGGATAGCGAGAATAAAGCAGCCCGCGTTCTTTACAAGTCGGTGGGATTTGAGCTCTGGAAAAGCAGCCTGTGGTACGAAAAGAGACTGGATTGAGCCTGTACGGCTTGTCTGTCGATGAGTCTTGTCAAACCCGGAACTCTTCTGCTCCTTTGCATGCCTTAGCAGAGAAATCCCATAGAACACTGCGGTATTCTTCAAGGATGGCTTCAGAGATATTTGGCCAGCTGTACTTGGCTACGGATGCCCGGACCGAGTTAACAAAATCTGGTTTCCCATTTGGCGTTGAAAGTAGCCGTGATATCTTATCCGCAAGACTACCGGGGTCATTGTCTGTCACGACATATCCTGTCTCACCATACCGGATGACACTTTCCGCACATCCAACCTTCGTGGCTACGACGGGTGTCCCGCAGGCGAGGGATTCCAAAACCACCAGCCCAAAGCTTTCATAATAAGATGGGACCACACACAAATCGGCAGCACTGTAAAAGAAGGGTAACGTTTCCTGCTTTACCGAGCCGAGAAAAATGACTGACTCGTCGATCCTTAAGGTCCGTGAAAGGTTCTTTAACCTTTGCATTTCTGCCTGGCTATGATCGTCGCCGCCGATCACAACAAGCTTGATTCTCTGCTTCCCTTCCAAATGGGCCATGGCCTTTAACATGTTGTCTATGCCCTTGAGTGGAATAATCCTTCCTACAAAGACGATGATGCTTTCGCCATTCAAACCAAGATGGCATCGTGCAGTTTCTCTCTGGATGGGTCGAAACAGATCCAAATTCACACCGCAGGGAATAATGCTGATCGCCTCAGGGTCGGCATCGTAATAGGTGATGAGATCCTCTTTCCCTTTCTCCGTAGAAGCAATAATGCGGTGGCAATCCTTGACCAGCTTTCTTTCGGCGTTGATACGAAGCTCGGGTTCACCCTCACCGATACCGACTGCGTTCTTGACCGCCCCCAGGGTATGGAACCCGATAAGATGCGGGATGTCCCACAACTCCTGCAGTCGTTCCCCAACCAAGCCCGAAAGCCAATAATGGCTATGTATCAGATCATACCGAAGCCCATTCTCTTTCCTGAAATTTTCGAGGTTGCGGGTGAAATCGGCGAGATGAGAATAGAGTTCCAACTTGTGCGTTTCTTCCTCTCCTGCCTTGAAATGGATCAGTCGTGCATTCTCCCCTAATTCTACCACCTGATCGTGTATGGGCCCATGGATGCGTGTATACACATCGACGAGATGGCCCCGTCTCCCGAGTTCACGGCCAAGCTCCCGGATATAGACGCTCATCCCTCCTGTATTTTCCCCGCCCACCTTACCCAAGGGACAACTGTGAATGCTCAGCATCGCAATCTTCAATTCACTGCTCCCATTCGAACCCCACTTTTGCCGGTCCGACACCTTGTCCTAAAGTCCAGTTTCCGCTCATTTAAAAGATATCTCGCATCCATAGAGAGTAATTTCCTTGCCTCCCAAGCGATATTTGTACTCTTCAGCTCCCTTCAAGAAGTCAAATTTACTCCTTCCTCTTTCGACACTGTCTTTGAGGCATAAGACCTTCGAAATTAACCCTACGCTTAAGAAGCTATGTTTAGGATCATAACCATTATTGTAAAGGAAAACCGAGTTGTTGTAATCAAAATACATGACCATAGCAACAGGTGATGCGTTGAGTTCCAGGATGCCGAACCTCAAAAGCCCCGACCGGGCCGTAGCCTTTACGAGCGACTGAAAGAAGGATTCAATCCGATTCGTTAAGAAAATCGCCTTATCCTCCCTACTTTCCCGGAACAACCTCAGAAAGAGATCCATGGAATCTAAGAGAGAGTCACTATCTTCAACCACGCGATAATTGACGTCACCTGCTTCCCCCAATCGTCTCAATTTGCGATTTACTTCATGCCGCTGTTTTTGGGTCAATGTATTTAAGTATTCCTGCCAAGTAGGAGGCAAATCCAGTTCCAGAGAAACATCTTCCACTTTACAAGAGACATCATAATTCCGATTCCTTGCAATACCTACAAGATAAGTGAGCACAGTTGAATTGGGCCTCAATGGCCTCAAGTTCAGCCGCCTGATGCCCCTCCCCTGCAGGTCATCAAGCAAAATATTGAAAAAATCAACCTCTTTCCCCGGAACAATAACAAAGTCTAGATAGTCGCAAAGATCGGTGCTGCCGATGAAAGAGGCCTCTGTTCCCCGTAATAGAAGTGGAGCGATGCCAGCGATCGTCCCTCCTTTTCTGAAAGCGCCCAAATATAGCTCGGCTTCGGATCCGAAATCATGCCACCAGACTTCAAGCCACGGCGGCAAGACAAAAATACAGTCCCACATCAAAAGAGACTCGGATTGGAGCCAACAGGAAGTCAAGCTGTCAAAACTCTCCAAAGTAACAGTGTCATCTGATTTCGACATGGATGATATCCAGCACCTTCCCTTTATGCCAAATCATCGATAACCATCTGGCTCTGTTCATCAGTTTCCAATGCGTGAGGGATATATTTTCTCGTCCAGTGAATCGCTTCTTCGCTCGATAAACCGAGAACCCGCTTTGCAAGATAAGCCACAAACAGACCCGTCCTTCCTAATCCAGCATGGCAGTGAATCAAAATATTCTTTCCGACTTGTGCATGCTCGACCGTTTTCTTGACGGCCTCTTCAAGATCTTCTTTTGAAGGCACATTGAAATCGGGAATGGGTAGATGAATCACCTGAAATCCCTGCTGTCAGATAGAGAGATTTCAAATTCCGTCCCGTCCTTTCCATGCACTCTTCCTCTTCAGCAAGAAGAACAATCAGAGAACCCTTTTCTCTCTTGAATTGGAAAAGAGAATCCCCTTGAGGATCATAAACCGAAAAAGGCATCGGACTCCGAAAGATGGAACCGGGCAAATGAAATGGTAATTCCGTTAAAGACATTGACTCCTCCCCTCAAATCCCATGTGGCGAGTCAGGGCCTGAGACTTAGCCCTTGAGACATCAACCGCAAATTCAAAGGCACCCATTCTCACCTGTCATCCCTCGCCCGGAAACTCCTTCGAGTGTCAACCCTCTCTGCAAAATATTATAAAATAAATTGTAATATACATCGTTTCTGAGAGCCAGGGGAGAGAAAATTATGTAGACCTGTCTCTTTCCCTGATGAAGACCATACGTACGTTAGGAAAGTTGCAGCGAGGCCTCAAGGGCCAGCAAGCAGGCAGACCAGCATTGTTTAAATAAGAATTCGAATCTTCAAGATATCTTGCCAAAAAACCAATCTCACTCAGAAAGATGGGGAAGCGGAAGATTTGATAACGAAATAATCACCCGTCACCCTATGGGCGAAAAACAAGATGACTCAAATGAATTATTTACAAATGATGGAACCAAAGGATTGGCTCCGGAGGAAAAAAGAAAAAGGTTGCCTTTTGACATACAAAGAGAAAGGGGCACCCTATCTTGCCTGAAGAAAATAGCCACTGCTACTCTGGGCTTCTTGAACAATGGATTGAAACGACTTTTCAAATCGTCTCAATTCTTATTGGTTAGGCCTTCTTGAGTGCCTCTTTAACCCTCTCCGGAGTCATTGGGAATTGATACAGCCGGGCACCGGTTGCGTCGAAGATGGCGTTGGCAACGACTGCACCGATCGGGACGATCGGAGGTTCGCCGCCACCCTTCGGCGGCAACTCATCGTTTTTGACCAGAATGGTTTCAATTTGAGGCATCCATGAAAAGCGGGGCAGTTCGTAGGTGTCAAAATTAGTGGTGAGTATCTGGCCGCCTTTGAAACTGATGTCCTCCGACAGGGTGTATCCCAATCCCATCATGATGCAGCCTTCCATCTGCATCGTAGCCCCTTCGGGATTGATGACAATGCCCATGTCCTGGGCACATACGATTCGTTTGACCTTCACTCGTCCGCTTGCTTTGTCGACGGTGACTTCAGCAATCTCGGCAACGTAGGTTTCCGCATCGATACCGCAGGCGATGCCGTAGCCACGGCCGCTGGGAGCCGCTGCCTTTTTCCAGCCGAAGCGGTCAGCGGCAGTTTGCAGAACCTTGCGCATCCTCGGGTCGGAGATGTTGTTCAAGCGGAATTCCAGTGGATCGATCTTGGCCTTTGCCGCCATGATGTCGATCTGCGATTCTCTGGCAAAGACGTTCACCGGTGCTCCGGGGGCGCGCCAGGGGCCAGTGGCGAACGGATGCGGGGTTGCTCCGCCCCCCATTCCTCCGCCATAAACCCTGATGATGTTGTGGGGAACATCGTAAAACTGCTCGGCACTTCTCGATCCGGCGAAATAGACGTTGTAGTCCCACAAGCATATCTTTCCTGCGCTATCGATACCCGACTTGATCTTGACCACGGCCGCCGGTCGGTAGGTATCGTAGAAGAACTCCTCCGCGCGGCTCCATGTAACCTGAACCGGTTTTCCGGTGATCTTGGCCAGCTTTGCCGCCTCCACTGCCTGCTGGGCCGGGTTCTTGCCGCCGAATCCTCCGCCCACGAATGGCGTGATGACGCGGACATTCTCAGGTGTGAAACCGATTGCCTGCGCGATCTGTTGCCGGTTGCGAAACGGCGATTGAGTCGATATCCAAACCGTTGCCTTGCCGCCCTCAATTCTTGCCAGAGCAGTGTGCGTTTCAATGGGAGCATGCGCGCCGTAGGCGGTAAGATATTTTCCTTCGATAACCGAGGCTGCAGCCTTCTCCCCTGCGGCAAGATCTCCTCTGCGATCGGTCTCCTGAGCTTGCGGGGCCGAGTTGAGGAGGTGGTCGAATATCGTCGCATTATCAACGGCGGGCTTCGGGAGATCGAATTCCGCCTTGATGCTTGCAAGGGCTTTTCCCGCTGCCTCGGGATCCTGATGCAGGACGGCGATCAAGCCGTCTTGATTGACCACGATGACACCGGGCATCTTTTCCGCTGCGGACGTGTTGACATTTTTCAGAGTGGCTCCGTGTGCCGGAGGACGCAGGATATTGGCGTACAGCATGCCGGGCACTCGTATGTCGCCCGCGTATTGCGCCTTGCCTGTCACCTTGGCCAAAGCGTCGGTCCGCTTCACAGGTTTCCCCATCACGGTAAACTCGGATACAGACTTCGTTACCGCCTTCCCATCGAGCTTGCGTGTGATTTTCTGGCCTTTGGCGAGCTGACCAAAAGTCACCCGGGATTTCTTGTCGGCAGTGACGAAGACCACGCCATTTTCCACGCTCAGGTTTTCCTTGGGGGCCTTGAGCTGCTCTGCGGCCAAATCCAGCAGAACGGTCTTGGCCTCGGCTGCGGCTGCCCGCACCGCGGGACCGAAAAAGCGGGTCGACATGGAGCCATACGTACCGCTGTCGTACGGACACAGATCCGTATCTCCCATGACCATCTCGATCGATTCCAGGGCAACTCCGAGTTCGTCGGCGGCCTCCTGGGCCAAGGAAGTGATTACGCCTTGTCCCATCTCGATCTTTCCTGAGAAGACGGTTACCTTGCCATCCTCAGCGATCCTCAGATAGGCGTTGAAATCGGTCGGGTAGCTTGGCCCCCGGCCCTCCTGTCCAAATAAATCGGTCGCATCGCAGGTGAAAAAAACGATGATTCCCCCGCCGATAAGCTTGAGGAAATCGCGCCGATCGAGCGAAAGTCCGGCTTTAAGAAATGAAGTTTCGAATACTTTGGATTTTTCGTCTCCCATGATGTGTCTCACTTTTTGGAAACAGTTTCAATTGCCTGGACAATGCGTTTATGGGCCCCACACCGGCACAGATTTTGTTCCATGCCTTCAATGATCTCGGCCCGCGTCATTTTCGGGTTCTTGAGCAATAGGCCATAGGCGGTCATGATCATGCCGGGAGTGCAGAAACCGCATTGAAATGCGCCATTTTCAGCGAAAGCTTTCTGCAGCGGATGGAGGGTTCCGTTCTTGGCCAATCCCTCAATGGTTGTAACCTCTTGCCCGCGCACCTCCTTCACTGGAAGCTGGCAGGATCGTACCGCCTCCTTGCCGACGATCACGGTGCACGCCCCGCACAGGCTCGCGCCGCAGCCGAATTTGGTCCCCGTGAGTCCCAGGTCCGTGCGCAATACCCACAAAAGCATGCGGTCGCCTTCGACCTCTAACTTCGTAGGTTTGCCGTTGAGTCGAAAATCAATGGTTTCTTTCATAGGAGTCTCTTCTTTGATAGATGATTTGGCTGGAAAGATTTTCTATCAAAAAGGGAGTCGAAAGTCAAGAACCCCCCACAAAATTTGGAAGTACCGTCCCTATACGATCGAGCGCCAGCCCGGCAAGAAGGCTTTAAAAGGTAAGCCGAACCTATTGCAAAAAGGGATTCCGCCCTAACTCGAAACCGCGGACAGCTTGCCAAGATGTTCTCCTTCAAAAAGGCTTCGATTTGAATAACAAACCAAAACCCCAGATTCAATGAGTTTGTTACGGGTTGAAATGTTGTATGGAGGCAGGAGTTTCCAAAATCTCTCTTTCAGGAAGAAGTCGCCACACTACTTAATAGTGTCTGCAAAGTTAAATCTTAACTTTTACCTATAATCCGGCAGTGACAACATATCCCCTTTTTGCCTGTGCCTTACTGAGGACGGAGGAAAATGATATCTTTTTATGATGCCAGGATACTCAGATCAGAGTAAGTCCTTTAACGCGGGAGCTGCTGTAAAGACCGCACCGGCGCCGCAGATGTAGTGGGTTACCCTGATCGTCTCGAGGATTTCCTGTTTCGTCGCCCCTGCTCCCTTGGCTTGGAGCGCTAAGGATCTTACGCCTGACTCAGTGCCGTGGGCTGCGTCCAAGGCCATGGCAATGAGGAGCTTCACTTTCTTGGACAAGGCTCCGTCAGTCATGGCAAGTGTTTTTGTATCCAGTGACCAATTTGAAAAACCCTGGATCATTTTGCTCAAAGACCTTTAGAGGATGTTCTGCCATAAGATGACCTCCTTTTATAAAGATAGGCTAAGGTTAAGGTTGAGGTTAAGGTTCAGGCTAAGGCTAAGTGATAAGATCAAGGTTCGGAAAAATCTGATCATTTCTTAACCTAAGCCTTAACCTTTGTTTTAACTTTTCTTCTCCCAGTCTCGTCGATAGGGTTTTGCCAGGATTTCAAGGACCCGGAAATCGAAAAAATTGTTGCAGTGAGAGGGCCAGACTACAATGGCACAGTCAGAACCTCTCCCACGGTCCGTAGCCGTTCCTCCCACGGCGATCGTCTTGTCAATAGGAATGGCTCCGCTATCAGCGGCCATGATGGTGCATTCGACCGCCACCTTCATGCCCACACCGAAAAGGCAGCGGAGGGCTTCTGACAGAAACTCTCCGTAGGAGACTCCTGAAAACTTGGCACTGATGGACCGATCCAATCCGGAGAGGATATGACTGTGCTTCACCACCTTAACCCCAAGCGACTCCAGTTCTTTCAAAATGTTCAAATCAAAATCCCAGGCTCCTGGACGAGAACGGCCCGGGTGGGAGCTCACAACCACGAGGTTGGTCTCCTTAGCCATCTTTTTGGCAAACTTGAGACCTGAGCCTCCTCGAGAGCTTGCCACAACGACGCTCTTGATATCTCCCTCTTTTAAGCGTTCATAGACCACATCGATGACTTCCTCTGTGTTCTCAACTCCCGGCTGACTGAAATAGCAGATCGATCGGCGGGTACTGTCCATGATTACCTCCTTGTTCTCTACCAGGTTGCTGAAAAACGGCCATCTGCTGCGTTTCCCTCAAGTACGCCTCTGGCCGGCTCACCAACTCGCCGGCGTGGCAAATAGTCGCTCCTTATTCGTCGCGACGCCACTCTCAGGATTTCGGAGGCCCCCGCTAACGGGATTTCGCAAGGCTCAACTCTGCATCTGCCTGCCTGCGCGAAGCCGCTTCGGCGAAGGCAGGGCCTTTTTTGAGCAACCTGAAACAGATGAGACTTTTGACCTTTTTCTGCTAGGACGATCCAATCAAAACATACCACCGCCATTCACGACACTGTCCGCTGTTGAAGTCTCGAAAGACGATCAACCAAAGGCGGATGGGAGTAATAGAACCAGGCATAAACGGGATGGGGCAACAGGTTCGAGAGATTGTCAGACGCCAATCGCTTGAGTGCTCCACAGATCGGTTCAGGGGTTCCCATGAGCCCTAAAGAATAATCATCCGCTTCCCATTCGAACCGTCTGGAAATCGCTGATTCTAAGGGTTGAACAAAATAACCTAAGGGGCTGACCAGGCATTCGATGAGAAAGAAACCCACGTACGGAATGGCCGCTTCAAAACCGAAGGTTGAGTAGATGAACGTCCAATTGAGCAGTCGAGACACAAGATAGAAGCCTGCAAGGGAAAGAATTTCCAAAATCAGAAGCTGTTTGAGAAGATGTTTTTTCTTCCAGTGACCGATTTCATGGGCGAGGACCGCCAAGATTTCATCCTCTGTGTGTGACCCGAGAAGCGTATCGAACAGGACAATCCGCTTCGTTTTGCCTATCCCGGTGAAATAAGCATTGGTATGTCTGCTCCGTTTGCTCGCATCCATCCGGAAAACACCTCTGAGTCGAAGACCAACCTTTCTCATCAAGCCTTCAATTCGGTGTTCAAGCTGTTGGTCCTGGAGGGGTTCAAATTTGTTGAACAGGGGAGCGATCACTACGGGGAAGAGCCATAGAAGCAAGAGTTGGAAAAATCCGAGGAGAACCCAGGCCCAGAGCCACCAAAGACTTCCTCCGTAAACGACGAGGCCCAGTAGCACCCCGAGCAGAAGGCCTCCAAGGAGGGCTGAGATGAGAACGCTCTTGGCCAGGTCCACGATCCATGCTCGGAAATTCATGGTATTGAATCCATAGCGTTCTTCAATCACAAAGGTATCGTAGAGATCGAAGGGAATCTGAAAGAGGTGCGTCAGACCGGCGAGAGCGGCGAAGAAGAGAAGACCTTCTGTCACCGTTCCCCAATGCGACTGGCCAATCCCCTTTGCCAACCATGGCAGAAAACCGGAGAGCAAGATGACCAGTAGAAATCCTTGACCCAAGAGGCTTGCAAATAGATTGAATTCGGAGGATTCAACGGTGTAAGCAGAAATCTTCTTGAACTTCTCCTGGTCAACCACCTCTTGGAAGACCTCGGGAATCTTGTTCCCTCTCTGCCGAAGGAAGGAGATGTTGAGTCGGTGGAGAAAGATCTGTGCTCCTGATCGAAGGAAGAAAAAGACGAGAAAGCCAAGGAGCAGAACATTCCACTGAATCATAGGGTGAAGTCAGATTCTTTGGCCAGATAAACGGACTCCAAAGAACAGGAGAACTTAGGAGAAAGAAGAGATTCACCTTCGCCTCGTAGTCCTTCGACGTCTCTTCTTCTGAATGCGTCCTCTCGTTTTCTTCTTGGTTTGCGAGGAAGCCCCCTTTTTTGCCTCTAATAGTCTTTTCACTTCTCGGCGGCCGAGCCTTCGAAGAGCCAAGAGAGCTCCCTTCTTATCGTCCCGTGGATCAAACGTCCCCTTTTCCCACTGGTGGATGGCTCCCACCGTAACCCCCGTCAGGATCGCGAGCTCCTTCTGGGTGATTCCGAGTCGCTTGCGAAGAAGACGAATCAAACGAGGGGAAAAACGGGCTTCCTTGACTTCTTCAGGCGTGGCCCTCAGATGGGCTTTTTCGGCAGTCTGCTCGTTTCTCCACTCTGTCGAAAATCGTTCGAAAGCCAGGATGGATTTTCGAAATTTTGACACGATGTTCTTTAAGGTCCGAACATCCCGGCCCAAGGGAACCGTTACCTTTCGCATTTCTCTTCTTGCCAACCGGATGATTTCAGATCGGATCGTTGCCTCTAGGTTGCCCATAATCTCCTCCTTGTTTGAGCTCGCAGGGTCAGTTCCTCGTGAGGAACCTTTCAAAGTTTAAGATGCGGGTGAGCCGCCGAACTGTTTTTCCATCCTCGCAACGAGAGATGCTGCTTTTTGGATGTCTCTTCTCTTGAGAGTGAGCCAGTTTTTGTGTGCCTTGATTCTCTTTTGAAGGGAAGCCATATTCTCGTCCGTCCTCCTTAAGAAAGGCGTACCGATGGACCCCGGGGCAAATAGGATGGCCTCGGGCTCTTGAATCTTTTCAATTTCATCTTTGGAGATGGAAACTCTAATCTCCATTTCATGAAGAGCCTTCTCCAAGCTCCGGTAGGAGACTTTTTCGAGACCTTCTCCCTCAGAATATTTCACTGCCTTCTCCACCAGCATTTTGGCTTTTCTCAGAGGAAGCCCGTGGGCCTGAACCAGCCACTCCATCAGGGTGGTGGTTCCGATGAATTTCGTACGGGCTGCCCTGGCCATCCGAGCCTTATCAACTTGCAGGCCATCCAGCACGTCTCTCATGACGAAAGGAGCAAGTCTGGATTCATCGATCAGGTCCATGATCCAATACTTAGTCCATTGGGTATCCCGATTGTATCCCATGAAAAGGGCCTTGCCTGCTGAAAGGAGACTCAATGCTATTCCATGAGCGAAGGAGGTTTTCCCCTTCATCACCTCTAAGGAACAGGGATTTCTCTTCTGAGGCATGATGGAGCTGCCCGTGCAGTGTCGGTCGTTCAGGCGAACCATTTGAAATTCACTCGTGGACAGGACCATCAGGGTTTGGGCGATGGTCGAAAGGTGGTTCATCATCATCGCAATGGCATAAGTCAATTCCATCTCAGCTTCCCAGCGCTGAGTGATCGGATCCGTCACGTTCTCTGAGATCCCGTCAAAGCCGAGGAGTCTAGCGATAAGCAAACGATCGAGATGAAAGGAGGTGCCGTAGCCCGCCGCCGCGCCCAAGGGATTCTTGTTGAAGAGGGAAAACCAATGGGCAAACCTTTGGACATCCCTCTCCAACCCTTCGGCGAAGGATAGGAGGAGATGGCCGAAAGTCGTGGGCATCGCAGGTTGGTAGTGGGTATATCCTGGCATGAGGACTGAGCGATGAGATCTGGCCAGTTTCAGAAGAGCCTCAATCAAGTGAAGCAGTGCTTCCATGAATTCAAGCACCTGATCGCGGAGGAACAGACGCATATCGAGGACGATCTGATCGTTTCGGCTTCTCCCTGTATGGATCTTGCCTCCTGATTCGATGCCCAAACGGTCAATCAGAAAGCTTTCAATGTTCGAATGGACATCCTCTTTTGAAGGATGAAGTTTGAATTTGCCCTTTTGGAAAAGCATCTCAATCTCTCTTAGTCCCTTGAGAATTCTTTTCCCGTCCTGAAGAGGAATAATCTTTTGGCGACACAGCATGAGGACATGGGCTCGACTCCCCCAAAGATCGTAAGGGATCAAGCGTTCATCACAAGGAGGAATCCCTTTGACATCTCTTCCGGAGAGAAATTCAATGATCTTACGGGAGGGGAGGTGCTCGAACCGTCCGCCCCAGAGCTTTTCAACTCTCACCTTGTTAAGCCCCTTATTTTTTATCTTTCTTCGTCCCGAAAAGCGACACCTACTCTTATCATAAATCAATGGCCAAAACAATGGGTTAGCAGATGTGAGTCATGAGGATGCAGTTACGGGTGGGCGGCGGGCCAGTCAAATCTTCTCCGATCCTCTGCATGGCGGGTCTTCATAGGAATAGCTGTCCAGGCTTAAGGAATTGTGAGAACGCTTCGAGGGGTGTTCAACCCGTGCAGTGAGACAGGCTAAGGTGCCGCCGCAGGGTTTCTCCGAAGACCCGACCGGCCCGCCGCCCACCTGCCATTTGTCCACCTACAACTTCTATGCTGAAACGTTCAAAAAAGAACTTGGCCCGCAGGGATGGTTCTCTTGGAGAACTTTGGAGCGGAACCTTTTTCCATTCAATTCAATCGGCCGAATCGCAATAACCTCGTACTCTTACTACCACGACATGTCGTCCGGACTGTGATGCTCCGCATTCCAAAGTTACGAAAAGAGAACTATCCTGAAAGGGCCAAGAATACAGAAAACCAATTCTTTCACACCTTCTGAATGGTTACGGGTAATCCCACAAGAGTCTTGAGAAAATCGGTTCTTCTCCCCCTTGGCGATTTCACCATGGGTCTCTTTTCGGAGCTATCCTTGCAGGTGTAGTCTGATTCTTGGCAGAATCTTGATATTTCTACGGAGATGAATAACAGCAGTGCGGATCTTCGGCAAGATAATCCCCTGTCAGGGCCAAAGCCAGACTGCGACAGCCTCGGCAGTTCTTGAATTCACAGATGCTGCATTTCCCCTTCAGGGCTTCTTTGCGTCGTAACACTTCCAGAAGGTCCGATTTCTCCCAGAGGGTGTCCAAAGGGTGACTTAAAAGATTTCCAATCAGAACAGGAAATCTTCGACAGGGATAAACGCTTCCTTCTGGCATAATACAGAGACCATCCGTTCCGATGACACAGGGAGCGCCCAGAAGTTCAGTCTCTCCGTTATTGAAACTCATCTGAAAGGCCTGAAAGGGAAGTGGAGAATTTCTGTCCGGTTTCAGAGAGACAAACTCAAGAAGCGTTTCCACGACCTCGTTCCACTCGCCTTTATCCAAGACCTCGGTCAAAATCTCCTTTCCCTTCCCCCAGGGAATAAACCTTTCCAAGATCATTCCGTTCACACCCAAATCCTGGCAGAGATGGACATAGGAGCGAAGATCTTGGTAGTTACTCTTCATGACAGTGAACATGAGGATGATTTTAAATCGTCTCGCCCGTTGGATTCGGTCGAGAGCCTCCATCACCTTTTCAAAGACTCCCTTCTGCCGGATGGTGTCATTGGTCTCAGGTTTTGCTCCGTCCAAAGAGATCTTCAGTTTTTTCAGTTTGGGAATAGAAGAAAGCTTTTCGATGGTGCTCCTGTCCAGAAAAAGACCGTTGGTGATCAATCCGAGTTCTTCAACCCAAGGGGTTCGATTGAGATCATCCAAGAGGAGGAATAGTTCTGGTTTCAGGAGAGGTTCCCCACCGGTCAGGTGGACGGAGGTTTTTTTATTCCATGCTTGAAGAGTGCTAAGAACGTTTTGGGAAATTCTCTGCAACCCTGTCCAATCAAGATCGCGATTTCCAGAAAAATCCTCCTGGTAGCAGTGGCGACACCGGAGATTGCAGAGGTTGGTGATGTGCCACTGGATATGGAATGAACCTGCCATCGTCTCTTCCCACATCACCCGGGTTGAGGATTCTGAAAAACGGTTTCTCAGGGGTTGTTTCCGGATCCTCGAGAGGATTGCGGGCAAGTCGGCTGGATGCCCCGCCTTGACTGTCCCGTCTTAGCGGGATGGGCGGGGAGCTTCACTTCCTCCTCGGTCTCTCTCCAAGCGTCACCCTGACTTCTTCGAGTTTGTTCTTCCGAAACACCTGAAGGTTAATTGACTCCCCCGGTCTCTTTTCTTTGATGTATCGGATCAATTCATCATTCGTCTTGATGTCCAGTTGGTCGGCCTTCACGACGATGTCGCCACCCACGATGATGATGATGTTCCCCACCTGAACTCTTCGGTTTCCGCCTTTGAGGCCCGCCTTGTCTGCAGGTCCTCCATCCACAACTTCCGCAATCATGGCACCTCTTTGGACCTTGAGTTTGAGGTAGTCAGCCACTTCTGGAATGAGCGATTGGATGGTGGCCCCGATATAGGGGTAGGTGACATAGCCCTTGGCGATCAACTCGGGAATTAATTTTTTTGCCGTATTCACCGGTATGGTAAAACCGATGCCGACACTTCCGCCCGATTGACTAATGATCGCCGTATTGATGCCGATGATCTCTCCTTCGGAGTTGAGAAGAGGACCTCCCGAGTTTCCAGGGTTGATGGCCGCGTCCGTTTGGATGATGTCCTCGATGAGTGTTCCGGCGTCTGACCGAATGGTCCGCCCCAGAGAACTAATAACTCCTGTCGTTAGTGTTCGCTGTAGCCCAAAGGGGTTCCCAATAGCAAGGACTTTCTGCCCAATCCTCAGATTTTTCGAATCTCCCATCGGGATCACCTTCAGCTTCTCTCTCGGAGCGTCGATCTTGATGACGGCCAGATCGTTATCTGGATCGGATCCGATCAGTTTGGCCGGCCATTTGGATTCATCCGCCAAGGTGACCTCTAGCTTCTGTGCATTGGCGACCACGTGGTGATTGGTGAGAATATGGCCCCGAGTATCAATGATGGAGCCGGATCCGGACCCTTGAGTTGGGAAAGCGTTGAAAAAGAAATCCATCTGGACAGCAATGCTCGTGACATTGACAACCCCATCCGCCACTTTTTCATAGACAGAAATATTGTTCTTTTCGTCCTCGGTAATGGAGATCGCTTGTTGAGCGGAGAGAAGACTGAAGGAGAGAAAAAAGACAAGCAGCAACAGCAATTTCCACATTCTTTTCATTGACATCTTTACCCTCCTATGCATTTCAACGATATGAAATCGACAGCAAAAATCCGTTCTCATTCTGACCAGTAAAAAGCATGAAGTCAAGAAAAAGATCCAACCCAGCGTTTGACTGCGAAGGACCTTATTTGAATTTCCTTATGATCTCCTCTCTGATTTTCAATGGTGGCACTTTCTGGTCATAGAGTTTTTTTGTCAAGAGGGCCTCCTCTTGGCATATCAGTCACCCGGCACCGTGATGATCGATAAAGCAGTCCAAGAGATTCTCATGACCAAAAGCCTCGCATTCGCAAAAGCATGGCATCTGCGCTAAGACCTGAGGAATCTCCCGGGCAATTTGATAAGCTTGTTTGGCCTTGCCTTTGAAGAGGCTGGGGTCGAGAGTCTTCGGAAGCCCCGTCTCAGGATCGGTCGACCTTTCTTTTAGCGCCTTGAAGGCCTTCGGATCTGTCTCCTGTCCTGTCACCTCCGAGTGCTCTCCGTGGGCCAAGGCAAGGCTCGATGCGAAAGTCAGAACGGCGATAATCCATAGGAGTTTACCTAACACGTTATACCTTTTTCTTTTTGGACTCCCAGAGTATCAACACAAGGCCGAGATAGGTCACATAGCTCAAGACCTCTAGGAGTGAAGGATTTCCATTGTACCCAAACAAACCCTTCAAGATGCTGCCACCATACCCGTTCTCATGTAGAAGAGGATAAGTCCCATCAGGATTGACCGAAGGATTGATATCCCAGAGATGTTCGACCCATGTTGGGATGATCTTAGCCTCTTGGAGTTCATGGACACCGTAAGCCACCAATCCAGCCGCAAATAGGATGAGAAGGATGCCAGTAATGTTGAAAAAGCGTTTCAGATTGATTTTCATTGAGGTGACGAATATGGCATATCCTAATAGGATTGCTGCCACGATTCCCGCAGAGGCCCCAATCAAACTGTTGCTGCTCGAAACAAAGCTTGCTGCCCCCAGAAAGATCACGGTCTCTATTCCCTCTCTCAAGACAGCTACGAACATCAGAAGAAATAGACCCAATCTGTGGTTCTCGGTCAATTCGGTTTTTACCCTCAATTCCAACTCTAAAGCAATATGCCTCTGTTTCATCATCCATAGGATCATCGTCGTCAGAAGTAGCGCACCGATGAGCATGGTGGACCCTTCAAAGATCTGCTCTGCCCTTCCAGTAAATCCGCCAGCCAGGCGGACGAATAACAGGGCGCCAATGATGCTGGCGACAATCCCAGAAAGGACCCCCATATAGACCACATTGCTGTATTCCGTTTGTTTTGTTCTGACGAGGTAACTCAAGATAATACCGACAATTAAGGCAGCCTCTAATGCCTCTCGAAACGTTATGATAAAGCTTGGGATCATTGATTGATCTCTCTTCACCTCAGCGCGGATGGATAGATCACCTGGTAGTACTATTTAGATCTATCACTGGCTTTCCCGTCTATACGACGGGAAGACCCGATTCATCATAAACACCTTCGAAGAGTGGGCCGCTGAGATAGCGTTCACCCGCATCGGGCAGGACCGTCACGATCGTTTTCCCATTGAATTCGCCACTCTTCGCCAGTCTTAAGGCAACAGCCATGGCAGCCCCACAACTGACCCCTGAAAGAATTCCTTCTTCCTTGGCAAGCCGTCTTGCATGTTGGATGGCTTCTTCGCTCGTCACGAGTTCTACGCGATCGACGACCGAAAGATCCAGCGTGTCAGGAATAAAACCTGCTCCAATGCCTTGGATCTTATGAGGTCCAGGCTTGAGTTCTTTCCCTGACAATTTCTGGCTAATTACAGGACTTTCCGCCGGTTCCACGGCAACGCTGATGATCTTCTTCTTTTTTTCTCCTTTGATATACCTCGATACACCGGTGATCGTGCCCCCAGTTCCCACACCGGAAACAAAGACATCGATGCCGCCGCTGGTCTGTTCCCAGATCTCAGGACCGGTGGTCTTGAAATGGATCTCAGGGTTCGCCGGGTTTTTGAATTGCATGGGCATATAGTACTTAGGGCTCGATGCGACAATGCGTTCGGCTTCTTCAATTGCCCCTTTCATCCCTTTTGCTCCTGGAATAAGAATGATGTTAGCCCCCAAAATGGCCAGAATCTTTCGCCGCTCGATGGACATCGTTTCAGGCATGGTGACATGGAGTTTATAACCCCTGGCGGCCGCCACATAGGCCAATGCAATGCCGGTATTTCCGCTTGTGGGCTCAATGATCTCCATGCCGGGTTTGAGGAGTCCTTTCTTTTCTGCATCCCAGATCATGCTGGCCCCTATCCGGCATTTCACCGAATAAGCTGGGTTTCGGCCCTCGATTTTGGCAAGCACAGTTGCCTTCAATCCTCGAGCCATCTGATTGATCTTCACCATCGGAGTATTTCCGATTGAAAATGAGTTGTCTTCAAAAAACTTGGCCATGTCTCTCTCCTTTCTCTTATTGGAATGGTGGAAGGATGGAATGTTGGAATAATGGGTACTTCAACTCCAATGTTCCGTAATCCTTTACATCGGCGGTTTGAACCTCCGGAGCCTCAGCGCATTGGAAACCACAGTGACAGAAGAAAAGGCCATGGCTCCGGCCGCCAGAATCGGATTGAGAAGAATGCCGAAGAATGGGAAGAGAACACCTGCCGCCACGGGAATGAGAATTGTGTTATAGGCAAAGGCCCAGAAAAGGTTTTGTTTAATGTTTCGGATCGTTGCCCGGCTCAGAGCGATGGCGTTCACAATTCCTCTCAGATCGCCGCCGATCAGCGTGATGTCCGCAGACTCCATGGCCACATCGGTTCCCGTTCCAAT
The DNA here is from genome assembly GCA_963695895.1 of uncultured delta proteobacterium. GTDB lineage: Bacteria > Desulfobacterota > BSN033 > BSN033 > UBA1163 > CAVOIK01. Next base: position 26,216 of record CAVOIK010000005.1, read on the forward strand.
GGCAATCCCCACATTGGCCTGAGTGAGAGCAGGCGCATCGTTGATGCCGTCACCCACCATGGCGACTTTTCTGCCTTCAGACTGGAGTCGCTTGATCTCCTCCGCCTTCATCTCAGGGAGGACTTCGGCCAAAACACGGTCAATCCCGATCTGGCTGGCAATGGCCCTGGCCGTTTTTTGATTGTCGCCTGTGAGCATCAGCACCTCCAGACCCAGAGTGGCGAAGAGCCTGTACAGCCTCCTTGGAATTTTCCTTCAACGTGTCTGCCACGGCAAGAAGCCCCACTGATTTCCCATCAACGGCCAGAAAGACAGGCGTCTTTCCTTCATTAGACAGTCGTTCCGCTTCCTGGGATAATCCGTTGAGAGCGATCTTTCTTTCTTCCATGAGCCTGGGATTTCCAAGAAGGATCTTTTTCGAATCGATCATGGCTTCGATCCCATAACCAGCGATGGCCTGGAAACCTTTGGGCTCCAGGAGAATGGAGTGTTCCTCCATTGCTCTCCTGACGATCGCCTCGCCCAGCGGATGCTCCGAGCCTTTCTCAGCCGATGCGGCAAGCGTGAGGATTTCCTGCCGAGTCGATTCCTTGGACGCAATCACATCCGTCACGGAGGGTTCCCCCTTGGTGAGAGTCCCGGTTTTGTCGAGCACAATGGTATTCAACTGGTGAGCGGTTTCGAGAGCCTCTGCTCCTCGGATGAGGATGCCGTGTTCAGCACCTTTGCCTGTTCCGACCATGATGGACGTGGGTGTGGCAAGGCCGAGAGCGCACGGACAGGCGATGATCAAAACCGCGATGAAGTTGAGGAAAGCATAGGTGAAGGCTGGATGAGGACCCCAGATGGTCCAGACTATAAATGTGACTATGGCTACCAGAATCACGCCGGGGACGAAGTAACTGGCGATCACATCAACCAACCGTGCAATGGGTGGCTTCGACCCCTGAGCCTCCTGGACTAACCGGATGATCTGAGCAAGCACTGTATCCTTGCCGACCTTGGTCGCCTCAAACTTGAAGGTCCCGGTTTTATTGATCGTGGCGCCGATGACGGTGTCTCCAACTTTTTTCTCCACAGGAAGCGATTCTCCGGTCACCATGGACTCATCCACGGAGGAGTAACCGTCCCTCACGATCCCATCAACAGGGATTTTTTCTCCAGGCCGCACAACGACCATGTCCCCAAGAGTGACCTCTTCGATCGGGATATCCACTTCCTCTCCGTTTCGGATGACCTTTGCTGTCTTTGGTTGCAGTCCAATCAACTTCTTGATGGCCTCGGAAGTTCTCCCTTTTGCTCTCGCCTCCAGGAATCTTCCCAGAAGGATGAGCACGACAATGGCGGCTGAGGTGTCGAAATAGACATCGACCATCAGACCCTTCACCATGATCCAATGGGGCACAAAGGTCACGATCAGGCTGTAAAGATAGGCAGCGGACGTTCCCACGGCGATCAAGGTGTTCATGTCGCTTGTCTTATGCTTGAGCGCCTTCCAGAACCCAACATAGAACTGCCAGCCCACCCAGAACTGAACGGGTGTTGCTAAGAGAAACTGGATGAAGAAGTTTGTCTGCTTTGAAAGACCGACCCCTTTCTCAAGAAGGGAAGCTCCATACATGAGAATGAGGATCGGACCGAGGAGGAAAGCTCCTGTGATGAATTTCATTTTTAATCTGGACAGTTCCGCTTCTCTGGCAAGCCTCTCCTTTTCAACGATGTCCTCTTCTTTCACATCGAGGACGTGATATCCGGCTTCTTCAACGGCCTGTTTGAGATCTCTGACGGTCGCCTCTCCGGGAAGATACTCGACAGACGCCCTTGACGTGGCAAAGTTGACGTCCGCATGGACGACCCCTTTAACGGATCCCAAGGCTTTTTCCACTCTCTTGACACATGAGGCGCAGGTCATCCCTTGAACTGGAAGGAGGATTTTCTCCGTTCGGGCGCCGTAACCGAGTTCCTCAACCTTTTCAACCATGCGGGAGACCTCTGTCTGATCAGGATGGAAGAAGACGGTTGCCTTTTCCGCTGCGAAGTTGACATTGGCCTGGGAAACCCCTTCCAGACTAGACAATCCCTTCTCAATTCTGACCGCGCAACTGGCACAGGACATTCCGCGAATGGGAAGATCGATCCGCTTCAGTTCTTTTTCGTACTTGTTCGATTCCATGGGCATCAACACCCTAATTTGGTCATTGAGTCATCGGGTCATTGAGTTATTGAGTCACTGAGTGACTCGGGTTTCATTTTATTTCGTAATAGATGCCTGCCGTACTCTTCTTCTCGCCTGCCTTGAACAGGATTATGACCTGATACTTCCCCTTTTCCTTCAGATTGAAATAAGCGTCATAACTTTTCATCGAGTCGTCATATTTCAGGGGCTTGATCTGATCTTTTCCTGCCGGGTCGACCACCTTCATGTTCACCGCCGCATCAGTAATTTCCTTTTGGCTTTTCTCATCCTTTAAGGTCACCGTGATATTGTGAGTCGTTCCGGGTTCGACATCTTCTTTCATCTTCATATCTTTTAGCATCTTCTGATGTTCTTCGTTTGCCATGATTTGAAAAGTCACCTTGGTCCCTTCAACGAGAACCTCCTTGGTATCCATCTTCATGGCGCTACCCTCCCATTCCTCCATGACATATGTTGAGCCATGGCAACCTGGGTGAACCCAAACAGAATGATAAACGTCGAAATCAAAGAAACTGTTCTCTTCATCTTTGCCTCCTTCTCGTTTTGTTTTGTCAGATTAGCCAATTCCGAAACGTTTCCTCACTTAAGCCAGGAAGGGTCAGCTTTGGCTTCCTCGGCCTCCTTCGTGATTCTCTGCAACATCTCTTTAGCTTCATTCTCCTGGGCCCCGTATTTCACTTTCTCGGCCCTTAACGCCTGAAGCTGTATTGAATTCATGTTGTGCTGTGTGTGGGATAAGAATCTCCCACTTAATGCGTCGATCCTGTCTTGGATCTTAGCATCAACCGCCTGGATGTTATCCTGTGCCTCCTTGAGCTTCTGTTCCGATGGCCTCACCTTGTCCTTCCAGTAATAGGGCCCCATCCCGTAGATATCTGTCTTAGGTCCTTCCATATTCTCGGATGGTGTTGCGGTGGCAGACAGAGGCGCGGGCGGCTCCGCTCTCGGATAGTCCTCCAGTTGTTCTATTTGAGTCTGGTTCCGGTATTCCTGAGGAATATTGTTGTAGTCGTCACTGAAACTAACTGCGCCGGATCTGCCAACCCACTTGTAAACGGTGGACGCATACCCGTTGGACGCAAAAAGGACCACTATTAAAAACATCAATGTTTTCGATACGTTCACATTTACCATCTCCCTTCTAAGTTCGTGCTTATTGACTTATCTACAATAACAATATATTCACACCTTTCAGAAATTCAAGCGATCTGCCTAATGAGAAATAAACCGAGAAAGACGATAAAGATTTCAATGTCTTACCTTCTCCAAATTAAGTTTGAGCTAACAGCGATCCCTAACGTTTAACATCGTTGGTATCATGCACCACGAGGATGCGCCAAACCTGTCAAACATCGCCTTACCGAAACGCGAGGGATGAAGTGGCCGCCTCCGGCGTCTATGATCGGAGCTGAAATCTCACGTTACCGATTCGCCTCGTATGGAACTTGCGGCGTGGTGCTCGCCTTGAGCTGCTTCTTCAAGCCAAAGTTCCATTTCCAGATGGCATAGATGGCAGGATAGACACACAGTTCCATGATGAACGATGTAAAGATACCGCCGATCATGGGTGCAGCAATACGTTTCATCGTGTCCGCACCGGCACCGACTGACCACATGATCGGAATCAGACCCATGAACATGACACCCACGGTCATCACTTTAGGCCGGAGTCGCTTCACGGCTCCTTCCACGATGGCTTCGCGGAGATCGTTCCAGTTCTTCATCCTCCCCTTCGCCTCGGCCTCATGGTAAGCCAGGTCGAGGTAGAGAAGCATGAACATTCCGGTCTCTGCATCTACGCCCATCAAAGCGATCAATCCCACCCACACCGCGATGCTCGTATTGTATCCAAGGAGATAAAGGAACCAGATCGCTCCGACGGCTGAAAAAGGAACGGCCAGAAATATGATCATTGTCTTCGTCACCGATCGCGTATTGAAATAGAGGAGCAGAAAGATGATGAAGATGGTGATCGGGACGACCACCAGGAGGCGTTCCTTGATCCGCTCCATGAATTCAAATTGACCGCTCCAGATGATCTGGTAGCCGGCCGGGAGTTTCAGATTCTCGCGGATAACTTTCTTGGCATCCGCCACGTAGCCGCCGATATCACGTTTCGAGGTATCGAGGTCGACGAAGACATAACCGGAAAGACGCCCATTCTCGTCGCGGATCATGGACGGACCGGTCTTAATAGAGATTTCAGCCAGCTCTGTGATGGGAACCTGTGCCACTCCTCGGCCGCCAGAGGAAGGCGACCCACTCATCCCGCCCATTCCGCTTGCTGAAGCCGGGCCGCCCGACTGGACAGGAACAAATACTCTTCTCAACTTTTCGAGATCGTCGCGAAATTCCCTGAAATACCTCACATTCACCGGGTACCGCTCACGCCCTTCAACCGTGGTCGTAACGTTCTCACCCCCGATGGCCGACATGATGATACTGTTTGCCTGATCGATCGTCAGGCCGTAGCGGGCCAATGCTTCCCGTTTAAGCGTGAAGTCGAGAAAGTAGCCGCCTGCTGTGCGTTCGGCAAAGGCGCTCTTCGTGCCCGGGACATCTTTCAGTAGCATTTCGATGTGCTCACCCAGCCCCTGGACCGTCTGCAAATCCGCGCCCATGATCTTGATCCCAATGGGCGTTCTCACACCTGTGGAGAGCATGTCGATGCGCGCCTTGATGGGATAGGTCCAGGAATTGGTGACACCCGGGAATTTCATCTTTTCATCGAGCCCTCCTGGACCGTAGATGAGTTCATCCGGGGTTTTGTGGCTCGGCCAGAATCGACCGAGGATTTTTTTCAGCCAGTCGGGTGCCCAGGAAGAATACCATCGCTCTTTGATAGGCCACTCCGATTCAGGCTTGAGGAGAATGACCGTTTCCATCATCGAAAAGGGAGCTGGATCAGTGGCAGTCTCTGCACGGCCTGCCTTGCCGAACACAAGATCGACTTCTGGAAAGGTCTTCAATACCCTGTCCTGAGCCTGGAGCAACTTCTGGGCCTCTGTCACCGAGATACCCGGCAAGGTCATGGGCATATACAGCAGGTCGCCTTCGAAGAGAGGGGGCATGAATTCGGAACCGAGCTTCTCAAAAACCGGAATTGTGATGAGGACAATGAGCACCGCCGCAACCACCGTGGCCCATTTGAATTTCAGCACAAACTCACAGACGGGATGGTAGATCTTCATTAAGGGCCGGCTGATGGGATGGGTTTCTTCACTGTGGATTTTTCCAACCAGCACGGCGTTAACAATACGGCAAATGAATCTGGGTCGGAACTTATAAAAGTCCATATGGGTAAAAAGTAACCGAATAGCTGGATCAAGGGTGATGGCCAGAACGGCTGCGATGGCCATGGAAAAGTTCTTTGTGAAGGCCAGAGGCTTGAAAAGCCGGCCTTCCATCCCCGCCAGTGTGAAGACAGGCATAAACGAGACAGCAATGACCAGCAGGGCGAAAAAACTGGGTCCGCCCACTTCCTTGACGGCGGTGATCACCACGTCTTTATAGCTGCCCTCCCGGCCTGTGGCGTCCCAGCGCTCCAGCTTTTTGTGGGTCTGCTCGACCACCACAATGGCTGCGTCGACCATGGCTCCAATGGCGATGGCGATCCCACCCAGGCTCATGATGTTCGCAGTGATTCCCATCAAATACATTGGGATGAAGGAGATGATGATCGTGATGGGAATGGTGATAATCGGCACGAGGGCGGAAGGGATGTGCCAGAGAAAAATCATGATCACAATGCTGACGATGATGAGTTCTTCAAGCAGTGTACTCTTGAGGGTTTCAATCGCACGTTCGATCAGGGAAGCGCGGTCATAGGTGGTGACAATCTCAACCCCCGGGGGGAGGGATGGCTTCAGTTCCTCGAGTTTTTCACGGACCCGTTCAATCACTTTTAGCGCATTCTCGCCAAAACGCATGATGACGATGCCGCCAACTACTTCTCCTTCACCGTTGAGGTCAGCAACACCCCTCCGAATATCGGGACCTAATGTCACCCTTCCAAGGTCTCTAATCAGGATCGGGGTGCCACCGATTCTACTGGTCCCCACTACGATGTTTTCGATGTCAGAAATAGTCTTAATATAGCCGATGCCCCGAACCATATACTCCAGCCCTGAAAACTCGACCAGTCTTCCTCCTACATCGTTGTTTCCTGCACGAACACCCGCGATCACCCGATCAATGGAGATATTGTAGGCGACCAGTTTGTTCGGATCGATGTTGACCTGGTACTGTCGGACAAACCCGCCGATCGGCGCAACTTCAGCAACTCCGGGCACTGCCTGCAACGCATATCGGAGATGCCAATCCTGAAAAGAACGCAATTGGGAAAGATCATTTTTACCTGTCTTATCGACGAGGGCATACTGGAAGACCCACCCAATGGCCGTCTCGTCGCGGGCCAATTCAACCTGGACTCCCTGGGGAAGACGAGGCAGGATGTTGCTCAGGTATTCGAGAGTTCGCGAACGGGCCCAGTAGATATCCGTTCCATCCTCAAAGATGATATAGATATAGGAAAAACCAAAATCGGAGAAACCCCGGATGTCCTTGACCTTCGGTACGCCCAGGAGCGCCGAAATGATCGGGTACGTCACCTGATCTTCCATGATGTCTGGGCTGCGATCCCATCGGGAATAAATAATCACCTGGGTATCTGAAAGATCAGGTATGGCATCGAGTGTGATATTCTTGATCGAGTACAATCCCCATAACACCGCCATTCCGATAAAGAGAAAGACGATGAACTTATTATGAGCACACCATTCAATCAGCTTGTTGATCATGAGAAGGTCTCCATCACTCTATCTGAATCGGACATTCGAATATCGAAACCCGAGACAAAGATTTCTAATACCAAATTCCAAAATCCCTGCCTGCCGAAGAGGGTGCAGGCAGGGATCTCCTGCTTCGAATCTATTTCTTGGTTCCGTGTTCCATCCCTGGCATCCCGGCCATCCCTGACACCGCTGCCTTTAAATTTGATTCGGAGTCAATGAGAAAATTGGCGCTAGTCACGACTCGGTCCCCGGCTTTGAGCCCTTTGATCACTTCATAGTAGTCGTCCACCTTTCCTCTCCACCTTGACCTCTCTTGGTTCAAAATAGCCATTGCCTTTGTCAAGAATGGCCAATCTGCCGAATGCCGGTATCAATAATTGCCCCTACGGGGACAACAAGCCTTTGTCCGAGACGGACCTTGATCTCCACGTTGGCATACATTTCAGGTTTGAGCTTATCTTGCGGATTCGGAATTTCGAACCTTACTTTTGCGGTTCGGGTCTCGGGATTGAGGGAAGGATAGATATAGATCACCCTTCCTGTGAAGGTCTCCCCAGGAAGATAGGTCAATTGGATGGAGGCCTGCTGCCCCAGCCGAATGAAGGGAAGTTCGTATTCGTAAATATCTGCATAAAGCCAGACAGCCGAGAGGTCGGCCAGTTTATAGAGCGCCATTCCAGGCATCACACTCATGCCTTTAAAGGCCGATTTTTCAAGAACAAATCCCGTGAAAGGGGAGTAAAGCGTCAGCGTTTTTCTGGCCTGACCACTCTCCTCTAAGGCCCTGATTTGATCGTCACTAATATCCCATAGTTTGAGGCGCCGTTTGGCAGACTCTGCCAGTGATTCTCCACTCGAGGCCACTTCAGGAAATGGGCTTTTACTCAAACTCTTCCTCGCCTGAAGCGCAATCAGATATTCCTCCTGGGTCGAGACGAGTTCTGGGCTGTAAATGGTAAGAAGGGGATCCCCTTGTTTGACATAGCGGCCGGTAAAATCGACAAAAAGATCCTCAATCCATCCTCCAATCTTGGGTGAAACGGTCACAATCCTCTTTTCGTCGTAATCCACTCTCCCAAAGGTCCGGATCACCTTCTCAAGAGGCTTCATTTCGACCGTCCCGATTTTTACTCCGATCAGTTGCTGCCGTTCCGAGGAAATTTGAACGGTTCCGGGAGCAACCTCTTGCATCTTTCCTTCCTTCTGGATCGACCCCATGGTCAAGTCCTTGAGCTCATCAAGTTCATCAGCCTTTTTCGGCTCGACCTTGTTGGGCTCTGCCTTTGCTTCAACATGGGTTCCTCCTGGGTGAGTCGTTGTCTCTTGTCCCTTCCCACACCCTGAAGACGAACCCTAAGAGAATCAAAACCAGGATGGAGCACATCAGATCTTTCATTTTTCTCCCTCCTTTTGACCTAAGCGTTTTCCGATAGCGGCGCCCAGGCTGGCCACGTTCTTTTCGAACTCGGTCAGCGCTTGATGGTATTCGAGTTCGTACTTGTAAAGGGTCATTCGACTGTCGAGAAGGGTCATGAAGTCTGCCCTGTTGACTCTGTAAGCACTGAGCGCCGATTCTATTTGGAGACTGGCCTGGGGGATGATTCCAGTTCTGTAAAGTTCGATCTGCCTTTCTGTCCTCTTGATCATCGTAAACATGTCTGTGATCATGAAGGAAATCTCGTTTTTCATGGCCCGGTACTGAGCTTCTGCCGCCTGAAGGTCGGCCTTGGCCTCTGCCACCTTCCGATCCTGTTTTGACTTGTAAAAGATAGGGACATTGATCTCCACCATTCCCGTCAGCATATCTCTCCGCTTCATTCCGTCTGGGCCGTTATCTCTCTGGCCGTAGGCAAACTCGAAGATTGAAGTCGGGATAATAGTCTTTTTTGGCAAGATCATTCGCCCTTTGCTTCGCCTCGATCATTTTTTTCATGCCCTGCAGGGTGGGATTCATGTCCAAGGCCATTTTCTGAAGGTCCTCACTCGCGAGAGGAAACTTGCGAGGGGCGACCTCTTCCGGTTTCCCCACGGGGGTGTCTGACGGCCGATTGAGAAGAGCATTCAGTTTTGCCTCCAGAGTCTTTTTCCTCTGATCCAACATGATCAATTCATCGACCATCTTCGAGATCTCAATGTGTGCTTTGATCACATCCTGCTGAACCCCTTCCCCTGTGGAATAGCGGGTCTCAGCAATTTTGGCGAAATTTTCCAAGATCTCCTTATTGCTCTGGGTGACTTCAGAGGTCCGATAGGTATGGGATAGCTCGTAATAGGCGAGGGTTAGATCTCTAACGATCTGGTGGGCTTTCAACTGGATTTCGGTGTGGACCGCTTCTGCCTCTTTCTCTGCCATCTCCTTCATCAAGGGTCTCTTCCCGGGAAACGGAAATTTCTGCGAGATGCGCGATCTCTTTCATCGTCATGTCTTCATCCCTAAAGCTGAAGTTGGTAGGCAGGCTGATAATTCCGAAGCTGAGCATTGGATCTTCCAGGGCATAAGCCTGAGGGACCTTCTCTTTGTAGGCCTCCCATCTCTGCCTGGCGGCCAAGATCTCAGGATTATTCAGGAGGGCTTCTTCGATCAATGGAGCCAATCTCAACGGAGAGGATTCAGACTGAGCGTACAGGAAACCTGGGAAGAGAATGAGGCAAGCGAAAAGTATGGTTTTCGGAAAAATTAGCAGTCTAGCCATCGTTTTTCACCCTCCTTTGAGCGGATGACGCTCGTAGCTCCCCCACAGGGAAGGGGAGAGCCTCAAACTGCATATTACTTTACCACAGAAAGCAAGATCTGAGAAAAGAGGCTTCTGGATAAGTCTTATTTTATTATACCCTAAACACCGTACTCCTGAACATCCTAAATAATTATAGGGACCCTTGGATAAGGAAAGTAAGATCGGTACGATCACCTGAGTTCTTAAACTTCCGACCTTTATGCTCTCTGTCCCCTTTCGTCTGACACCCTGGTTGTCCAGAAGGCATCACAGAGGCTCGATGCTTCACCAACGGAGCCAGAGAGGTTTGGAAGAAGGGGACAAACTAGAGACGATTTTCAGGTGGATGATAGACAGGTTCGGCCATTTCAAAGGGTTTGGAAAAAATCTCAACGGGTGTTACTAAGCGTGCGTCCAGAACAAAGGAATAGGACGAAGATCCCTGCGTCAGCGATGGACAGCAGAGAAGGCTCTTGTGACACGGGGACTTGTCCTTGTGGGGGGATTGTTCATGGTCATGCTGGGAATGGCCCTGGCTTTTGAGATCTGGAACTTGATCCGCGTCTGGAAATGAAGAAGAAGTTGCTAAACAGAGGTTGGCAAATGCCGAGGATAGGATTAGGAATGATAGCGTGAGGACACAGATTCGTTTGGTCAGCGACACGTGAATCACCCGAAGACCCCTCTCTGCAGCGTGCCATACTGCCCCTGGACCGGCGGTTCCGGCGTACAGGTTTGTGAGTACTGAATCATCTCCTTGATTGTGGGATTCTCTCCGCAGAGGGGGCACTGTGGGTTTTTTTGAATCTTCATTTCGGAAAAGGATAAATCCAGGGCATCGAACTCAATGAACCGCCCGACCATGGATTGGCCGATACCCAGGATCTCCTTGAGCGCCTCGTTGGCTTGAAAGAGACCAATGATCCCAGCCACTGCCCCCAGGACGCCGGCTTCCTGACAGCTCGGAACCATTCCCGGGGGAGGGGGCTCAGGAAAAAGACAGCGATAGCAGTGCCCGCCGGCATGGGGCTTAAACGTGCTCAACTGGCCATGGAAGCGCAGGATGGCCCCTGAAATCAATGTCTTCTTCTCAAAATAACAGGCATCGTTCAGGAGGAATCTCGTGGGAAAGTTGTCGCTTCCGTCCATACAAAGATCGTAGCTCCGGATGATCTCTCGGACGTTCGTGGACGTGACGCGCTCAGGATGAATTTGGACCCTGACTTCGGGATTGAGTGATTCAAGCGTGGTTTTACCCGATTCCACTTTTAGAAGACCAACATCACACGTCCTGTGAAGGATTTGACGTTGCAGATTATTAAGTTCGACGCGGTCCGAGTCGGCCAGCCCGATGGTTCCCACACCGGCCGCCGCCAGGTAAAGTGCCGCGGGGGAACCCAGCCCTCCTGCCCCCATGATAAAGACTTTGGCCTCCGCCAGCTTTCTCTGCCCCTTCCCGCCAACTCCGGGAAGAATAATCTGCCGCGAATAGCGTTGGATCTGTTCTTCGGAAAGCTTCATTCAATCCTCAAAGGGCTTATTTCTGACGCAAATCGCCCAGTCGGTCTCATTAATTTTGCTGACATCCAGGATATCATAGCCTTCTCTTGCTAAACTCTTCGGCACGTCACAGGCGGAGGGTACGTAGTCAACGATGACCCGCAACACCTGGCCGATTTCCATCTCCTCTAGAGCCAGCATGGATTCGACGAACGTATACGGGCAAACCTTTCCCTTTAAGTTTAATTCTTTGTCGACGTGAACTTCCCTAGATTGCAGAATCCCGTGATGTTTGTCAGCTTCTCCGGCTTCCACTTCGGTTTCCAACATGACGGACCTTCTCTATTTAAGATTGAATAAAAATACCACATTGTGGTATAACTGTCAAGATACCACCTGTCAGGGGAAGGGACCTATGAATCAGCAAGAGTTTCAAGCATCCCGCCAGCAACTCGGAAGGACACAGAAGCAGTTATCTGAACTCCTGGGCACGTCTCTGAAGGCGATTCAGAGCTTCGAACAGGGATGGCGCAAAGTTCCCATTCATACCGAACGCCAGGTCCTATTTTTGCTTATGTTGCAGAATTATAAAGCAAAACAAACCCGGCCTTGCTGGGAGATGCGGAAGTGTTCCCTGGAAACGCGCCGAGACTGTCCCGCCTGGGAATTCAACGCGGGCAACCTCTGCTGGTTTATCAACGGGACCATTTGTCAGGGAAAACCGCAGACCGGCTGGAGCAGCAAGATGAAGGTGTGCCGGAAATGTGAGGTGTTCCGGAACAACGTGGGCACCTCAGGATCGAGAAAAATCCGCGGGTGATGCGGCCCCGAATCCGGTTATGGGGATGCCTTCGCCACGAATTTGGTAACTAAGATAAGGTGCAAGTTCTGTTTCATCGTGTTCAAGGGATTGATCCCGTGTGGACAAGAAAAATCTAAGACTAGAGTGACAAGAGGGACTTCAGTCGAGAAAGCAGGCTGCCCAATCGCCGTCTTAAGATTTCGTTTCTCAGTTGGACGATGGCATGGGTGGGGGGAACTTCTTTGGGACAGACCTTGACGCAATTAAAGACTGTCTTGCAACCCCAGACGCCTCTTTGACCGTTTACGTTTTCGAGAATCTCATTCGCCCTACCGTCTCGTGGGTCGATGAAAAAACGGTAAGCCTTGGCCAGCATGGCTGGCCCTAAAAATTGACGATCCAATCGAAAGGCAGGACAGCTCCCGAAGCAGATCCCACAGAGGATGCAATTGATGTAAGGATCAATGGCCCTACGGCTGCTCACGTCCATCAGGTATTCGCGCTCAGAGGAGATGCTTTTGCCGTGGAGGGTAGGGCTGAATTTCTCGGTAGTGGGCAAAGAACAGGGACATATCGACGACGAGGTCTCGAAGGATCGGAAAGTAGGGGAGGGGTTCGATCAGAACAGGTTTCCCCAGGAGATCTTCGACGTGAGTGCGGCAGGCAAGAACCAGTCTCCCATCCACTCGCATCGCACACGAGCCACAGACGGCCCCTCGGCAGGAGTAGCGAAAGGCCAGGCTCCCGTCCTGTTCTTCCTGAATGCGCAGCAACGCCTCCAGAAGGTTCATCTTTTCCCAAGGCTCCAGATGGAAGGCTTGAAGCCATTCTGAGGGGTGACGCTCGGGATTGAATCGTCGAATCTGCAACGTGAGCAGGCGAGATCTCATGGACTGAATCCAATCTTTGCTTTGAACTTTGGATCTTAGTGGTCTTGCCTAGTACGTCCTCTCCTTTGGTGGATAACCGGTGATCGTGACCTCCTTCCGTTCCAACCTTGGTCCATCGGGAGTCTTAAAGGCAAGGGTGTGATGAAGCCAGTGATTATCATCCCTTTTGGGATAGTCCACCCTGTAATGCGAACCTCGGCTCTCTCTCCGAGCAAGGGCACCCTCTATAACGGTCTCCGCTAGATGGAGCATTCCCTCCAGTTCCAGGTATTGAATCAGCTGATAATTGAAAGCGAGGTTCTGCTGGCTCACCCCGACGCTTCTGAGTCTGTCCTTTAGCTTCCTAATCTTTTGTCGTGCGAAAGAGAGGTCGGACTCGTTTCGGAAAATTCCTACATGCGATGTCATTAAAGACTTCATCTCATCCCTTAGCCGAAAGCAGGGTTCCTGTTTTTCCCGGCGAAAAATTTCTTCGAGCCTTGCTTGAAGACGGCTCAATTCTTTTTCGAAAAGACCAGGATCTGGTAAACTCTTCGCACTATCCATGGACAAAACGGCCTTCCTCCCGGCTCGCATGCCGAAGACCAGCGTCTCCAAAAGTGAATTCCCTCCCAACCGGTTCGCCCCATGGACGCTGACACAGGCGCACTCTCCGGCAGCAAAGAGACCCGGCAGGGCAGTTTCTCCATCCACGTTCGTCTCAATCCCTCCCATGGAGTAATGCTGGGCCGGTTGAATAGGAACCGGTTCAAGGATTGGGTCCACCGCCGCAAAGTCGATAGCAATCTGACGAATCCCGGGGAGGAGATCGAGGATCTTGGCTCTCCCCAGGTGTCGAAAATCGAGGTGGACATACTCACCCTCGAAACCGCGACCCTCATTGATCTCGGTTTGAATGGCTCTGGCAACAATATCGCGGGGTGCAAGTTCCATGTGTTTAGGAGCATAACGTTCCATCAAACGTTCGCCCCTGGCGTTGAGCAGATACCCCCCCTCCCCACGGGCTGCCTCCGTGATGAGGATGTTGGTCCCGTAGAGGCTCGTGGGGTGAAATTGAACAAATTCCATATCCTCTAGAGGCACCCCTGCCTCATAAGCCAGGAAAGAACCGCTTCCTGTGTTGATCACCGCATTGGTGGAGCGAAGATAGATGCGACCGTACCCTCCTGTTGCGAGCAGGACCTCCCTGGCGTGAATCGGTATGATCTTACCTTCAAAAAAGTGAAGGGCGAGCACGCCGAGGCACCGGCCCTCGCTGACAACCAGGGTGAGGGCGTACCACTCTTCGTGGACGGGAATTTCAAGACCGGTGACCTGTTCATACAGAGTATGGAGGAGATTATGTCCAGTCCGGTCAGCGGCATAGCACGTTCTGGGAAAACCCGCTCCTCCAAAAGGTCTTTGAGCGATCTTACCCTCTTTGGTGCGGGAAAAAAGGGTGCCCCAATGCTCCATTTCGATCACTCGATCCACAGCCTCTTGGCACATGACCTCTACGACATCTTGGTCGGCGAGGTAGTCACTCCCTTTGATGGTATCGAAGGCGTGTCTTTCCCAGCTATCCTTGACAGGAACGGGAATGTTCGCCAGAGCCGCGTTGATCCCACCCTGGGCGGCGGTCGAGTGAGATCGGAGGGGATGAACCTTGGAGAGGATAGCCACCTTCCGGCCAGCCTTCTTAATCTCGATGGCTGCCCGCAGACCTGCTAGCCCGCCACCAACCACCAAAGCGTCATAAGAGAGGATTTCCAAGAGGGTCCTCAGGGAAGTATTCTAGAAAAAGTAGATTAAGTAAAAAATCAATAGCCCGGCACTCACGATCGTGAAGATCCAGAAAAGGAGGCGTTCTCGGTTTATCATCCCCAGATCGATCAGAAAAAGGCGGAGTCCGTACAAGGCATGATAGATGAAGAAAGCAAGGAGGGAAAGATCAAGAGCTCGATTGTCATGGAGCCCTGAGAGCCACGAGATCGCGCCAATCTTTCCAGTCAGGGAATAGCCCGAGAGGATCTTCAATCCTACGAGAATGAAGAGCACTGGACCACTAAATCGTAAGAAATAATACGGGAACACGTTCTTAAGTTATGAGTTTAAGCCTTCAGAGTTTTGAATTTAAAGGTCAAACACTCTCGTGTCCTGGACGGTACCGAGTCTGACAGACACTTTCATGTCATCTGTTGGTAATATTGTTTTATTGCCTTCTGCCCATTCTATTTCTTATGGCATTTTTCGCAATTAGCCTGTTCGCTCGATTTAAAAGCCTTCTCGCCATTGTGGCAGACCCCGCAGCTCTTACCCTCATTCATCTCAGCCATTGTAATCTTTGTCCCTTTCTTCATCGGAAAGATCTTTGTATGGCAGTCCGTGCATTTCAATCCCTTGTCCGCATGGGTTTTTCCGTCAAAGATGACCTTGCCTTGGGATCCTCCTGCGTACTCTACTGTCTTCCCAGAGGAAACAGCAAGACCACTCCCTGCAAATGCCATCATAATAATCAGAATAAGAATACACTGTAATGAGCGCATTCCCTACCTCCTTTCTCTGCCTTACTCCTTTTTTTGACTTTGTAACGAAAATGCCTCCCCAAATTGCAGAAAAGGTTTGCCATTTCGAAGGGGTTTCTTAATATTTGCTTCAAAACCGTGTACTTTTCAAGGACCCATTTGAGGATCGTACCAGCGAGGGCATCCATGGAAGGGAAACTTAATCGACCATCAGCATCCCTTCCATTCCTCGATGTTGGTGGAAGAAGCAGTAGAACGCGTAGTTACCTGAATTGAGAAATCCTGTGTCCACGCGGATCGTCGTTTTGGGTTTCACGTCTTCACTCAGGAGGATACTTCGGTCAGGGGCCATCAGGGTAAAATTGTGCGCTACGTCATCGGTGTTTCTCAAAAGGAGGAGGACAGGAGATTGATCTCCCAGCACCACAAAGTGATTGGGGTTGAAGGAGTAATTCGTCAACTCAACTTCGATAGGCCGCTCACGGTGAAAGAGATGGGCCGGTTCCAGAGGAATCCTGTCGACACCGCATGCCAGGCACATCCCTGCCAGAAGAAGGAAAATGGTTAGTTTTAACGTACGTCGCACGGTAACCCTCCATCTGCTTAGATTGTTAATTGAGACATCTTTCAGTTTCATAAAATGCTCTCCTTTTTCGAGTTCCTCGGGACCCATTCAAAAAGAATTCTCTTCCTGAAAGGTTGGCTTTTAAACGACTCCGGGGCAAATCAACTTTCATTGCCAAGTCGCTCCTGTTTCGCTTCACGAGGCCTAGGCTTAGACAATACGGGCCTTCCACCTCGGGGTCCGGTTATTGAGCTTCCTGGATCGTTCGTCCTATTTCCCGTAAGCCTCCTTCATCGCTTCTTGCATCTCCGCGACCGGAGCTCCAATCTCCTTCCACAAAAATGCCTGCATGACCTGGTATCCCCACGCCTCCGCCTATGAATAAAGTAATCAACAAGATAATAGTGAAGTTCCTTTTCATAGTTCATTCCTTTCTTTTTAATTTAATGAAGTATATTGATATAGCTCCAGGCAATTCGAGACTTTGGGTGTGAAAATGTCCCGCCGCGGGCCGGCTCTCAATCGCTCCTCAAGCCTGCCCTCCTTGCTCCATCACCGTCTCTTCCCTCGCCAGTTGGCCGTCGGAGAGCCTGATGAGCCTTCGGGCATGATGGGCGTACTCATTGCTGTGGGTCACCATGATCACCGTGATCCCTTCCTGGTTCAGGACGGTGAGTAATTTCATGATCTCCCCGCCGGTGCGTGTGTCAAGGTTGCCCGTGGGCTCGTCGGCAAGGATAATGGGAGGACGGTTCACGATCGCCCTGGCAATGGCTACACGCTCCTGCTCGCCACCTGAGATCTGGCTGGGCAATCGCGTTGCTTTACTGCCGAGACCTACGTGTGCCAGCGCATCCGTGGCGGCAGAGAGTTTCGTTTTCTTGCTCACATTCAAGATGGCCAGGGGCAGCATGACATTCTCTGCGAGCGTCAGATAGGGCAGGAGGTGAAAGTTCTGGAAGACAAAACCTATGGACTTCTTGCGAAAATCAGCCCGTTCATCGGACGTCAGTGCGTAGACTTCGACTCCATTTACAAGGAACCGGCCCGAGGTCGGCGAATTGAGTCCCCCCAGCATGGAGAGAAGCGTCGACTTGCCTGAACCTGATTCTCCCATGATGGCCACGAACTCACCTTCGTCAATCTGAAGACTGACACCCCCGACGGCGGTGACCACTGCCTCCCCTGTGCCGTACTGTTTGACCAACTCTTCTGCGTGGATGTAACTCATCGCTTTCCTCCTTACAGTGCTCTCAGGGCTTCGTTCGGGTCAAGCCGGGAAGCCATCAGCGCTGGATACAAGCTTGCCGTGATTGCGAGGATGATCGAGACGATGAATGCCCCTCCAGCCATCATCGGATCGAGGGAGATGCCTCCGTGACCGTGTCCTTCGGTGAACAGGGGCAGGAGCGCCCTCGTGGCACCGACGCCGGCAAAGTATCCGGCGATCCCCGCCAAGGCCCCCACCATTCCTGCTTCGAGCAGGACAATCCTGATCACGTGGGATTTCCGAAAACCCATGGCGCGGAATATCCCGATCTCCACGGTTCGCTCGCGGACGCTCCCCATCATGGTGACCAGGACCATCAGGCATCCGACGAGCAGCACCAGCACGGAGATGCCGTAGGAAAATTTCTGGAAGTGGCCTATCGTTTCCATCCGGCCTTTGACCACCTGCTGAATGGCCATGACGTTGGCGCTTGGCAGTACCTCGGAGATCTGTTTCACCATTTCGGGGATGGGGCATCCGGTGCAAAGGGCGGCCACCTCCACCATCGAGATCCTGCCCTGCTTCCCAAGGAGTCCCTGTGCGGCAGCAAGGGGAGAAAAAACAAGCCCATCATCCTGTGACCCTGTCTCTTCGAGGACGCTTGCCACGAGCAACTCCCGGCCGTGGATCTTCACCCTGTCACCCGGATTGAGACCCGTCACGCGGGAAGCCTCGGAACCGAGAACCACCATATTGTCTTCCTCGCTGGGGAGTTTTCCCTTGGCGATCCACCAGGGTCTGAGAATCTCGGTGGCCCGGAAATCGACCCCGGCTATCAGCATCCGGTGTTCTCCCACCGTGACCGGACCGAGCACCATGGGTCCAACTGCCGCCACGTTGGCTGAGTTCTTGATGGTTCTTATTTTGTTGAGCTCCTCCTGGCGTATCTCCTTCATGTCAAAGGAGACGCCACCCAACGACATCCCGCCGTAGGTGAGGGAAAGGTTCTCAGTCTTAGGCACGATGAGGATGTTCGCGCCAAACATTTCCAGCTTGTGGTTAATGTCGTTCTTCATCTCCTGGACGAGGCTGATGAGTCCGACAACCGTCGATACGCCGATGAGCAGCCCCGCAAGCACGAAGAACGCTCGGGCCTTTCGGCGTCTCAGGTTGCTGATCGCTATCGTTTTGAGTGTCATCGCTTCCCTCCTTAAAAATCGAAGAAACGCTTCCCCTGGAGAAGGTCGGCCACCTGAATGACGAGATTGCCGTTCTCCATCTTCCGGACAAGGGGAGCCGGGTTGCAGCCGCCCTGGACTTCATTGACGCGAGCGGATGGGAACTTCTTACCACAGTTTTTGCAGACCATGAAGTCGCCGTTCTGGGTGTAGCCCTTATTTGCCTGCCAGCACACGTCGCAGGCGTCGAAGGCCGCACGGATGACGCCGTCGGAGCTCTTAATGATGAAGTAACGGATGGTCACGCCATCCTCCGTCTTGTAGGTGAAGAACTGTGCTTTTCCGTTGCCAAATGTCTTCTCAGGATAAGTGACCTGGGTCGCTGAGGCCGAGGTGGCATTTGCCGTTGTGAGTGAAGCAGGAATTGCGAACACGAAAAATAACACTGCCAGCAATAGGGCTGATTTCGTCCGAGACATGTCTTCTCCTTTTCTGTGTGTGTATTTGTGGCTGCACGTCCAGCCGGAAGAACAGTTGTAGACAAAGTACCTCCATTTCTTGGAATGGGGCGCCGGATATTCAAGAGATCGAGTTGATCAACAGCGAAGAGTCAGGTTGGTGAGGTAAAACGAGGTAAGAGGCGGACCCGTATCGTTAAGAACTTGGAGGAGTTGCTGATTTTGAACTGGAATAAGGTTCTGTATGCCAGCGCCCAAAGTCTCAAACCTTGGGGCATAATCACAACTACCGCCGGACGTGGCATTGATCGCCATATCAGGCAGGTGAGGGGTAGACTCCTGCTCCATGTCACAGCAGCGAGGTCCTTTCTCAGGGCAGCAGCAGTGATGAGAATTGGCCGATGGCACTGACGCTGCCAGAGGCGTTGAACCCGGCACGCACGAATCCGGTAAGGCAGTCAGGCAGGGACTAGCCTGAAGGGCGCAAAAAACGGCAATAAGAAAAAATACCAGAGACTTGCGAAACATAAGACCCACCATTTATGTCTGTTCCTGGTTGGACCTCCCTGTAATGGAGAGGGGAACCATCACGTTCTCGACTACTGCCCCCTTTGATGGTACTACAATGTGGTATTATTAATCTAACACACAGGTTAATTTTGTCAAGCCCTTTTTGAATTGTTCCCTTTTCAGGGAAGTAAACAAAAAATGGAACCCTTTTAGGCAGGCGACTCAATTAAGGCGCATTTGCACCATGGGTCAATGAGATAGGTCAGAAGGCTCTTTCAATGGTACCGCCACCGACCACCGTGTCATCACTGTACAACACAACGGATTGACCTGGGCACACCCCTTTGGCCGGTTGAGAGAAGGTGACCTCAACGGTATCCTCAGACGCTTTCGAAACGGAACAGGGTATCTCAGGTTGTGATGATCTTGTCTTACAGGAAACATGATCCGGCAGCTTATCCATTAGCCAGTTGAATTCGGATGCGTACAGTCCCCGGCGAAAAAGGTCGGATTTGCGACCGACAACGATCTGGTTCTTTTCAGCGTCAATTTCCAGTACATACAACGGGTAAAGCCCTATTAACCCGAGCCCTTTCCGCTGTCCGATGGTGTAATTCCAGATCCCTTCATGTCGCCCGAGGATATTCCCTTCACGATCGACGATTGTCCCGTCATGCGAAACCCGTTCACCCTGGCTTCCTGATAATACCAGCATACGATAGTCTCCGGAATAGAAGTCCTGGCTTTCTTCTTTGTCCCATACGTGGATCCCTGCTTCATGAGCCAATCTTCTAACATCCTCTTTGCATAGACCCCCCAAAGGGAACAGAGTGGTTTTCAATTGCTGACGGGAAAGACGATACAGGAAATAAGATTGATCTTTACGAGGATCAATCCCCTTCTTCAAAAAAACATTGTCTGATGCATCCCGTTCGACCCGTGCGTAATGGCCTGTTGCAAAAGCATCATGCTCTTCGCCCGAAGTCTTAAGAAGCGCTGGCAAAAGTCCAAATTTCAATTTCCGGTTACAGTGAATGCAGGGATTAGGCGTTTGCCCCTTGAGGTATGTTGAGCGGAAATAGGATAGAATTTCATTCTCGAATTCCCTCGAACAATCAATCACTGCCAAAGGAATATCGAGGGTTTCACAGATTCGCTGTGATTCCAGAAGATCATTTTCTTCACCAGGACCAAAACAGGCATTTCGAAAAGAAGATTCCTGCGGAACGGGAGCCCTGGGGTCCCATATTTTCATAAAGACCCCCAGCACCTCGTGACCCTCCCGTTTGCAGAGTAAAGCCGTGACTGCGGAATCGACACCACCACTCAAACCAACCGCAATTTTCATGCTCTCTCCGGAATATCCTCAAATTACCCTGGAATGCTTTTAGAATGACGGAATTCCCTGGGGTTCACCATTCTCCCTGTACTGAGAAGAACTGAAACGCTCAGAACTCACCACTCCGTACACTGATCCTGCCTGATATTTCTAAGGATCAAGATTCTGATGAGTTCTCTGCGAAACGGAGTCGGAGTGCCACCCGAAGACCCGGAAGGATCCGACATAAATACCACTATGTGGTATATTTGTCAACGACTATCGGGTAACTGGCCTGAAAAAGCACACCCACTTCATCGACTTACCGATTGCTGAATGAAGCCGCCACTGAATGCCCGATCCCGAACTCTTTCCTTGTGGATCCCTTACCCCGTTCTCTTAACTGAAGTTGCAGGTTGATCTAGACTTTATTGTAACAATAGTCAAAAAGCGTCCACAATAATCTGGTGATCTTACGTCAGAAACAAACACAAATGTTTGGGACTCACTTAGCATGGCCATGCCGTGCCGAATCAAAACGTGGAGGGGACCTCTGGATGAAATACCTTGTGATCGCGTGCAGTGTTATGAAACACGAACTTCTTAAATTTGAGTCAGATGAAATCTCTTTTGTTTTCTTGGAACAAGGCCTTCATAACGCTCCCGAAAAATTGAAGGAAGCGATTCAAGAAGAAATCAACAAGGCTGCTCAAGGGGAGGAGACGATTGTCTTGGGTTATGGTTTGTGCGGCAACGGAATCGTAGGGTTAAAATCAGACCGCCAACATGTCGTGATTCCACGCGTCCACGACTGTGTTGCACTATTTCTTGGTTCTAGGGAAAAATATGATGAAGAACACAAGAAAGAGCCAGGAACCTACTACTTAACAAGAGGCTGGATTGAAGAGAAGGATTCCCCCCTTGGAACCTTTGAAAAATACTGTCAGCGCTTTGGAAAGGAAATGGCCGAATGGGGCATTCGGGAAGAATTCAAACTTTACACAAGGATAGCCTTTGTTCATACAGGGATCCAGGTATCCGAGGCTCATCGGGAACACGCGATCGAAAATGCCAAATTTCTGGGCTTGAAATATGAAGAGATCAAAGGGTCCTTGGCTTTTTTTGAAAAGATGCTTCAGGGATCTTGGGATGGCGATTTTGTTATCTTGAAGCCAGGGGAAGAGGCAACACAGGAAGTATTCTTAGATTTCTGCGAAGGACCCAGAGAAAGAATTCGTAAATCAAGGAGAAGAGAAAAAGTCTCAAATCCTCTCTCGGAAGAAGACTG
The DNA here is from genome assembly GCA_963695895.1 of uncultured delta proteobacterium. Lineage (GTDB taxonomy): Bacteria > Desulfobacterota > BSN033 > BSN033 > UBA1163 > CAVOIK01. The sequence goes on from CAVOIK010000005.1 coordinate 48,143, forward strand.
ATATCAATCCTTGACATTCCATCATCAAGAGTACGGGTCTGTTCCCCGGCCGCTCCGCCTTGCTTCGTCATCTTGGGAACCACCTGCGTTGATATACAGGGATTGCCCTTGCTTGCCTCGTAATATTCCTTGATGGACAACCAAATTGCCTGTCACTCAAAATTTCCTTCAAATCCGTGGCCTTGATGGTGGGGGCGGTGGCCACGGTGGCCCAATTTCCACAGATTCCAGTGCCAACCGCAATCAACGCACCCAATCGTGGCGGCAGGCGCAAGAGTCGAGTGGCATAGGTGCTCACGATCAGGCCGGTGGCGATACAGACCAAAACAATGGGGAAGCCGACGAGTTCAATCTTGATCACAGTCTTCTTTCCTAAGCGAAACCCCGCGGGCTGTATCCCTACTCCTAAAACCTTCCGACCGGGACACCAAGGATGGTGTTCATCCAGATCTTTCCCTCATAACCATTGAGCATGATATCCATGCCAAAGCCAGTTGAATCAGTGATATGGAATTTATAGTAGCCAGGATATGCCTCTGGGATTCCGAGGGTGGAGGCGAGGCCAAATATGTTGGATACTTTCCCATTCCTCACACTTACAAATCGATGCTCTTTTCAGATGAGTTCAATCTCTTCGAGATAGATGGCTTCTTTTCCGATGCGGAAGGCTTTCACCATTGGTTCATCCTCTTCTTTCAGGGAGATAATGATCGAGGGCATTTTGGGGTCGAAAGTCTTTTGAACATCTGTTTCAGAGGGGAAGGCTATCGTATGAGGATGGGAGTGGTAGATGGCAACCATTTCCATTGAATCTTTTCCCATCTCTTCAAAGACATTCAACTGCTCTTGAGGATCCATTAGAAATTGAACGGAGCTGCTTTCCACATTCTTGATTTCGAAAGATCTCTGAACAGTTTCATCTTTCCCTCCCAAAATCCCACAACACTCGACGGGGGCCTCGCTCCGAGCATGTTCAAGCATTTTTCGGTAGATTGATCTTGGAATGCGAATCATGCGTTGCTTCTATCTTATCTTTAAAAAAGCGGTATCAGAGTGAAACACTTACAATATTTCCTGAGATGTATTGCTCATGCTTCAGAGTTCTTGTGGAAGTTCTTGGAGTGGTACCGAATCTCGGGTTGAGCAAGACTGGGAGTACTGGATCAATTCCTTTACCGTGGGATTTTCTCCGCAGAGGGGGCACATCGGATTCTTTTGAATCTTCATTTCGGTGAAAGATAAATCCAAGGCGTTGAAAAGAAGAAACCGCCCGGTCATGGATTGCCCAATCCCCAGGATTTCCTTCAGAGCCTCATTCGCTTGAAACAGACCAATGATCCCGGCCACTGCCCCCAGAACGCCGGCCTCCTGACAGCTCGGGACCATCCCGGGACGAGGGGGCTCGGGAAAAAGACAGCGATAGCAGTGCCCGCCGGCATGGGGCTTAAACGTGCTCAACTGGCCATCAAAACGCAGGATGGCCCCTGAAATCAATGTCTTCTTCTCAAAATAACAGGCATCATTCAGGAGGAATCTTGTGGAAAAGTTGTCGCTTCCGTCGAGACAAAGATCGTAGCTCCGGATGATCTCCCGCACGTTCGTGGACGTGACGCGCTCAGGGTAGATTTGGACCTTTACTTCCGGATTGAGTGATTCAAGGGTTGTTTTCGCCGATTCCACTTTTAGCCGACCAACATCACGCGTCATGTGAAGGATTTGACGTTGCAGATTATTGAGTTCGACACGGTCCGAGTCGGCCAGCCCGATGGTTCCCACACCGGCCGCCGCCAGGTAAAGTGCCGCGGGAGAACCCAGCCCTCCTGCCCCCATGATAAAGACTTTGGCCTCCGCCAGCTTTCTCTGCCCCTTCCCGCCAACTCCGGGAAGAATAATCTGCCGCGAATAGCGTTGGATCTGTTCTTCAGAAAGCTTCATTCATTCCTCAAAGGGCTCATTCCTGACGCAAATCGCCCAGCGAGGGCATCCATGGAAGAGAAGCACACCCACAAGAAGGGGCAGGAAGAGAAGAATGGATGAAACGATGTTGACAATCTTCTTCGACATCGTTCCAAAAACAAGATTCTCAAACGTGATTTTCAAATGCCAATCTCCACGATTCGTCTGCACGGAAGAGCACTCGTTCCTACTAATCATTAAAAACCTTTGAAAAAGGACTTGACAAAACTTAAGGAGGTGTTAAGCTGAAGTATACCACATTGTAGGAGTGCCATCAAGCACACGATTCTCCTCCAACGGGGTGAGTGCGGTGAGAAGACCGGTGAAGACAATACGTTCAGCGAAACCCGAAAGCAATTCTATGATGATGTGCTGCATGTCCATGTGCTGTCATCTTGGCAGGGGAGGTCCTCCCATGTAGGCATCATCATTACAAAAACAGCGGAGGATCCATAAGCCTACTGCCAGAAGAGAAAATGGCAGCAGGCTTTTTTATTTTCTGGGACCTTGGTCGCCCCAACTCAAAAATCCAAAAACAGGGAGGTAAAGGGAAATGTCAGAAAGAGGATTTGAAACATTGGCGCTTCACGCTGGCCAGGAGACTCCTGATCCAACGACAGGGTCAAGAGCAGTCCCCATTTACCAGACTTCATCCTACGTATTTAAGAGCACAGAGCATGCGGCGAATCTCTTTGCCCTCAAAGAATTCGGGAATATCTATACCCGGATTATGAACCCCACCACCGATGTGTTTGAAAGACGTGTCGCAGCAATTGAAGGAGGTACTGGGGCGTTGGCCGTGGCTTCAGGGCAGGCTGCCGAAACCTTTGCGCTCTTAGCGATTACACAGGTAGGTGATGAAATCGTATCAGCCAATAATCTCTACGGCGGGACCTACCAGTTATTTCACTATACCTTTCCCAAATTGGGAAGAGAGGTGAAGTTTGTTGACTCGACCAAACCAGAGGAATTCAAGAAAGCGATTACAAAGAAGAACGAGGGCCATTTATGCGGAGACAATCGGTAATCCCAAGCTCGATGTGCCGGATTTTGAAGCCATCGCCAAAATTGCCCACGATGCGGGGATTCCTTTTGTGGTCGATAATACGGTCGGCATTGGATTGGTTAAGCCTATCGACTATGGAGCGGACATCATCGTTGCTTCTGCAACAAAGTATATTGGTGGACACGGAACATCGATCGGCGGAGTGATTGTCGATTCCGGAAAATTTGACTGGAGCAATGGTAAATTTCCTGAATTTACGGAACCGGACCCCAGTTATCACGGATTGAAATTTTGGGACACCTTCGGAAATTTTCCAGGTTTGGGCAATGTGGCCTTCATTATTAAGGTCAGGGTGCAATTGCTCCGCGACTTGGGGGCACCTCTAAGCCCTTTCAATGCCTTCTTATTTCTTCAGGGATTAGAAACTTTACCCTTGAGGGTCAAGAGACACTCTGAAAATGCCCTTAAGATTGCTCAATTCTTGAAGAAGCACCCTTAGTCAACTGGGTGAACTATCCTGGATTGGAAGAACACCCGAGCCATAAACTGGCCGTCAAATACCTGAAAGGCAACTTTGGAGGCCTGGTGGGTTTTGGGATCAAAGGCGGACTGGAGGCTGGAAAGAGGTTTATCAACTCGGTGAAGCTTCTTTCCCATCTTGGCCAATATTGGAGATGCAAAAAGCCTTGTCATCCATCCTGCTTCAACCACGCATCAGCAATTAACCCGTGAAGAGCAGGAGGAGACAGGGGTCACAGAAGATTATATCCGGCTTTCGATCGGTCTGGAGGATATAGAGGATATCAAGGAAGATATCGATCAGGCCTTGAAGAAAGCAGCAGGATGAGGTGAGAAAGAGATGACAACGCGACGAATTCTTTATCTAAAGGAGTGAGCGAATTAGAGAGGCGTCACACAGAGACTGTGATTCGAAGGCAACCTTCAATCTGGAAAGCTCCAGCTCAAGCGCAGATCATGGTGTGGGATGGTTCAGACACAATACTTTGATTTCGCACATCCACCCCATGAGCTGGTTCTGGAAACCGGTGAGAAACTTGGTCCGATCACGGTTGCTTATGAGACCTATGGCAAGCTGAATGACCAGAGGTCCAATGCCATCCTCATCCTCCATGCCCTTTCAGGGGATGCTCACGCGGCAGGCTTTCATAAAGGAGATGAGAAACCGGGTTGGTGGGATGATATGATTGGACCGGGAAAGGCCTTTGATACGGACAGGTATTTTGTCATCTGTTCAAACGTCCTTGGAGGCTGCAAGGGAACAACCGGCCCCTCTTCCATCAATCCCAAGACCGGGAAAAAATATGGTCTCGATTTTCCGGTCATCAGCATTTCCGATATGGTCAAGGTCCAAAAGCACCTGATAGACCATCTGGGGATTGATCAGCTCCTTTCCGTGGCAGGCGGTTCGATGGGAGGCATGCAGGCCCTGGAGTGGATTGCTTCCTACCCGGAGAAACTGAAGAGTGCTATCGTCATTGCCTCTGCGACCAAGCATTCCCCCCAGCAGATTGCCTTTAATGAAGTCGGCCGGCAAGCGATCATGGCAGACCCTCATTGGAAAGACGGCAATTACTATGGCGGGCATCCTCCGGCAAAAGGGCTTTCCGTGGCCCGCATGATCGGCCATATCACCTTCATGAGCGAGACTTCGATGGCTGAAAAATTCGGAAGGCGCCATGGACGAAACGGTAAATCTCATAAATTCAGCAATGGTTTTGCGGTAGAGGAGTATCTCCATAACCGGGGGGACAATTTTGTCAAGAGGTTTGATGCCAATTCCTATCTCTATATCACCAAAGCGATCGATACCTTCGATGTCTCGCGAGGGAAGAATCTCTATGAAGTCTTCAAAGGAATTAAAGCAAAAGTCCTTGTGCTCGCCTTTAAGTCCGATTGGCTATATCCGGCCTCCCAATCACGGGAGATTGTAAGGGCCTGTAAACTGGCCGGGATCGATACGACCTATTGTGAAATCTATTCAACCTATGGTCACGATGCCTTTCTCCTGGAGGTTGAGGAGGAGACACATCTTGTCAAACATTTTCTGAAGAGAGCCTCTTCCGGTTAAGAAGAGGCTGAGCAGACATGAGGTTATAACGTATGTCATCTAAGGGAATTCCGTTAGAATATCAGACGATCCTCGAATGGGTGAGACAGGGGTCATCCGTGTTGGACCTTGGCTGCGGTGACGGAGAGTTACTCTCTCTGCTGGTACGGGCAAAGAATGTCAGGGCCCAGGGCATTGAGATTGACGAACAGGCCATCTATCAATGTGTCGCCAAAGGATTAAGCGTATTTCATGAGGATATCGACAATGGTCTGCCGGAATATGGGGACAAATCTTTCGATTATGTGATCCTCAATCAGAGTTTCCAGCAGGTAAAAAAACCGGATGTCGTGATGAAAGAGGCATTAAGAGTGGGGAGGGAAGTGATCATCGGTTTTCCAAATTTTGCCCATTATCGTGCACGATTCCAGATATTTTTAGGGGGAAAACGCCGATCACTCCGTCCTTGCCCTATGAATGGCACGATACGCCCAATCTCCATTTCTTAAGTATTTCGGACTTTATCGCATACTGCCGGAAGCGAGAGATTGAAATAAGAAGGTCCTTTTTTCTCTCGGGAAACAAGGGTATAAAGATCTTTCCGAATCTGCTCGCAGAGGTTGGATTGTTCCTCACATCCCGTGATGGCTCTGCCGGGGATTAGAGGACCAAGGAGGAAAGAACGATACAGGAATTGCAGTTTCTCGAGTTTAAAGCTGGATTGTTGGCCGAAGGGATTCATGGTGGAGAAAGGTGACCCTGAGGGCTGGTCCGGGGCTTCTTGATCTGTACGGCCTGGCGAAAGAAAAGCTCTTGACCATGGCTAAAACTTAGGGGGGTGAAGGTTCTAGCGCATCGGGTCTGAGTCGCCTCAGGCCCTCAGCCAAGAGCTTTTCAAAAGTTGTCGTAAAGAAACGAGTCCACCCAAAAAAGAATGGAAAAGAATGGTTTTTTCTCCACCGATCAACGTCATGTCACGGGCAAGTCGGCTGGACGCACCGTCTGCCTGTCTGCTGGGAGGCAGGTAGGCGGGAGGAAAGCCGACCGTGTAATCGTATCTACATCTCCCGGAAGATTGAGCCGTTAACTTCATAGATTAGTCCCTTTAATTGAAAAATAATATTCCTTACTAGAGAGGTCAAGAATTCAGAAAGTCAAAACTTCTCTTGCCTGTCCATTCAGGAGGGTTGAAGAAATTAGTCTTCTTCTGTCTTTGGCCCTTTCAGGATGGATTTCCCGGCACTTTGGAATGCCAGGCATCGGTTGTGTATTATTGCGAGATAAGTTGGGTGAGGTACGAGACAATCTCTGAGCTGGTCCAGTTGCGTGGGCCGATGGCTTTTCCCAGTAATTTCCCTTGTTTATCGATGACAAAGGTGGTTGGGATTCCTGTCACCTCGAAGATGTCTAAGGTCTCGCTTTTTTGATCGACCAAGACGGGGAAAGTGTACCGATTCTTTTCGATAAACTCCCTAACAGGTTTCGACCCTTCATAGTCCACAGAGATGGTGAGAAAAGTGAAATTTCTATCCTTAAATCGTTGGTAGAGGGCTTCCATCGATGGCATTTCCTCTTTGCATGGGCCGCACCAGGTGGCCCAGAAATTGAGAAAAATGACTTTTCCTTTAAAACCTTTCAGGTCAACTTTCTTGCCTTTGAGATCTTCGAGGTTGAGACTCGGGAGCGTTCTGTTTCCTTTGATGGGCTTGATGTCTATCTTGGAACTGAGACTACTTGCGTCTGCGTTGCCTGCGAGGCAGAAAAAGGACAGGACGGCACAGGCTAAGAAGTGGCGAAAAATTCTTTTTTCTCCCGTCATGCGCATCATCTGTTTACCCTATTCTATACATCTTCCAGACTATTGTTTCAACGAAATTGTAGAAGTAGATACCGGAGAGATCACAGCGGAATTGTCTCTTTCGTAATTTCTTCTTATAATAGAACCATGAAGCAACGAAGCTTTGAGGAATTTGAAGCGACCTCCCTTTACTGTCCCAGATGTAAGGCCGCAGTGCCGGTCAGAAAGAAACTGCTCTTGGTCCTGCCTGAGGGCGACGAATACGAATACCTCTGTGTGTACTGTTCCTCGTCGGTCGGAACGAAAATCGATAAGAATGCCTCGCCGATTCAACTCGTCATCAAACCCTAAAGGCCCGATAAGCGCCCTTACTTCAATCCATCCCTTCTTCGGGTAACGTCACGGGCAGGTCGGCTGGATGCCCGCGGGGAGGGCGGTAACAGACTCCAGTATTGGAGTCAAAGCCGAGCCTGTAATCGTGTTTACATCTCCCGGAAGCCCCACCCTCTGCCTGCCTGTCGGCAGACGGGGGCGGGGAGCCTCACTTCTTGTGTTCGGACGAATCGGCCATCCATTGACGATTTTCCCCTCTGGTTAGACGTGTATTTGGCTAAGTTTATTCTTGTCTCTCTCCTTCGTGTCAAGTGGGTATGCTTTTTTGGATTGTGTCTCCACCCTAAATTCGTTATGATTAGTTCCACCTTTTCTTCCGAGTTAGGGGGACCTATGTCAGAGAGAAAAGAAAAGAAACCAGGCATCGGGAAACTGGAAACCTCAATTCTTGCGGACCTCATCAAGAAATATACGATCCTCGATCCGCAGATCGTCATTGGTCCCGATATCGGAGAAGATGCTACTGTTATTGATTTGGGACCGGGGGCGGATGACCTCTGGGTGGTCACCGCAGATCCCATCACCTTTACGACAGAGGAGATTGGATACTACGGTGTCGTGGTGAATCTGAATGACATCGCAACTCGAGGGGCGATTCCGAAATGGTTCATGGCCACCCTTCTTTTCCCGGAAGGGACTGGCCTGAAATCCATCGAAGAAGTGTTCCGGCAGATTCATGAGGCCTGTCGCCATTTTGGGATTTCCTTCATCGGCGGACACACGGAGATTACCTCTGGCATTAAGAAACTCATCCTTTCTGGTCAGATGATCGGAGTGGTCAAGAAAGACAGATTGGTAACTACCGGCGGGGCAAGGCCAGGGGACCTCGTCGTTCTCGTCAAGGGCGTTTGTATTGAAGGCACTTCCATCATGGCCAGAGAGAAGGAATCCGAGCTGTTGAGCAAGGGGATTGCTCCTTCACTCATTCAGCGGGCGAAGGCATTCATTTACGATCCTGGGATCGAGGTTCTTCGGGTCGCCCGTATCGCCTGCGACCATGCCACTGTCCACTCAATGCACGACCCCACGGAAGGAGGGTTGATCAACGGAATCGTTGAGATGGCGCTGGCCTCAAAAAAAGAGATTGAGATCGATCTGAACAAGGTGCCTGTTTATGAGGAATCCCGCATCCTGTGTGAACAGTTTGGTTTGGATCCGCTCGGAGTGATTGCTTCGGGAGCGTTGCTTCTGTCCATCTCTCCGTCAGACCACCCTGCGATTCAACGGGCATTTCAAGAAGCGTCCATTCCCATTCAAGTGATTGGCCAGGTCAGGGAAGGCGTGGCCCGGGTCTTAGCAAGAGATGGGAAGCAGGTCAAGGAACTTGAACCCTTTACCAGAGACGAGATTTTGAAAATCTTTCAACAGAAGAATGGAATGATGGAATAATGGGTCATTGAGAGAAGAATGATCATTAAACTACATGACGTGAGGGATTGTTGGGAAGGCGATTCTTTCTGAGTGATATACTGATACCCTGCCATGGCTAAGAAAACGCCGAGGAAGAGAGACAACACATAGCCAACTTCGTTCGTCTTTCTTCCTCGGCCGAACCGTCAGCCTTTGGCCATTACTTCACCTTGATCTGATTCTTGAAGATTCCCCAGGTTTTTAAAAGATCAAGAGCCGTGTCAAGTTGGTTGTCGGGAAGTCTTTTTTCCTTAACCTCCTCTTTCTTTGTTTTGTCTTTGTTCTCTTTGTCTTTGTTCTCTTTGTTATCCTTGGAAGGTGTCTTCCCGGTATCCATCAGATGCCTCTGCAGATCTTTCTCTGTGAACGGTTTGGGCGCTGTGCCCTCTTTGTCTTCTTCGGGTCGTGTAGGTTTCACTATAATGTCTGGAGTGATCCCTGTCGCCTGAATGGAACGGCCCTTTGGAGTGAAGTATCGTGCCGTGGTCAACCTTAACCCCGCCCCGTCTCTCAAGGGGAAGATCGTCTGAACGGATGCTTTCCCAAAGGTCTGTGTTCCAAGAATCACGCCTCGGCCATGATCCTGAATTGCACCCGCCACGATCTCGGATGCGCTGGCGCTCCCTTCATTCACAAGAACGATCAGAGGATAAGGGGGAAGGGTATCCTGCGCCTGGGCACTGAATTTCATTTTCTGGTCTTCTTTTCTTCCCTCCACAGAAACGATGACACCAGAGTCCAGAAATCGATCTGTGATTTTCACAGCCTGGTCTAGGAGGCCTCCGGGATCATTTCGAAGATCCAGAATGAGGCCTTTCAAATCCTTATGGCTCTCTTCCTCCAAGGCTCGGATGGCTTTGTCAAAATCACTGTCTGTCTTCTCTTGAAACTGTGACAGGCGGACATACCCGTAATGCTCATCTAAGAGTTCATACCGTACGCTGCGCACCGGAATCACATCGCGTGTCAGAGTGAAGTCTTCGGGCTTGGCAAGTCCTTCTCGCATGATGGTCACTGTAACCTTCGACCCCTTGGGACCCCGCAATCGTTTGACCGCATCCATCAAGTTCATGTTTTTTGTCGACTCTCCATCAATCCCGACAATCTGATCTCCTGCCCGAAGACCCGCCTTAAAAGCGGGAGTTCCCTCGATGGGAGAAACCACGGTGAGAACGTTATCCTTCGTGGTGATTTCGATGCCGATGCCTTCAAAACGACCCTTCGTTTCCTCCTGCATCTCTTTGAAGCTCTCAGGGGGGAGGAAGGCGGAGTGTGGATCCAGAGTCTCAAGCATCCCCTTGATGGCGCCGTACAGCAGACTCTTCGGCTTGGTCTCCTCGACGTACTCCCGCTGGATGATTCCAAGGACATCGGTGAATCCTTTGAGATCTTCGTAGACATTGTTCGAGAGGGCGGAGACTTTATGCGAACGACCGATTCCGATCGTTACCCCCAAGACAAAGACCACCAAGACAAGCAAGACGACTTTAAGATGTTTACTCTTTTTCCAATCCGACATGCTCTCCTCCTTCAGGGTTTGTTCCAACCCTTTTCTTAACTCTCCGAAGCGGAAGTCCCTTTCTCTAACTGAGGGATCCAATTCGTGGGATCCTGGGGCTTCCCTCGATGGCGAATCTCAAAGTAAAGACAGGGCCCCTTGAGAGACCCAGAACTGCCCACCAGAGCAATGGCTTCTCCTTGTTCTACGGAGTCCCCTGTTTTCTTCAGAAGCTGGGAACTATACCCGGAGACCGTGAAGAGATGATCGCCGTGGTCGATGATCACCACATTCCCAAATCCCTTGAACCAATCGGCGTAGAGGACCCTGCCTGAGAGAACCGCCCGGATCTCGGTTCCCACGGGCGCTTTGATTTCAATCCCATTCTGCCCCTTTTCTCGAAAGGCACTGATCATCTTGCCCTGAACCGGGACGATCAGGGGGGCCTTCATATAATCAGATTTTGATTTCCCGTAGGCAAGCAGGCCTTTTTCTTTCTCGAGCTTTTCGACCAGGGTCTGAAGTTCTTTTGCCCTTGTCTCCAATTCCTGGATGACTTTCCGATAGACCGTTTTCTGATTCTGGATCGATTTGAGGAGAGCCCGCTGTTCTTCCTTGACCCGCTTCACCTCTTCCCTTTTCTTGGTGACTTCCGCAATCGCCCGCTGCCACTGGGACTGATCTCGAAGCAGGGAGTCCTGAGACCTTTCTTTCAGGGCGACCTGATGGAGATACGTGTCCACAATGAGCGTATCCGATTCAAGGATGACCCTGAAGTACTTGTCAATCCGCAACAGATCAAGATACGACCCTGAGGAGAGGAGAAGCGTCTCTGGAGAAATCCTTCCCATCTTGTACAGGGCTGCGAGCCTCGAAAAAAATTCTCCCCGGGTGGTATCGATCCCCGCATTGAGCATGACGATCTGTTCCCCTGTCTGCTGAAGCCTTGTTTGGGTGAGTCCGAGCTGGCGCTCCATCTGCTTCAATTCTTTTTCCTTACGATAGAGGTCCGTCTCAATGGCCGAAAGCCTTTCCAGGATGGAGGATTCCTTTCCCCGAATTTCCTTCTCCTTTTCCTTGGTCTTAGAAAGCTCTTTATTGATGGTCTTGAGGTCCTTCTTCTTTTAACGAGGTCCTTCTCAATCTGCTGGGTTGGGGCGGCCCAGAGAGCAGACAGGCCGAGGTCGACGGCCATTCCGGTGAAAATGCATACAACCACGACCCATGTCCACCGTCTCATCGGCCCGTCACCCGCTGTATTTTAGAATCTTGAGTGAAGCAACAAAGCTGCCGAAGAGACCGAGCACCACACCTCCAAGCAAGAACCATGCCACGGTCTCCTGGGACAGGAATGTTACGGGAAATTTGTTGAGCCATCCCGCCATCGAAGGGGTCACATGAGATAAGAAGACTCTGTACAGAAACTGGAGTGAGACCATCGCCAAGGCTGCTCCCAGAAGCCCCTGAATCAGTCCCTCGATGTAAAAGGGGATCTGGATAAAAGCTGGACGCGCCCCGACGAGATGCATGATCTCAATCTCCTCTCGTCTGGAGGAGATGGTCATCTGGAGCGTATTGGCGATGATAAAGGTCATTGCGGCGGTGAGAAGGCCTCCCAAAATCCATTGCATCAGACGAACAATGTGAACAAGACCGGAGAATGTTTCAACCCACTCCTGTCCATACTGAACTTCCTCAATGGGTGAGAACTCTTTCAACTGTGACACCACTTCCTTGATTTTGGTCGAGTTCCGATAGTCTTGCTTCAATTTTATTTCGAAGGAGGGGGGAAGGACATCCGATTGGATTCCCTCGAGAAGATTTTTCTGACTCCCCAACTTCGACTCCATGAAGGCCATGGCTTCCGTGGAAGAAACGTATTTGACGGCGTCGATCCCGTGGATGAGGCGGATGTCCCTGATCAATCCCTCGACCTCCGGAGGAGGAATTTTCTTCTTCAGGTAGGCGATCACCTCGATCTTTTTCTCCCAAAGTTGAAGAAAAGAGGTGAGGTTCAATGTGATGAGGGAAAAGGCTGAGAAAATGAACATGGAGATGGCAATGATGCAGATCGTCGCCAGGTTGGCGAGGAGGTTTTCCCTCATATTACGGAAAGACCGTGTGAGAAGATAGTAGAGGGAAGACATCAGGTCCTCACATTCTCCATGATCTTGCCTGCTTCAAGATAAACCGTGCGATGGGGATAACGCTGAAGCAAGTCCATATCATGCGTTGCAAACAGGATCGTTGTCCCTTTCTCGTGGAGATGACCGATGATCTTCAGGACATCGTCAGTCGTCCGAAGATCCAGATTGCCTGTGGGTTCATCCGCGAGAAGAAGAGGAGGGTCATGAACCAGAGCCCGAGCGATGGCTACCCGCTGTTGTTCTCCGGCCGAGAGGTAGAGAATGGAATCCTTTTCCCTGGCCTGAAGCCCCACTTCGGCTAAGACCTGCGAAACCTTTTCTCTCACTTCCTTACCAAAGTGTCCCGTGACCTCGAGGCTCAGGGCGATGTTCTCGCCAACGCTTCTATCTCGCAACAGTTTCGGCTCCTCGAAGATGATCCCCATTGTCCGTCTCAACGGGTAGGTTGTTCCAAGGCCTTTTTCCGTGATGTGAATTTCATTCACCACGGCTTCGCCGCTCGTCGGTCTCTCGGCTCCAAAGAGAATTCGCAGAAGCGTCGTTTTACCAGAACCGCTTGGGCCGGCAACGTATGTGAACTCCCCCGGTGAGATCTCCAGACATACATCGGAAAGTGCAGAGACCTGACTAGGATAGGTTTTGGAGATATGGGAGACGTGAATCATGGCAACTCGAGGACAGAATTTTCCTGAGCTTCAGAACAACAAATAACACGACTCCCATGTTTTTTCAAGGAAATTAAGGGGTTATTCGTAATGCCTCAGTAAGGCTTGGGTGCAATAGGTCCAGGGGGAGGCCTATTCCTTCCTCGTGTTTTAGCACAGCGATTCCATTTGACAAGATAATTCGGAGGGTTGTAAGCGAAAAACGTGCAATGGAGAAGCACGGTTTCTGATATCGAGGGACGCTTCTCACCTAAACATCCAAGAGATATCCATGCTCCCTTAGCCACTGCCTCCGGACACGATAATCGGGAAGGACAGCTTCAACAATCTTCCAAAAGTTCGAGGAATGATTTCTTTCTCTGAGATGGGCCAACTCATGAACAACGACGTAGTCAACCAATGGGAGAGGCGCCAAGACGATCCTCCAGCTAAAGGTGATCCGATCTCTTGAAGAGCACCCTCCCCACTGGTATTTGGCAGATGTGATCCGTGCCTGGACGGAGGGAATGTCCATGACCTCTCTGTATCGGTCGATGCGTTGCCGAATGAGCATTTCAGCCTGCTTCTTATACCAAACGACAAAAAGAGCCTTCCTATCGCCTTTGAAACGCTCATTCAATTGAAATTCTCCACCGATGAAAGCGAGAGGAGGAGTACCGTTCGGGCTGTGGGTGATCTTTAATGGGTAGCTGTCTCCGAGATAGAAGAACGTTTCGCCTGAGACAAAGGCTCTGGGATGAGCATCGGTCTGCTCTTGGCGAATTTGAAGGAGCTTTTTCTTGATCCAGGGCCTTTTCTCTTGAACAAATTGATGAAGAGCGTCTCGAGCGGCCTTGGCAGGCGCACGGACAACGACCCGTCCGTCTCGTTCGATACAGATGGCGATCGTTCTTCGCCTGTGTCTCGATCGAACGATATCATAGCGAACGTCTTCGTCGGGATCCGCAGATGACTCGATGGAATGCTCGTTATTCATTCATGAGTTACTTTCGGCTCCAGTTTCCGTCAGACTCCTGAACCCACCACCCCTTCTTGGCTGAAGACCGCCGGACGGATGCAAATTGCTCCACAGCTTGGGGCATGACTTGTTTGATGTTCTGCTCATTCTCGGGAACCCGATTGATGCGGACAATGGCTCTTGCCATGCCGTTCATGATTGTTCTTCGATTCTCATTCTCAGCCGAGATCAAGCTTCTGTCCGCAGGCGTCACTCCCTTCTCTTCTCTCACCTCCAGCAAACCATTCTTTCCTTCTCCAACCGCTCCGCTATCTCTCAGTCGGTCGATTTGGGGGAGACGAGCACCCATCTCCTTGTAGGCGGCGACCACATCCGGCATCTTCTTCACCACGTCTGCGATCTTCCCGGAAAGCTCTGAGGGTTGGGCCATGGCTAACGGGACCCACTCCCATCGGATGGAGCTCTGGGGTGGAGTCTCTGTTTTCTTTTCCGGTGTGCCCTCGGGTTTCGTCTCCTCAGGAGTCATCAATTCCTTCTCCAAGGCCTTATAAGCCTCTTGTACTTCTTTCTCAGGGAAGTAGATATTCACCGTAATGATGGCACAGGAGATCAACAGGATGGACAGAAACAAGCCCACTCTCACACACACCTTTTTTCTCATTTTTTCCTCCTTTTCTGTGGAGACGACTCCAAGCTGTAGGGAATCAATGCTTTCACTTTTTCTCCTTGGCCCGTGTGGCTGCTTCGGTGATCGTCCACAAGAGGTGGTCGAGATCAATCCGATTGTTGAAGGGCGCGACTTTTACAGAGAGATCCGTCATTCCCAGAAGATTTCGGTTCGACAATTCCAGTTCTTTGAAGATCACGTATCCGTCTTTCAGGTAAGCTTCCAAGATTCCCCTATTGAAACGCCGGTCACCGAGATAAAGTTTCGCGGAAATCCCCCCGACCTTCTGCAAGAACTCTCTGCTGATCATCATCTTTTCGCCAGCCTTGGGATCCGCCCAAAACTCTCCTTTCCCCACGAGATTGGAGAAACCCGTTCCGCTTCCCTTCACACTGACAACCCCGTCCACATTTCCGGAAATAAACCCTCGGATCGGTGGGATAGTATCGCAGAGGGCCTTTAAGCTTACTCCTTTGACGAGAAATCCTCCTCTAAAATTCAATCCCTCAGAAAGGTCGAGGGCCCCAGAACCATACAATTGGCCGTTGAATATCTTAGCATCGAATCGGAAGACATTCAAAGAGCTGTCGCGAGACATGCTGCGGAGTCGAATGTCTTCGAGCAACGGAAATCCATAGTTCAGTGCACCCAGAGTCACTGTCTGGGAGCCCTGCTCCAGAGGGTCTCTCTCATAGGAGTGGAGAAGCTGATCGAATTCAGATTTTTCATGTGTGGGGAGAGTCAGGAGAGATCCCTGGGTTGAAGTCTTGCCATATCGAAGAGGGAATGACCCATTGATCGGGCCGATCGAATACTCCCCGTTCTCGCCGCTGAGGCGACACTCTTTGAGCAAAACCTCTCCTTCCACGTTCCACCTTTGCCCATGGACAACGAGGGAGAGCGCAGAGGAGATGGATCCTTCAAGACCTACGTAGAGTAAGCTATCGGGAAAGACATCCCAAAATACCTCTCGCACAAGTGGCACGTTAACCCCAGGAACTGAGAGCTTTAGGGTCAGACCCCGATCTTTTTCCATCCATCGAGTCCCTGTTCCAGAAAGTTGGGCTGAGAGAGGTCCGACCGTCGCATCCGCCCTCAGGGTGAGGTCTTTTCCCAGGCAATCAATCTTTGCTCTCAACGCTCCGTCCCTGACGAGGGTGCGTTTTGTCTCTCTTTCAAACACAGATATCTTGTCTGCCTCCACGAGGATCTGTCCATCCAATGCATCCCAAGCAAGGACTGTCCCTTCGAACAAGAGTTTATTCGCCTTTCCTTCTACCTGATAAGGAAGGGTGATCCAATGGGCTGCGGTCTTGCTTAATGCACCGAGGTCTCCTCGCTCTAAGGTCATGCTTAACCTGACGGGAAAGATTGTTTCCGAGACCTTCCCTCGGGCCGAAAGCTTGAGCGTTCCTCCGGAGCACTCCGCCTGAGGGAGGTCTAGGGAAAAATCCTTGCCCTCAAGTCTCCCGTTTCCGGCAATGCGATGGAGCGAAATTCCAGAGTGCCCTAAAGTCCCAGCGGAAAAACGGAAATCATGGTGTCCTTTCGCCGGATCCATCTTCCAGGCGACATCGGATTGTTCCAGGACGAAGTCATCATTGCGATAATGAATCTCCATGCCCTGAAGATCAATTCCGTAGGATTTCTTCTGCTGCACGCCAGAGACCTTCACTTGAGCGGCATGTCCTCTCGTGCCCTGACCTTCAAGGCGAACGTCTCGCAGCGTGAGATCGTCATTTTGAAAATCGAGAGTGGAGCTCGTCCGTACCCCTCGAAGAGTCAGTTCCCCGTAACGCAGTTCCTCTGTCTCAAAAAGGTGGTTGCCCGAGAAAGAATCTCTTTGAATGGTTCCCTCAATCTTCAAAGCGCTCTTTCCCAGATGCAACGTCTTCTCGTCGGCCAGCCTGACGTCGAGAGGGGAGAAATGGAAAGAGGACGTCGTCACCATCTGCTCTGGGTTGCCTTGAAACATCCCCGACCATCGAACCTCCAGGGGTTTCTCCTTGATGATATCTCCGGCCACCGTCAGATTGGCGGTTGCGTCTGCTTTGATCGATAGCTCCTTCTCTAACTTGAAATCGAAATCCCCCCGGATCTTCTCCAGGGTGATTTGAGAAAACCTACCTTGCCATCTTTGAGATGCAAGAGACCAGAGCTCTCAGGAATCCCCCCTTTCAAAGTTCCTCTGATCTGAATATTTCGCGAGGTGACCGTTCCATTCAGCTCGAAATCTCTCGATAACTGAAATGCTGCGAGGGACAATTTATCCAGTTGCACCTCGCACTGGTAGAAAGCGTTCTTCCTTAGATCTGTCAGGGTCCCCTGGAATGTTCCAGAGATGCCGTCTCCGTCGAACGTTCCGGTATGGATGATCAACGAGTCATGGTGTAGGCTGAACGTGGCATCGGTACGCAGGTGGACAGATCTCCCAGCCCATGAATCAGGCAGAAGTTCTCCCACCTTCAGAATTCTTGCCGAGAGGTTGCCTTTGATCGAGAGATCCTCTGTCCATGAACAATCAAGATCAGCCTGCATCTTTTCGACGGTTGCCTGAGGGGATCTCATCTCTCCATCTCTGAGGCGGATGATCCCAGCGATTTTAGGCGCTCCATGTTTCAGCTTGCCCTGGATCTTCACGTTTTGTGATATCAGTTTCCCTGCCATCTTGAGATCTTTCGTGACAAAGAGTTTAGAAAGATCGAGGTTGTCGATCTGTCCCTCAAGTTGGTAGGAAGGATTCCTCCTGACTTCCGTCACGGTACCCATCGCTGTTACAGACATTCCCTCTGCCCGAAGTGTCCCAGAGTGCAGAGTCAGTATGTCCGAACGTAGGTTGGTAGGTCGCATCGGCCTGAAACTGAATGTTTTGGACGGCTGAGAGACGTTGGAATATTCCTGGGCCTTTCACCTGCTGCAACCTGGATCTGATTTGGAACCCTCTTTCCTGGTTCCCTTGAAGGGATACATCGAGGGCCCATCTGGTCTTTTCAATTCCGATGTTGTAAGGTTCGAGATATTTCTTGAAAGCTGACAGGACAAAATCCCCCGAAGACAGGTGAATGTCAACCCTTGGGGGTGTCTCTTGAAGAAAGAGGGAGCCTTCGGCCTGAAATTTATTCCCGAGGTAGACCCCATTCCCTTCCACCTCTGTCTTGGCTCCAGGATCAGAAAGAAGGTTCTTAAATATGACCTCAATACCTTCGACCGTGAGCGCCGGGTCTCTATTGAACGTGAAACGTCCTGATTCGACCCTGAGTTCGTCCATGGGATATTTTGTCTGAACGGGCGATTCCTGGAGCAACCGCTGCCTCAAGGTGCCCGACATGTTCCATTCTCCCTTTTCATTTTTGATGAGCTCGACTTCAGGGGAGAAGGCCACCAGCCGTCGGAGCGAAAAATGCCCCCTGAGAACTTGCGACAAATGAATGTTGAGGTGCAGCCTCTTTATTCGAAGGAGGTCTCCCGATGGAAAGCCTTCTGGGTTCTTGACGACGATCCCATAGAGATCTACGATAGCGGGGAAATGGAAGGAGATATCTTGGACGAGGACCTTCTGTCCAACGATGGTTGTACCCTGGTCCGACAGCCTTGTGAGAACGGTCTTCTTGAGGTCGAGAGCGAAGAAAAAACAGGCGAGGGCCACCAGGATCAAAATGACCAATGGAGCCCAGGACAGAAGTCTGCGGGTTTTCATAGAGCCATCATTATCTCAGAGACAGAATCAAAGACGAACATCCAACACGTGGTCATTGAACTCAAAGGGATATTTCTTATAAAATAACACTCATGAGGGAAGGAAAACAATTCAAAATGGTGATCTTCGATCTCGATGGAACATTGACCCGGGAGCGATCGATCTGGGAATATATCCACAAGCAGTTGGGCAAATGGGTCGGTTTCGCAGAAGCGTATCAAAAGAAATTTCTGGCCGGACTCATCTCTTATGAGGAGTTCTGCGAGCTGGACGCGAAGGTGTGGAAGGGGATGAGGGTGGAGGAGCTTACGGAGATCGCCAAAACGGTCCCTTTTTACTCAGGCGCCGACGAGCTGATCGGATATCTGAAGGGCAGAGGGTTGAAGCTAGCCATGGTCTCCTCAGGTCTCTCGGTCCTTTCAGACTGGGTACATCAAAGGTACGGATTCGACTATTCGGTTTCAAACGACCTTCTTCACGAGAATGGAATCCTGACAGGGAAAGTGAGGATCCAGGTCTATTACGACCAGAAAGCCAGATGGGTGGGGAAGATCCTCGAAACGTTTGGCATAGAATCCGAAGAGAGCGTGGCCATCGGCGACAGTTCTGGGGATATCGAAATGTTTAAGAGGGTCGGATTTTCTGTTGCCTTTAACAGTGCCTGTTCAGAGCTAGATCAGATCGCCAACGTCTGCATCCGAAGTGAGAACTTGGCAGACATCATTCCTCAGTTGCCAAGATAGGATTAGGGTGATATGGATTGGGAACTGAACTTCATGACGTGGGGACATGGTTGGTGGACGTCACCTTTTCTTGACCAGGTCATTCCCTGGCTTACCCATCTTGGCAGTCACGTAGTCGTCATCTTCTTGATCGTCCTGAGTTCGGTCCTGACAAGACAGAAGAAAATCCTCGGTCGCCTTGTCATCCTTTACGCCCTTCAATCCGCCGTCGTGTATGGGCTCAAGTATCTGATTCAAAGGCCAAGGCCGCCGATCCTTTGGACGCTATCTTCAGCACTGTCGAGAGGGGCCGGAGAGATCCTGGACCCCAGTTTCCCGAGTGCACATACCCTGTATGCCTTTATGATGGCGACCTTTCTTGCGGACTGGTTTCCCCGGTATCGAGTCGTTTTCTATGCCGTCGCGGGATTTGTGGGATGGACGCGAATTTACCTGGGCGTCCACTACCCCACCGATGTGATCGCTGGAGGGATTCTGGGTTACGGATTGACGAAGCTGTTCTTGGTTTACGTCCGTTCCCTGTCTGTCAAGAGATCCGTTCGCACTTCTGATCCATCGTCACACTGATGGTAGAGTTTTCTACCCTCTTCTTAAACCCTTTTCCACCCTGTTGCATCAATATTTCCCTAAAAGTGCCCGGGCAATGATGAGTTTTTCGATCTCCTTGGTCCCTTCGTAGATCTCAACGATCTTGGCATCACGATAGAAACGCTCAATCGCGTAGTCCCCAATAAACCCATATCCTCCATGGAGTTGAAGGGCTTCATCGGTGACCCGGACGGCTGTTTCTCCGGTAAACCATTTTGCCATGGCGATGAGAGAAGAGCTTAGTTTTTCTTGATCGAGGAGCCAAGCTGCCTTCTGGTAGAGGGTTCTGCCTGCCTCAATTCGAGTGGCCATCTCCGCAATCTTGAACTGGGTCGCCTGGAAAGAGGCAAGGGGTTTTCCAAACTGTTGCCGTTGTCGAACATGTTTGATCGCCTGCTCCATGGCTCCTTGAGCGATCCCAGTGGCTTGAGCACAGATGTGGACGCGGGTGCGGTCAAAGAAACTCATGAACTGTTGGAAGCCTTGACCGGCGGTGCCGATAAGATTTTCTTTTGGGACTCGAACATCGGTGAACGTAATCTCCGTAGTGTCTGAGGCTCGAATACCGAGTTTGTTCTTCAATTTGGTGGCTTCGAATCCCTTTCGATCCGTTTCGACTGTGATCACGCTGAACCGATTATGGCGGGATGGGGCATTTGGTTCTGTCACGCAGAGAACCTGGAGAAACTTGGCCCGCGTTCCGTTGGTAATAAACATCTTATTCCCGTTGATCACATACTCGTCACCTACCAGGGTGCCTGTGGTTGTCACGGAAGAGACGTCACTTCCCGCGTCAGGCTCAGAGATGGCTGCGCCCGTGATGGCTTCGCCTCGGACAATGAGAGGAAGCCATTTCTTCTTCTGTTCTTCTGTGCCGAAGAGGAGGATCATTTCGGATCCGAAGGGTGTTGACATGATAAAGGAGCCGAGTCCAGGATCCACCCTCCAGAACTCCTCATGGATCAAGCAATGTTCCAGGTAACCCAACCCCGGTCCGCCATAGGCCTCTGGGATAAAAACACCCACAAAACCAAGATCGCAGGCTTTCTTCCAGAGGTGGTCCGGAGCTTTCTCTTCACGATCACATTCCTGTGCAATGTCCGGTAACTCTTTTTCAGCAAACTCCCTCGCAGCCTTGATGATGTCTTTTTGTTCATCGGTCAGTTCGAAATTCATGAATTTTGTTTCCTCCTGCTCCTCAAAAGGTCAGTTACCTGTAGCCCAAAAGATCCGCATTCTAAAGGTGAGGAGCCCGACCACTCGCTCCGCCAAGAGTTACCCATTAACTCATTACGGCACAGTCTCCTAGACGGGGGAGACGAAGGGCTGACCGGAGCGTGCCCCGCAAGCCCCGCGCTGTGCCTGTCCCGTCTTAACGGGGCGCGGGGAGCTTCGCTAGATTTTGATGCGTTTCTTCAGCTTTTCAGTGAGATCGGAGAGATGATCATATTCGACCCGTTCAAAGGGTTTCAAAACCTCAGGCAGGGATGTTCCCTTTTTATGGAGGACAAAGATTTCTTTTCCCAAGACAATGGCTGCACCCAGCTCAAGAAGGACCTGAGTCGCATCTGGACCTGACAGATCGTAGAGGCCGAAGCGTGATCGCTTGATCTGATCGATCCGGGAGGTGAGCCATCCACTCTTTTTCTGGGTTTCATCATCGCGAATGACCTTTAGTCCACTTCCCTCCAAAGCCGACTCAATGGCTTGGAGCGTATCAAGGGTGAGCGTAGGGGGAGAAACGAAATATTCTCCCTTCAATGACACCTCCACACTCTTGGGAGTCGTCTGGATTTTTTTAAAGAGTGTACGATCCAGAGTCAACTCTTTGATGGCACCCTGAAGGATGTTCTTGGCACTGTCAAGATCGCGCCTGTAGCGGCCCGCATTGATCTTGTCAATCTCTGGAGAGGCAAAGGCCTTCACACTCACTTCTCGAAAGCGAAGTGCGATAAAACTCTGACTGTGGATTGACTTGGGACTGAACACCTTTTCGAGGACCGTCTTGGTCTCTCCTTGCCATTGGACGAAGGCCTCATGATCCGCGTGGAGGTTCGCCAATCCCTCTGTTTTGCTTAGCTGTTCCCTGATTACGTCGATGGGATCTCTTTCAGCCATCCTCACTCTCCAGCTTCCCTTGGTTGAGACGGAGGATAACAATGGAGGGTTGAAAAGTCAACCCTTCGACTCCCCGGCCTAAAGGCCGGGGCTTGGCGCGGCCGAACGGGTCAAATACCCCAGCCTTAACCATTTGAGAAGGATACCCATTTTGTGATATATGAATATTCATGCTGAAAGGAAAACAGATTGTCTTGGGGGTGACAGGCGGCATTGCTGTCTACAAGGCAGCCGAATTCGTGAGGCTTCTGGTCAAGGCCGAGGCCAATGTCCACGTGGTCATGACTCGACATGCCGAGGAATTCATGATGCCCCTAACGTTTCAAACCCTCTCGGGCAACCCTGTTGTCACGGATGCCTTTGCGCTTTTTGAAGAGAGCCAGATCGGTCATGTGGCTCTGGCTGACCTGGCCGAGTTGATTATCATTCTTCCCGCGACCGCCAACATCATCGGGAAAATTGCCAATGGCATTGCCGATGACTTTCTGTCCACCATGGTCATGGCTTCGAGAGCGCCGGTCCTTCTGGCCCCTTCCATGAATGTGAATATGTGGGAGAACCCAGCCTTTCAAAAGAACATGCAGACCCTCATTGAACGGGGAGTTCATTTTGTCGAACCCGGAACTGGAGAGCTGGCCTGTCATTGGTATGGAAAAGGGAGGCTTGCCGAACTGGAGGACGTGATGGAGAAGGCGGAGGATCTCTTCTCTCCCAAAGACCTGAAGGGTGAGCGCATCCTGATCACGGCGGGTCCTACCCAGGAGCCGATCGATCCGGTCCGTTTCATCACCAATCTCTCCTCAGGAAAGATGGGCTATGCGCTGGCGAAAATGGCCAGACGGAGAGGGGCAGAGGTCATTCTTATCACAGGACCGACGTCTGCCTCCCTGCCTCGCAAGGATATCGAGTGGGTCCCCGTCAAGACAGCGGAAGAAATGAGAAAGGCGGTTTTGACCCATTTGAAGCCATGTTCTGTTGTGATTAAAGCGGCGGCAGTGGCCGATTATCGGCCTAAGGAAGTTCACTCCAAGAAAATAAAGAAAAAGGATGCCTCTCTCTCATTGGACATGGAAAGAACGGTGGACATCCTTGCAGAGATCGGAAAGCAGAAAGGGAAGAGGATTCTGATCGGGTTTGCGGCAGAAACAGACGATCTGATTGCCAATGCCCAGAAGAAACTGCAGGCCAAGAATCTCGACCTGGTCATCGCGAACGACGTGGCCGTGGGGTTCGCAGGTGACACCAATCAGATCAAGATTCTTTTCCAGACCGGAGAAATAAAAGACCTCCCGATCATGACAAAAGAGGAGGTCTCACAGGTTATTCTTGACGAATTAGTTTGCTTGATCAAGAAAAGAGGACCGGAAAAGAGAGCGACCCTTTAGTCGGACTTCTTTCCCGTTGTTTTCCCTTCACTCTTTTCAGTTGAACTTTTCTCCGCCCCGTCCTTATCGCCTTTCGTCCCAGCCTGTCGGCTCTTAGACGGATAGTCGTTCACATAGAATCCAGAACCCTTCAAAACAAAATTCGTCGCAGAGATCAACTTTCTGGCCGGCCCCAGGCACTTGGGACAAGCGACCTTGCATTCCTCATCTATTTTGTGGAAGATTTCGAAGATCTCTTTGCATTTGTTGCACTCATACTCATAAATCGGCATGCTCCACACCTCCACCTAGGCCATGAGACTCGCGCTAGTGCTCATCTCCTTTTTCAATTTTTTCAGCGCCTCGCTCTCAATCTGTCTCACCCTTTCTCTCGAGAGATTGAGCGTATCCCCAATCTCCTGAAGGGTGAGAGGCGAGTCGGCCATGATCCGATTCTTGACGACGTAGACCTCTTTTTCATTCAGGCGCTTCATGGCCTTTCCCACTTCGGCCTCAAGGATCTGTTTCTCCTGCTTCTCGATCAGTTCCTCCTCCTGACCGGGAGAGGCTTCCTGAATGAGATCGAGGGGCGTTAACTCGTGGTCCTCATTAAAGGGGGTATCGAGAGAGAGGTCCCTCGAGGACATGCGTTGCTCCATCTCGATAAGGTCTTCCTTGCTCACATCGAGGTCATGAGCGAGATGTTCATATCGCTTCTCATCCTCTTGATCGGCCTCCAGAGCTTTCCTTACCTTTCCGATCTTGTAGAAGAGTTTCTTCTGGGCCTGAGTGGTTCCGATTTTTACGAGACTCCAGGTCTTGATGATGAAATTCTGGATGTAAGCCCGGATCCACCAGATGGCGTAAGAGATGAATCGATACCCCTTGTAGGGATCAAACTTCTTGACGGCCATCATCAGGCCAATATTCCCTTCCTGGATCAGATCAAGCACCTTGACGTTATAAGATTTGTATTCGAAAGCGACCTTGACAACAAACCGAAGATTTGCTGTAATCAGTTTGTGCGCGGCCTCGATGTCGTTGGACTTGCGATATCGCGTTGCGAGCTCGAATTCCTCTTCAGGCGTCAGAAGTGGAAATTGATTAATTCGAGAGAGATAGGATTCTAAAGAATTTTTTACGACCGGTACATTGATCATTCTATATCACCCCAAATGATTAGCACTCCCGTATCAGGAGTGCCAATTTCAATATAAACTGAAAAATCTTAATTGTCAATACTATGTAATTATTTAATTTTATTAATAAATTCTGCTAAAGGTCTCTCCATCCCCATTTTTCCATTGATTCCAACGGGGTGTATTCATCAAAAGCGGAGGCCTGAGAGCCCATCATGGAGGTCGACATGACGAATGAGAAGAACGGGGAGGATCGTGAACAAGGTTTTGTCGTGAAGGACAGGAGGTTCAGCGCCAAGAAGGATGAGGCCGATTCCGAACCAAGAGAAGAGCTCCCTCGAGAGGAGCCTCAGACAAAGGAAGAGAGGGCAGACCAGGACATTCCCTTGCCGGAAATCAACCTCACGAACTTTCTCCTCTCTCTTAGCACTTCGATCCTTATTCAACTGGGTGAGGTCCAAGACCCGATGACCAACCAGATCGAAAAAGACCTCTCCAACGCGAAGCAAACGATCGATCTCTTGGGGATGCTGCGAGAAAAGACGAAGGGGAATCTGACTCCTGATGAGGAGAAGTTGTTTGAGAATCTCCTTTATGACTTAAGAATGAGGTATGTCAGAGCGACCCGCTGACCGGCAAGTGTCCCGCAGGAGGGGCACAATACAAAGAAGATGCCTTACCGGGAAGCCAAGCCCTTTAGGGCGCCCCTATTTCTTGAAGGTCAGGTAAAAACTACTCCCTCGGCGATGAATATGGAATAGGACGCCTTTCTCGATGTTCGCATCCTTCATGGCCTTGTCGAAATCCTTTATGGACTCAATCTTCTTCCGGTTGATCTCCAGAATCACATCTCCCTCTTGAAAACCGATTTCGTCGGCAAGGCTTCCAGGGTCGACGCCGAGAACGACCACCCCGTGTTTGACCCCAGAAATTCCATACTGGGTGGCGAGCTGGGGGGTTAGCTCTTGAACCCGGGCCCCGAGCTTGTCCTCAGATTCCTTCTCCTTCGTCGTTTCCGGTTTATCCGGTTGAGAGGAGGTCACCACGTCAAGGCTCATCTCTTTTCCGTCGCGGATGATCCCGACCTTCACCTTCTGTCCCGACTTTCTTCTTGAGAATTTCCCTGACGAGTTCGTTCACGTTCTTCACGGCCTTGTCATCCACGGACTTGATAATATCGCCTGAGATCATTCCTGCCTTTTCAGCGCCCGTGCCTGGATAGACCTGACCGACCAGAACGCCCTCCTTCTCCTTCACCTTGAAATGCTCCATCATTTCTGGGGTGAGATCCTGAACACTGATCCCTAGCCACGGACGGATGACCTTCCCTTGCTGGATGAGATCGGTGAGAATCTGTTTTGCCATGTTGATGGGAATGGCGAATCCGATTCCCGTTCCCGGCTGGATAATCATGGCATTGATTCCGATGACCTCTCCATCGATATTGATGAGCGGTCCTCCACTATTACCGGGATTGATGGACGCATCGGTCTGAATGAAATCCTCATAGGTTCCCGTTCCAAGACCTGAACGCCCCTTGGCACTGATGACTCCCACGGTGACCGTGTGGTCCAACCCAAAGGGACTCCCAATGGCGATGGCCCATTCACCCACCTCCAGCTTGTCTGAATCACCGAGGGTGGCGATAGGCAGATCCTTCGAGTTGATATGGAGGACAGCGAGATCCGTCCTGGAATCCTGACCTTTCACAGTCGCTGTGAATTCCCTTCCGTCGTTTAGCCGCACTTTGACCCTGTCTGCCCCTTCAATCACATGATTGTTGGTGAGGACATAGCCCTCCTTATCAACGACGACGCCCGATCCTCCCCCTCTCTGTTTCTGTTTAAACTCCTTTTCCTTCTCCCGGGGTGAATAACCAAAGCCTCGGAAGAAATCCTCAAAGGGGCTCCCTTTGAAGAAGTCTTCTCCGAATCTTTCCCAGGGTTTGAGAGTCACCGTCTTCTCGGTGGTGATGTTGGCCACAGCGGGCTGCACCTTCTTTGCCACTTCCACAAAGGCTTGACCGAGGGACCTGGCCGTCGTCAATTTATCCTTTTCACTCTTGGTAAATTTATCCTTATCACTCTTCGTGAGTGAAACGGCTTTATTGTTCTCCATGCAATAGAAAAGCCCGAAGAGAAGAGAGATGCCACCGAGCCCCCAAATCAATCCTTTTAGCCATTTCTTGCCCATTCTTGACTCCTTCACGAAGATGGAAAATTAACAATGAGTATAAATTTTAATCACTTGCGTTGTCAAATGGCCCGTAGGTCCGTTACTTTTGGGGACCCAGAGGAATCCACTCGTGCCAAGCGACACGCGAGATGGTCGAGACTTTTGTAGCAGTGATCAGACAGCAAATGGGCGAGAGCAGGTGTTCGACTTTAATTGTCGTTTCACGGGCAAGTCGGCTGGATGCCCCGCCTTCCTGCCTGTAGGCAGGGGCGGGCAGGGCGGAAACGGACTCCCGCAGTGGAGTCAAAGCCGACGCTGTTATGATGTCTACATTTCCCGGAAGCCCAGCCCTGTGGCGGGAGGCTTCACTTCCAACCTCTCAGTTGGTAATACTCTTTCAGCATCTGGTCAAGTTCCTCAGGATGGATCGTTTTCTCCGACTTTCCCAGGATTTCTCTGAAGAACCGACGGGGGAGTTTGTCTTCTCTCTTCGTGAGACCTTCCCGTTGATTGAATGTTCTGGCAAGATTGATGACGTTTGAGGCCACGCCTTTCAATTCCTTTTTGTTCAGTGAGATCCCGCATGCAGCGCGGATGATCTTCTGAAGATCGTTCCATGTGATGAGGTCCCGATAGAAACGGCAGAGGATGAGGACATCGAAGAGCGTCATCTTATCTTCATAATCGACAAAGAGCTTAGCTTTCCCTTTGATCTGGTCAGGATCGCTCTGACCGGAGAGTTCGGATTTGTAGAAGGTGGCCCTCAGGTGACACGCCCCTCGATCTGAGGTGGCGTAAGCCAATCCCATGCCCTTTAGAATCCTTGGATCAAAACCAGCGGGTTCGAGTCCCTTCACGTGGATGGCTTTCTCTTCCATCCCCCAGACCTGAGCGGCGTGGCGAACTCCCTCGGACAAGATGCGACCGGTCCCTTTTCGCTGAGCAATATTGATTAGCATTTGCGCGATGCCATCCACATCTCCATACTCGAGCTTCTCCTTGATCTTCCCTTTTTTCGAAGCCTCAATCGCGAAAGCGACCAGGTTGCCTGCCGTGATCGTGTCTATTCCAAGACGGTCACACAGATCATTGAGGTAGATGATCTCCTCAATGGATTTCACCATGCAGAGCCCACCGAACGCGTAAATGGTCTCATATTGAGGTCCCATGATGCGGAGACCTCGATGTCTTCCCTTCTTGATCTTGGAAATCTTTCCGCAGGCCATGAAGCAATGGGGGCAGGCAATGGAGGTGACCTCACACCTTTCGAGAAGACTTTCAGCGCTGATGCCTTCCCAACCTTCCAGGGTTCCCTTAGACCAGTACTGGGTTGGAAAGGCACCAATCGTATTCATAATGGAGACGAGCATGGGTGTTCCAAATTTCTTGTAGACGTTGACGGTCGGGTTATCCTTGGCGCGTTCTCTAAACTCTTGAGCCAATTTCTTCAGCAACGGGGCGTCAGCGAGCTCTCTTTTCCTTGTGCCGTGGAAGACAATCCCCTTGAGTCTTTTCGAACCCAAGACAGCCCCAATCCCTGCCCTTCCAAGGGAACGCCAGCGTTCGCTCTCGATGATTGCAAACTTAACCCCATTCTCTCCAGCAGGCCCGATGACCAGGGCTCCGGCATTCCTGACTCCGGTTTTCTTGAGGATCATTTCCTCCGCTTCGTATGTCTCCTGACCCCAGAGGTGAGCTGCGTCGTGAAAGAGAACCTTCTCGTCGCTCACCTCGAGAAAGATGGGATGATTCGATTTGCCTTCAATGATGATGGCGTCATACCCCGTCCGGCTCATGGCAAGCGTGATCTTTCCTCCGGAGTAAGACTCCGAATAAATCCCGGTCTGTGGGGACTTGGTGAAGACTGCGTAACGACTGGAACCGTAGTAGGGCGTATCGGCCAGGGGGCCCGAGGTGAAGATGAGTCGATTCCGAGGCGAGAAAGGATCGATTCTGGGCGAGTTCTCCTTGAGGAGGAGATAGGAGCCCAATCCCTTTCCACCGAGATACGATCTCAAGATAGAGTCAGGAATGGGTTCAACCCTTGTTTTCTTCTTGGTCAGATCGACGCGAAGCAGTCGATTAAAAAAGCCTTTCATGATCTAATCATAAAGGAAATGATCAAATCAATTCAACCCATTTTGAACCTCACATAGAACTTGACAAGAAAGTCACTATATGCTTTAATCATATACAAGGTAAAAACATGTGCAACAGCATTAAAGGCTGTCACGAAGCAGATCAGAATGGCAATCCCTGCGGGTGTTCAGAACGTCGCGCCCCCCGGTTGTTGCAGCCCTTCATTCTACTTGCGCTAAAAGAAAAAGAATCCTACGGGTATGAGCTTATTGAGAAAATCAACGGTTTCGGTTTTCACTCCAACCCTCCAGATGTTGGAGCCATTTACCGTCAACTTCGAAGTATGGAAACGGAAGGATGGGTAAAATCGAAGTGGGACACCAAGGGGGCTGGCCCTGCGAAGAGGATGTACCGCATCACTCCGCAAGGAGAAGAAATTCTGCACGGATGGGCGATCACCCTCCAGAAACGGAAAGCGTCTCTCGAACAATTCCTAAACCGGTATCAAGGTTATTACAGAGAAAGGCCATAAACCCAAAAGGTCTGCTACATCCATTACCGTTGGGCGGATGAATTCACATCAAAACAAATCTGAAGAAAAGAAGTGAGAAAGGAGGTAAGGAAAATGTGTGACTGCAAATGTCAGTACCCGGAGAAGCTTAAAAGGAAAACCCGAGGAGTGCACGCCCTGAACAGATCAAGGAATGCCACGGAGATTCGGAAGAGCATCCTTGTGAGGACGAAAAGTAATGGCGGGGTGAAGAAATGAATATTGTGGAGGTTGATCAGGTTACCAAAAAGTATGGCGACCTGACCGCCCCAGATGGAATTTCCTTGCCCACGCCAATGTTTTAGACAAAGCACGCATAGATTTGTTGTCATCGAGAGCATTATTCCCAGACCCCACCAAGCCAGTGAGAAACAATTATACAGGTCTCCGACAATTTAATTCGAGATCCGAGTATCCAATCCAAGATCCTTCTTGACCGACAGAAGAAGATTTCAGAGCTTCAAGGAAAACTTGATAATCTCTCACTTTCATATCAGATGAAAGCTCGGTCCACATTTACAGAAGAACAATTGGAACAACTTCCCCACGACTGTTTAGTAGGAATGAGTACAGGATATGAAATGCTAATAGGAGCCGGCAGAAGAGCACGGCGGGAAGTGCGATAGCAGGTAAGAGCTGAAACACATTTTTGATGCATCCTTACTGCAAACGACTCTTCTGTTGAACACTCTCTTTTAATGTTTCAAGATCCTCAGGTTTAGAACATAATGGATGATATGCTGCCAAGTGAAGATCTAATGGCCAGGATTGCCAAAGGCGACGAGGATGCATTTGAAATCCTGGTAACCCGCCATCAGGCTTCTGTCCTGAATCTTATTTACCGGTTCATTGGCGATAGGACCCAGGCAAAAGACCTGGCCCAGGAAGTCTTCTTGCGGGTCTGGCAGGCAGCCAAGACCTATGAACCAAAGGCGAAATTTACA
Organism: uncultured delta proteobacterium; assembly: GCA_963695895.1. Classification (GTDB taxonomy): domain Bacteria; phylum Desulfobacterota; class BSN033; order BSN033; family UBA1163; genus CAVOIK01. The sequence goes on from CAVOIK010000005.1 coordinate 78,106, forward strand.
ACCTGGATCTACCGGATTACCACAAATCTTTGCCTCAATGAATTGAAATCCGCCCGCCGCAAGAGATGGTTTCAGTTCCTTCGTCCTGATGAAGACAATGAGAGACGCAGCGGAAGATCTTCTACCCGACCGTTCACCGTCTGCGGAGGATCTTCTCCTGGCCAAGGGAACGAAACCGTCAAATCACCGATGCCCTTCAAAGTCTGCCCTCCAATCAGCGAATGGCGCTCGTTCTGAAAAGATATGATGACCTCTCCTATCGAGGAAATTGCCCGGATAATGGGCTGTTCTGTTTCGGCAGTTGAGTCATTGCTCGTCCGGGCAAAAAGAACCCTTCAAGAAAAATTAAAAAATCTTTGAAAAATGACCGCAGGTTTTTCGACTCGAAAGTTGTTTAACTATATTAGAGACACCATCATTGGATGGATTTTATGATGAGATGCCGTAACGTCCAAAAGAAACTTTCAGCCTACCAGGACAGAGAACTAAAGCCTCGAGAACAGGAAGAGGTCAGCAGGCACCTGCTAGACTGCCAGTCTTGTCGCGAGCAGTATGAGAAGCTTGAGCGGGTCTGGCAAACCCTGGGAGAGTTGGAAGAAATCCGCCCGGATCCGTGGTTTTACCGCGCAGCTCGTTAGAAAAATTAAAGAACCTCGTGAACGAGGTTTGTTGCCAACGATCGAGCGGTTTTTCCAGCTATTGCGGACCCCCGCTATCGCTTCATTTCTGCTGGCAATTGGAATCCTGTCTGGCACTTATCTCGGAAATATCCTGGTTCGACGTGATTTCTTCCCGTTTCAGCCTGAGCGGCCGACCTACTCACAGGAGGTTCTTTTTGACTCCTTGAAGGCTTTCGATCCTGCCCCTCCCGGCACGTTGGCACACGGGTATCTCCGGATAATGAATTATGAGGAGAGGGAACCCAGATGAGATCAAAGTGGTTGATATTCGTTTTAGTTTTGTCTCTTGCAATCAATGCAGGCGTTCTGGCCACGACAGGATACCATTACTACTTCAGCGCCTCTGCTAAAACCTCAGCACCTTGCCCCCTTTCTCCAGGTGACAGCCATCTCTACCAGTCGCTTGGTCTTTCGGATGCTCAATTATCAAAGATGGAGCCCCTGGCCCGAAAATTTCATAGCCACCTGGCAGAACTCGGAGCTACCATGGAAGGCAAAAGAGAGTCCCTGGTAGATCTTCTTGCAAAAGACGGAGATCCTGCCAGCATAGAAAAGCTCCGAAGGGAGATGGCCGGTATTCAGGATGAGGTTCAAAGGGAAGTCATCTCGCACATCATGGAAACGAGGAAGATCCTCGATGCGAAACAGCAGCAACGCTTCTTCGATCTCATGAAGCAAAGCATGGCCATCGGAAGAAGTCCTTGGTCCACAATTGGAGGTCAATAGTGAATCTGCGTTACATGGCAAAGGAACTCTATTACCAGAAGCGAAGGACACTGATGTCAATTCTTGGACTCTCGATCGGAATCGCCCTTTTGATTATTCTCAATGCCCTGTCCCTGGCCTACCGACAGGCAGCCCATGTCCCACTTAAAGAAATCGGGGCCGACATAACGGTCCAGCGATCCGGGGATGTTCCCAGGGAGTTGGCAGGAGCGGTCTTTCCCTGTTCAGCAGTGACCATCCGTAAGGAAGAAGTAGAGAAGATCGAGAAACTTCCCGGCGTAAGAGGAATAGGCACAGGGCTGCTGCTCTGGGTTTTCGACCCGAACCGCGCCTGGATTGTACTGGGCATTGAAAAAGAGAACTCCATTGGGCCGAGCATTATTCGCTCTTCTGTCACTGAGGGAAGGTTTTTCGAAGACGGCAAACCGGAAGCCCTTGTTGAGCAGGCGTATGCCCGGCAATTTGGGATCAAACTGAATGACATCATATCCGTGGCCGATAAGAAATTTCCTGTCGTGGGGTTTGTGGATGCGTCCCGCGCGGCTAAAATCGCTGTAGCAAATGTGTACCTGCCTCTAAAAGAGGCAGAAGATCTGGCGGCCTCGTCGAAAGGATTACAGTCTGTTTCTCCATACGCACCGGGCGATGTGAACCTCCTCTTTATTAAGGCAGACCAGGAAAAGATCACCGGCCTGGCATCCGAGATGAAGGGTATCCTTGGCGATAAAGCCACGGTCGCCACGCCAGACTCCTTCCTGAAACTCCTGGGCAGTCTCTTTGCCCTTTCGGATAAATTTACCCTGGCTGCCTCTCTGATCGCCATCATCGTCGCCGTTCTGATCGCTTTTAAGACCATGGCAGGAAACATTGCCGAGCGGGCCAGGGAGATCGGAGTCCTCAAAGCAGTGGGCTGGACTAATCGAAATGTGGTTTCTCAACTGATGTCAGAGTCGGTTATCCAATGTTTTATGGCAGGGATTCTGGGTCTTCTGATAGCCCTTGTGGCCTCGTTCGGTTTAAGTTTCATGAAGGTCAATATCCCAATCCCGTGGGAGATGAGTCCAACCCCGCACTTTCTCCCCGGAGGCGGGGACCAGATTTTTAAGACCCTGCGGCTTCCCGTTCATATCCCCTGGACCCTGGCCTCCTTTGCTGTGCTCCTTTCAATAATCATAGGAGGAATGACCGGCGGATTACTCGGAAGACATATTTCAAAAATCAAACCTTCGGAGGTTTTAAGACATGAGTAAATCGGCCATTTTATCAGGCACGGATTTAAGTAAGAAATATGGAGATCTTGAAGTGGTCAAGGGGGTTTCGCTGTCTGTGAATGAAGGCGAATTTGTCTGCCTCGTGGGAAAATCGGGCTGCGGCAAGACGACCCTTCTCTCCCTTCTCTCAGGACTGGAAAAGCCTACCAAAGGAAAGGTAACCCTTGATGGAAGGGAGATCACGACTTCATCCGAGGACGAGCTGGCTTTGTTCCGGCGAGATAATGTCGGGTTCATTTTTCAGTCTTTCAATCTCATCCCGACCCTCTCCGCATGGGAGAATGTGGCCCTTCCCCTTTTTCCTATCAAGATGACCAACGAAGAGCGTCAGCGGCGTGCGACGGAACTGCTTGGCAAGATGGAGTTGGGGCACAGGATCGAGCACCTGCCTTCGGCCCTCTCAGGAGGGGAGAAGCAGCGGGTAGCCATTGCAAGGGCATTGGTCAATAACCCTAAAATCATCTTTGCCGACGAGCCCACCGGAAACCTCGATTCAAGCACCGGTGAAGCCATTATGGGTATTTTGAACAAACTGCATACCGAAGAAGGGGTGGCCATCCTGATGGTTACCCATGAAGATGAACTTGCTAAAACAGCCAACCGGCTAATCCGAATGAAAGATGGGGAGATCATGTCATGAAAAAGATCATTTTATCCTGCTTGGTAGTCCTGGTTCTGTTTTCTATCCCTCTTACTCTATTTGCAGCGAAAGAGGTCAAGGTTGAAGTCCTCTACATGAACCACGGCCCCCTTCTGGATTCGCTGGAACAGATCAAAAAAGTTTTCTCGCAATATGGGAGCAAAATTACCGTTTCCTGGTATGACTTCGAGACCAAAGAGGGCGAACAGTTCATGGCCAAAAAGGGGGTAACTCAGCATGTTCCCCTGGTCATCTGGCTGGACGGCAAGTCGGCTCTTCCCGTAAACGGTAAAGAGATAAAGTTTGTCGGCTTTCCAACAGGTTCAGGCCCTGCCGCTTTCCAGGGGAAGTGGACTATGG
>CAVOIK010000006.1:0-87389 GCA_963695895.1 uncultured delta proteobacterium
TTGCCTTGACATTCGACTCCCTTTTTCCTATATTCAAATCACAAAAAGGCCAATTTTTATCATTTGTTATGCGGAGCATCGAGATGGATGGCAAGAATCAGCTTGAGGGACCGCATATTACGAACTTGAAAAAAAACCACAGAGATCTATTGCGATATGATTTGCTTGTTGCTTGGCACAAGCGAGCCTTGTTCGGGGGTCAGAGGGTACGACTATTCAGCCCGCAACAATTGTTCCCTCGTCAATTGATGAGACTATTCTCTCCAGAAACTACAACGTCTTTTCATAGTCTCTGGACCTTGCGACCGTACCTCGCGTTCGGGGAGAGGTCCCTATGTTTTCAAAAGCGTCGTATGTTCCTCGGCGACTCGCCCATCGGCTGCGTCACCTGGATAGGGGGCTCTTTCCAGGCGGAGTGCATGGCCGTAGGCTGGTCTTCGCGGTTGCTAGCGGTACTGTTCGCCGTGTCGTCAACCGGCTGCGCCGTAGTGATCAACGAGGTGAGTGGGACGTTTCAGCGGCAACTCGGTTTACGCTACTGACGATGATCCGGATCTTGTGTGGGAGGCGGTGCCTTTCGGATTGAAGACCATGGAAGGGCTGCTGGTGCAGGCGCCGAAGAATAAGAACCTGTTGCTAGCCGCTTCGAGTCGGTTCACCCAGTACGGCTACGGTCATCTTCGGCGGGATTGCGCAGAACTTCTCGAGGCCAGTGATCTGGCCGCCGCAACGGCGCTTCGCACTCGGGCACGCAAAATGTATCGCCGAGCCCTCGACTACGGTTCTTTTTGTTTCAGGGTATCGAGGTCGATGTCCCCAACTTCCGCGCCCAGCTCCAGAAGGACTCGCAGGCAGCCGTCAGCAAGTTGGGAAAGACGCACGTGCCGCTCCTGTACTGGACCGCAAACGCGTGGGGCGCCGCCATCTCGATTTCCAAAGACGACCCGGAACTGGCAGCCGATCAGAACCTGGTGGAGGCGCTGATGCGTCGGGCACTCGTGCTCGACGAGGCGTGGGAGCGCGGCTCGATCCACGACTTCTTCCATCTCCTACGAGGGAGGGCGCGCCTCCGTCGGTGGATGGCTTAGAAAGGCGCGCGAGCATTTCGAGCGTGCGATGCGGTTACGCGGCACGCGCGTGGCACCGCTGGTGAGTTACGCTGAAACGGTTTCCGTCTCAACTAGAATAGAAGGAGTTCCAAAGCCTGCTCGAAGAGGCTCTGGCCTTTGACACAAAAAAAGCACCCGAGACCCGCGTGGCGAACCTCATCGCGCAACGGCGGGCCAATAGGCTGCTCGGCAGGATCGCCGAGCTCTTTGTCGACTAGAAGCACTGCATTTACGGAGACTGACATCCATCATGAAACGGGAACCTGCAAGCAACTCGCGCCTCTGCCACAGACTGCGGGTGGCGACCATCACCGCAGCGGCTGCGCTGACAACCTTTTTGTTTGTCGTACCGACCGAAGCCCAGGTCACGGTCAAAATGGCTACACTGGTGCCTGATGGAACCTCGTCAGGGCCACAGATCGTCAAGGAGGCTGCTGAGAAGTGGAAGAAAATCTCCAACGGCCGTGTCACCGTTAACAGTTATTGGGGCGGCGTCTCCGGTGACGATCCTGATGTCGTCCGCAAGATGCGGCTTGGTACATTGCACGCTGGCCTGCTGACATCCGCAGGCGTGGGCGAGATCGACAAGTCAGTCTACGCCCTGGGCGTTCCAATGATGTACGCCTCGTATGATGAGGTGTACAGCATTATGACGAGAAAATGCGTCCCAAGCTGGAGGCAAGCATCGAGAATAAAGGGTTTATTGTGCTGAACTGGGTTGACGGGGGCTGGATCCACTACTTTACCCCAGAAGCCAGTCGCCACTCCCGATGATCTCAGGAAACTGAAGCTCTTCGCATGGGAAAACGACACGGATTCGATCGACATCATGAAGAGCCTAGGTTTCAACCCTCAGCCTATGCCAACTGCCGAAATCGCCACTGCACTGCAGACGGGACGCATCAATCCAATACCAGTTTTCTCCCGCAGGTTGCGGTCATAAGCCCTACTACAACTACGCGAAGAATATGACCGACCTGAACTGGTTGCTCTTGCTGGGCGCAACGGTTATCGATAGCGGACATGAGAAACGCATCCCGGTCGACTTGCACGCCCGCTGCTCCAGGTCATGCAGGAGACGGCGACTGCGGGACGAGATCCGCAGGAGCGGCGAGCGCGGTGGATGATGAAAAAGCGCGGCCTGAACGTTGTTCCGGTCGATGCCAAGGCACGCGATGCCTGGGGTCAAGGTGGCTGAGAGTGCCTATCCGAAAATCCGCGAACCGGATTCTGGGGGCCGACCCCTTGACGAGGCGATGAAGTATCGTGACGAGTATCGCAAGGGCGCCGGGACTGTACAATAGTGAAACTGGATTCTCTCGCCCAACGCCTTGAACAAATACCTCTTGTGGGTGCGCTTGCCCTGGCGGCCCTGCTGCTCTCTATTGATGCCGTCGGGGGCCTGCTTGGAGGTTTCCATATCCCTGGCTCGTCCGCTTATGTCCAGCAACTGACCCTCTGGCTAGCATTTGTAGGCGGCCTTGTAGCGACTCGAGAAGTGGAACGCCTCGCTTTATTCCACCGCGGAACTCTCTAGGCGATGGCGTCGCCCGCAGGGTGGCGCGGGTGTTTGCCTGCTCCGTTGCCGCCGCAACAGTGACCGCCGTGCTCGCCTACGGGAGCATCGCAGTCGTTGCGGTAAACCGGCAGAACGGAAAAATTCTGCCCGATCGGGTTGCCTGAATGGGTGAGCGAGTGCATCATGCCGGTGGCTTTTGCCCTGATGGGGCACGTTTTGCGTGGCAAGCGTCCCCGCGGTGGCGCGGGCCGGACCATCGCGATGGCCACAGTCGCGGGCGGCTCACCTTGAGCCTGCTTTTTCCCCCCCCCGCGGAAGCCGTGGTGCACGTCTGGCCCCTGGCACTTGCTGTGATCGCGGGTGCGCTGCTTGGCGCCACGGTATTCGTCGCCATGGGTGGCTCGGCGCTGATCCTGTTCTTCCGCGATCTGACGCCGGTTTCAGCCGTCCCGGCCGAGGTCTACCGGCTGATGTATTCTCCCACGCTCCCGGCGATTCCGCTTCTAACCGCCTGCGGGTATGTGCTAGCGGAAAGCCAGGCATCTGCCCGTCTCGTGCGTTTTTTTCGCGCACTGTTTGGCTGGATGCCGGGCGGCATCGCGGTGATGGTGGGCGGCGGTTTGTGCACTCTTCACCACGTTTACGGGCGGGTCGGGCGTGACCATCATCGCTCTGGGTGGGTTGGTCTCCAATTATGCGGAAGGTGGATACTCCGAAGGTTTCTCGCTGGGACTTGTCGCCGCATCCGGCAGCCTTCTGGGGCTTCTATTCCCGCCCCAGCCTCCCGGTCATCATCTACAGCGTCGTGGCCAGCAGCCGTAATATGAGTGTGCCGGCGGATTCGCTCTATCTTGCAGGGCTGGTGCCTGGTTTGTTGTTGGTGGTCCTTGCGGCAGTCTACGGCATCTACGTCGGAGGTTGGCGACAAGGCCGGCCGGCAGCCGTTCCTCTGGAAGGAAGCAGCGGCCGCAAGCTGGGCAGCCAAGTGGGAACTGCTGCTACCGTTCTTCATCATTGGTCTGTTTGAAAGCGGGCTGACATCCATGGTCCAGACGGCCGCCACGGCGTTTGCTTATACGGTGGTCGTTGAGTGCTTCATCACGCGCGACATAGCCTTCTTCCGCGGCCTGCCGGGTGTGCTTCTGCGTTCCGCATCACTCATGGGCGCCGTGCTTATCCTGCTGAGCATTGCCATGGGACTGACATCCTATCTGGTCGACGCGCAGATTCCCGCCTTCCTTACGAGCTGGGTGACCACACATCCACACGAAATTGGTCTTCCTGCTGCTGAACCTGTTTCTGCTCGTCCTCGGCAGTGTCCTGGAGATCTACTCGGCCCTTATCATTCTCTGGCACCGCTCATCGCGCCCCTGGGCGCTGTGTACGGAGTCAACCCAATCCACCTAGGCGTCATCTTCCTCGCGAACTTGGAGTTGGGTTTCCTGGTTCCCCCCGTTGGCCTGAACCTCTTGCTTTCGTCATCGCGCTTCGCCAAGCCGCTGTCCAGGTTCCCGGCACGTCGTCCCGTTCCTCATCATACTGGGCATCGGCGTGCTACTGATCACCTATATCCCAGCGATGTCTGTCGGAGTTCTCAAGCTGCTCGGCAAGGGCTAATGTTCTAGAAACGTCGAGAGAGCAGAGTGTGTCGTTGGCATTTTGCGATCATCGCATCCACTGAGAACCTAAGAACATCTACGATAGGTACCGACCAGCCGGGTGCCGGGTGCGCTGGTTGTGAGAGTAATAATCCATAGAACGGCCCGGCGGAACACACTTTAAGATGCCTGCTGAAGAGGTGGACGAACTCCGGGACGTTGCGCACCGGCTCCTCGTCGAGTCTCAAGATGTTCCAGACTGTTGCGTGAGCTGAAGTGGGAGGGGAGAATGCCGACCTTGCGACTGGGGACGAATGGCGCCCGGTACGAAGAGACTGTGTCGCAATAGCAAGAAAGGGAGAGAGGCAGTCGGGTTCCAAAGCTTTAGGATGCGGGTCTTTTAGATTGTGTGAAATCGTCATTTGTATGAAATCGAATGTTTTCATACGCTTGGCACGCCTCATCTCGAACGGTTAAAGGTTACCGCCCTAAATCTTTTCCACCCGACCGCCTCTCCCCCTTTTCGAAAAGTCGGTTCTTTTCATATTACGACACAGCCTCCAGGGCGGGGGCCGAAATGCTTGAGGTCAGGGGGGCAGTTACAGAGAGTGGTTAATAATAAGATAATTGCTGGTTCTCATCTTCTTCCCATGTACCGGTCATAGGCCCGGTAGAAATCGTCGGCTACGGCGGACGTCCCGTCAGCCCCCTTGGTGGTCAACTCTACCCGGGTCCTTCCGTCCGCCTGCTGCGTCACCTGGATGGTTACGCTGACCCCGTCTCGCTGGCCGAAGGCCGCACCGGTGCTTCTGTTGGATGAGGTGATCTGAATTCCCACATCCTGTGCGGCCCGCATCGCGCTGTCCCAGACGTAATCATAGGATGCATAGGGTTGAGCCGGCGGGTACCGATCGCGCGGGAGGCCCGTAGTAGTAGCAGCCTGACCCCATAACGAAAACTATAAGAATAAAGAATAAGGTTAGTTAACCTTCTTCACGATCGTCCTCCTGTCTCTCCTGGTTCCTTTTCAATTCGGAGATGCTTGACCGTGCACCACTATCAAAGAAAAGACCTTTCCGGGAAGCCCCGCCCTTCACGGCGTGGAGCTTCACTAACGTCGTGAGCCTCCGCCGCGACCACCGCCGAAACCACCGCCGATAAGATCCTCCACCTCCTGGAACCTCCACCCATGGGTGTCCCCCCGCCTAAGCGGGGTGTGCTTCGGAAACCACCGCTTCCAGGGGACCCATGTCCGTAGCTTCCGGACGCACCTCCAGGCGACCCTCGCCCGGGAGTTCCCCTCCGAGAGATCCTCCGGTGACACGGCCGAAATCACGACCTCCTGCGACCCGTCCCATTTGGGTGCCTACTGCCTCGACCATGACCGGAGGGTTCCGTCCAAGATTTTGGTGTGGTTGAACCCTTGCTTCAGGCCTGGTCGTTCCACCCTGAGCCCGTTGCTCCCCGCCCTGTGGGGGCCTCCGGTAAACGTTTCCGCCGAGACCAGCAGTACCATGATTTGTCTGTCGCCGGTTATCCCTGCCCGTTGTCCTCGGGACCTCCGCAGGTCTTTTCATGTCCTGGCCCGGCCTTGTTTCACGGGCCTGGCCCAGCGCGGTGAGTCAGGTTTTGCTGTCGCTGCTGGAGGTTCTGGTGGGGTCTCGTATCGGATGTTTGGCCTCGTTGTTGATGAATAATCCTTCCAGCCCTTTGATCGTTCGGAACCCGCGTTGTCCCGGGTCTGACCCGGTCTGGTCCGTGGGCCGTCCGGTTGATGTTAATCGGACGATTGATGCTGGAATGGAGATACCTTCTGTGTCGATGGTAATGGCTATCTCCATCGTGATGACCGCCACGATATCCATGATACGGGTAATGACGGTACCCGGAATACCCGCCACGCCAGGTATCGCCATAACCGTAGCCCCAGGGGTATCCGTACCCGTAACCATAGCCATACCAGGGATACCAGCCTGCCCAGCTGACAGCCATACCACCATGGTGAAACGCGACCCCCACCGGGAAGCCCCAGAAGAAACCTGAAACAAACCCTGCGCCGTAGCCCCAGCCAAAACCCCAGCTGTAATAGAAGGGGTCATAGATGGGTGCAAATCCCCATGTGATCGGGTGCCGGATAGTAAACGGTTTCCGAACCATCCCGGATAGTAGTATCCCGTTCCATAGACGAGGGTATCGCCGTAGACGTAGGAACCAAGATATCCGGGCGTGTATCCGACATACACGACCTCCGGGGTCGAGTCGTAGACCCGAACATATTTCACGTTGTAAACCGGGCTATCGGGTGGGATGGTATCGATCTCGGGTGGAACGTTGTCGGCCACAACCCATGGCCCTGTCGGGCTGTCGGAGACAAACCAGACGGCCTGGTCAACCGCATAGTACTTGCCGTTGACCTTGATCACCTGGGTTTTCGTGTTCACCGCGTACTGCATGTCGGTGCTTTTGATCGGCTCGAATTTTGGATTGCCGTCATAGGTGACCGAGAGCTTGGCCTCGTTTCGTTTAACGGCCGTGGTCTGCGGGATCTGAGCGTCAAGCACCGCCTCCTCGGCCTCTTTCGTTCCGGCAACGAAAGCCAGGATGTGGCCTTTGGAAGAACCGGGAGGTATCCTTTTGAAGTCCTGGGGCAGATTTTCTGATGCGACATAAGTCCACGGCCCCTTTTCGAGCGAGCGGCTCTGGTACCAGCGGCCGGCAAGAAGGACATAATACTGCTGGCTTCTTACCTCCATGAAGACTTCGCTCGGGGTGTTGCTCATGTACAGAAGCTCCGGTTCCCTGGACCGGGGCAAACTTGGGTTGACCCTCTGAAACGATCAGCTCCGTCGGTTCTGTCGCGACAATGATCTGGGGAGGAGACTTTCGGCTTGGGCTGGTCTGAGTTCTCGTTGTCGTGAGGTTCCATGATGCGGCCGGCCACCTCCATCACAGGAGCGGGTGGGTCTGTTCAAGTTCTTCCACGGACCCATGACATTCGTTGCCGAATACCAGAAGTCTCCGCCCTTGGTGTAATAGGTCTTGCTCGCAGGGTCGAAGAGGATGAGAAAGGGTGTGTTGATGACCCGCTCGAATGTCGAATTCTCCACCTTTCGGAGCTCCGGCTTTCCGTTGATCAGAATCAACGCGGACGGGGTGGTTGTAAAGATGATTTTGGGAGGCTCCATGTTGAGGCGGCTCGGCCTGCATTTTCCCCTTTTCAACCGCAGCGGTCAGTGCAAGCAGACGGTCAAGGGCCATCTGGGCCGGCATCCAATTGTGCCGACTCCTGCTTCAGAGCCTCTGTCAGCTGCTTCTCCTGTTCGGACGTGGACTGGGGAAACCTTGATGCGGTCCACCTCGATGTTTGTAAATTTGACCATTCTGGCGTCTCGGTCTGTGATGGCACGGCCAGAAAACCAGACCATCCCGAAAACAGGCTCCTTTTCGTCCTTGTTCCGGACCGATATAGCGGCCCTGCCCTTGATCTTATCGCCTTTGTAGGATTCGAGCTGGGGTTGATAAACAGAAATCTTTCCGTCCTGAATCGTAAATTCCTGGGGCCAGTGGTCCCTGTGTAGCACCTGTGGCCGTAAATGTCGCAATTACAAGAACAATGGACCCAAGGATGGCCAAATTCAGAAGAGCCAATCTTTTATACCAATCCTTTGTGGTTTTCATTTTCGTACCCCCTTCATCTCGCTGCGGTACGAACCCTGCCGGTCCTTCCGCCACCAGGCGGGACAGTCCAGGCGTTAAGGGTTTGTAACATCTCTCCATCTAACTTAATCATAGGCATTAGACGAGCGTTCTACAAGGTTTATTCAATAAATCTTTGGGGTGCCAAACACCCAACTCAGAAACAGAATCAGAGTAGAACGGGTTGTTCCCCTAACCGAATCGATGTTTCGGCAAGCTCAGTATGATCAAAAAGACCTCATAATTTCAACATATTACGGTTCGTCCTGGGCTAGTCGAAGGGGGAACGGTCGATTTGGGCAACAGCCTCAGAATACCTGAATTGTTGTGTAGATATGACGCCCGATACCCTGCTAATTTTACATCCCAATAAGTTTCTGTTAAATTATCTCCAAAGAAAACTTCCGATTGCAGATTTCTTGAGAATGGAGAGCTACAGTGACGACCTTATTTTACCTAGGCGCTAAGTCCTGCCCGCGATGTCACCGGGCCCAGAGATCTTGATGAAGCCCGCAACTCCGGCCATCCGACAGTATCTTCAGATTAAGGGGCAACATCCCGATGCCCTCCTGTTCTTCCGGATGGGAGACTTCTATGAGATGTTCTTCGAGGATGCTCAGGTGGCCTCGAAGGAACTCGAGATCGCCCTCACGTCACGGGACAAGGGCCACAAAAACAGCATTCCTCTCTGTGGCGTCCCCTATTTTGCGGTTGAGCCCTACATCTCCAAGCTTCTGCAGCGTGGATACAAAGTTGCCCTCTGCGATCAGGTCGAAGACCCAAAGCTGGCCAAAGGGATTGTTAAGAGAGAAGTGGTCCGGGTGTACACACCTGGCCTGAGCATGGATTCGGCCCACCTGGGGACAGGGGAGAACAACTACCTTATGGGGTTTTGTGCCGAAGGAGAGGTGTTTGGCCTCTCTTTTCTCGATATCTCGACAGGGGAATTCAAGACCTGTCAAATCTCAGGATTTGATGCTTTTGTTAACGAGACGCTTCGGAATGAACCGAAAGAGATTCTTGCCCTCCAGAGTTTTCAGCAGCATTTTCTCTTCGATCGATTCAAGAAACAATTCGAGAACGGCGTGATTACGTTCCTCGATGACTCCAAGCTCGATGCCTCTAAGGCTCCATCCCTGGGGGATCAGCCAACGACCCTTCCTCAATTTCCTCTGGCAGCCCTTGCGACCGCCATGGTCTTGAATTACGCGGAGGAGAATCAGAAACGGACCCTCTCCTATCTCCAACCTCTCTCGGTTTACCAAGTTCAGGATTTCATGGTCATCGATGAGTCGACGAAGAGGAATCTGGAACTTATCCACTCGCTCTTCGATCAAGGAAAGAGAGGCTCCCTGTTCTGGGTTTTGGATGAAACCGTGACCGGTATGGGAAGTCGAAGGTTGAAACAGTGGATTCACTATCCCTCGATCGATATCCGGGAGATCGAGGCAAGACTGGAAGGCGTGAGTGAACTCAAAGAAAAGAAGATCGAGAGAAAACAGATTCGGGAATCTCTGAAAGGCATTCAGGATATCGAACGGTTGACGTCTCGAATCTTTCTTGGCTATGCCAATGCTCGCGATCTCATTGGACTGAAGAAATCGCTCCAGCGGTTGCCCCACCTGAAGGCCTTGCTCCAGCCGTTTGAGGCCTCCCTTCTGAAAAGGGTGGTCTCTGAAATGGACGTTTTCGGTGACCTCGTCCAGTTGCTGGAATCGTCGATCGTAGACGATCCTCCCCTGACGGTGAGGGAGGGAGGCATCATCAAATCGAAGTATCGGCAAGAGCTGGATGATTTGCGGGCGATCAGCAAAGAAGGAAAGGGGTGGATCCTTAAGCTCGAAGCAGAGGAGAAACGAAAGACCGGTATCTCGTCTCTCAAGATTCGGTACAACCAGGTCTTCGGCTATTACATCGAGGTCACCAAGAGCAACCTTCACCTCGTTCCCCCTCACTACGAGAGAAGGCAGACCCTGGTCAATGCGGAACGATTTATCACGCCGGAGCTCAAGGAATTCGAGGCCAAGGTGCTGGGGGCGGAAGAAACGATCTGCCAATTAGAGTATCGATTGTTTGAGGAGATTCAGAGAATCGTTGCTGAGAAGGCTCCCGGACTTCAAAAGACGGCCTCCGTCGTGGCTCTGCTTGACGTTCTCGGATCTCTTGCGGAGGTCGCAGACCGATATCATTATGTAAAGCCTGCCTTCCATGAGGGACATGAAATTGTGATCCGTGAAGGACGGCATCCTGTTCTTGAGCGGATGACCCTTCAGGAGCGTTTTGTACCCAACGACACGATGCTCGATGATGAGCAGAACCAGATCCTTGTCATCACGGGGCCCAACATGGCCGGCAAGTCCACCTATTTGAGACAGGTGGCGTTGATCGTCCTGATGGCCCACATGGGGAGCTTTGTCCCCGCGAGCGAGGCTCAGATCGGAGTGGTCGATCGGATCTTCACGCGGATTGGGGCCATGGACAACATCGTGATGGGGCAGAGCACGTTCATGGTGGAAATGAATGAGACGGCTCGGATTTTGAATCAGGCCACGTCGCGGAGCCTCATCATTCTCGACGAGATTGGAAGGGGGACGAGCACCTTTGACGGATTGAGTATTGCCTGGGCTGTGGCTGAATATCTTCACGATCTTCCCCTTCTTCGACCTAAAACCCTCTTCGCGACCCATTACCATGAACTGACCGAATTGCCCATCACGAAAGAGAGGGTGAAGAATCTTAATGTCGCCGTGAAGGAATGGAACGGTGAGATCATCTTTCTCAGAAAGATCGTTGAAGGAGGCGCGAGTCGGAGTTATGGCATTCAGGTGGCCCGGCTGGCCGGACTTCCGTCAAAGGTGATCGAACGGGCGAAGGAGGTCCTGTCCAATCTGGAAAAGGGGGAACTCGATGCCTCGGGAATGCCCAAGATTGCCACGACGAAAAAGCCGGTCTCCAGACCTCAACTCTCACCACAACTGGCACTCTTTAATCCTCCCGATCCTGTCCGGTCGGAGTTGAAGAGGCTGAAAGTGGATGAATTGACCCCCCTGGAGGCTCTGAAAGTTCTTGATGAGCTAAAGAGAAAGGTCGAGAAGGAAGAATAAAGGAGGTTGAAGGCATGGAACGCAGGTTTTGCTCGGTGAAGTTGAAGCGGAGGAAACACATCATTTGTTAGCCGCGCCTAAGTACGATGGGCCTAGGGGGTGGCCTATTCATCCGCAGCGGTTCAGTGGTGAATCCTTTTCTTGTTGGCCGACTGACTATGATGCCTACCCCTGAGAGCGATTTGTGGAATACGGTGGACAATTTCCCCGTCATGTCAAATAAAATCACCGTACTGAAACGCGAGGAAGGAATAGGCCGCCCCCTGGGCCTAAGGAATCTGTGGCAGCGTAACTGACGGATAACCTAAAGACACTCCTACGTTTTATCAAAAGATTGGGACGAGTTGCCGTGATTTTTGAGAAGAAGAAGGCAGAGAAGGGAAGCGATTTTTCGAAGATCAGACTGAAGATGGTCGAGGAGCAGCTTGTTGCGAGGGGCATTCACGATCCGAAAGTCATCGCCGCGATGAGAAAAGTGCCCCGCCATTTCTTCGTCGAAGAAGCCCTTCAAAACCAAGCGTACAACGACCGCCCTTTGCCCATCGGAGAAAAGCAGACCATTTCCCAACCTTACATGGTAGCCCTGATGACCGAAGCCCTCCAGCTTAAGGGAATGGAGAAGGTATTGGAGATTGGTGCCGGTTCCGGATATCAAACCGCCATCCTGGCCGAGATTGCCTTGAAGGTTTTTTCGATGGAGAGGATTCGTTCATTGACCATCCAGGCGAGAAAGCTGCTGTACGACCTGGGGTACCTGAATGTCGAAGTCAAGTTTTCAGATGGGACGCTGGGCTGGGAAGAAGAAAGTCCCTTCGAAGCGATCATTGTTACCGCAGGATCCCCCTCGGTTCCCCAACCCCTGGTGGACCAACTGGCCGTGGGGGGGAGACTCGTCATTCCTGTGGGGGATCAGTCAGACCAGGACCTCATTCGCGTCACCAAGACAGAGGAGGGGATTCAGAGGGAGGATTTAGGGGGGTGTCGATTTGTAAGGTTGATAGGAAAGCACGGATGGGATGAGGAGTGAAGGGTTCACCAGAATAGGGTTGTGGGCTCTGGCCACGCTGATGGTGTTGGTCATCACTGCGTGTGCCCCACGGCGAGTCTCCATCGGCAGGCCTTCTCCTTCATTCAAGAAAGGAGTGTACTCACGTCGTCGAGAGACACCAGACGTTTTACCGCATCTGCAAGACCTATCAGGTTGACATGGATAAAGTGGCCTCCATCAATGACATCTCAGATCCGAGCAAGATCGAGGTCGGTCAGAGGATTTTTATCCCTGGGGCACGGAGGGTTTTAGAGGTTGACGTTGTCATCGACGATGTCGTCATTGAGTCTGGACGAAAAGGAACAAGACAAGCCAGAGCGGCCGAGACCGGATTTCACCTGGCCAGTGAAGGGGCGACTCTCAGATCTCTTCGAAGGGGCTGAAGAGAAAAGGCACCAGGGAGTGGATATCGCCTCTCCCCTCGGAACACCCATCAAAGCGGCAAGTTCCGGTAAAGTGATCTACTCGGGAAATACCATTCGAGGATACGGGAACCTGATTATCCTTCGCCACCCGGAAGACTACGTTACCGTCTATGCCCATAATCAGGTCAACCTGGTTGAAGAGGGGATTTGGGTCGAAAGAGGACAGGTCATTGGAAAGGTCGGCAACACGGGAAGGGCTACAGGCGCTCATCTTCACTTTGAAATCCGAAAGAATAACCGTGCTGTTGATCCTTTGCCCTATTTGAAGTAAAGCTTTCAGCAGACAGCTCTTAGCGTTCCAGCTGACCTGGCTGCAAATTTGTGTTTCTTGAGAGAAGAAATCGAGGCAATTCATGCGAGTCCTGGCGATTGAAACGTCGTGTGACGACACGGGCGCAGCCGTGGTTTTGGATGGCAGGAAGATTCTTTCCAATATCGTTTCCTCTCAGATCTCGCGTTCATCAGAAGTACGGTGGCGTCGTCCCGGAGTTGGCCTCCCGTCGACACATCGAGTCCATTATCCCCATTGTTCATGAAGCCCTAGAGACCGCGAGGATGTCCCTGCGAGACATTGACGGGATCGCTGTCACTCATGGGCCTGGATTGGTGGGATCTCTCCTGGTCGGCCTCTCCTTTGCGAAGTCGATGGCCTTTGCCACGGGGATTCCTTTTGTCGGGGTGAATCACATCGAAGGTCATCTCTCCGCGATCTTCCTTGAGGAGAATGCGCCCTCCTTTCCGTTCATTGGCTTGGTTGTTTCGGGAGGTCATACGTCTCTCTACCGGGTCGATGGATTTGGGACCTACAAAAGGTTGGGTCAGACGAGAGACGATGCGGCAGGCGAGGCCTTTGACAAAGTGGCGAAGCTCCTGGGGTTAGGATATCCGGGGGGCCCGATCATCGATCAGCTTTCGAAAAGGGGGGAGAAGAGGGCTATCCGATTTCCCAGACCCTCTCTTGGAAAGAATTCCTTCGACTTCAGTTTCAGCGGCCTCAAGACGGCTGTAGTCAACTATGTAAAGTCGCATCCTCCTTTGGCCGATAGGTACCCGGAGGATCTCCTGTGTGATCTGGTCGCCAGCTTTCAGGAAGCCGTAGTCGAGGTTCTTGTGAAAAAGACCCTTCAGGCGGCCCAGGTTCAAAAAGTGAAGCGGGTGGTTCTTGCAGGAGGAGTGGCATCGAACAGCCGCCTCAGAGAGCGAATGAGAGAAGAGGCCTCCCAATTGAAAATCAATCTTTACATCCCTTCTCCTTCTTTTTGTACAGACAATGCAGCGATGATCGGCGTGGTTGGAAGCTATTACTTGAAGAAGGGAGTTCGATCGCCTTACTCCCTCAATGCATTTTCAAGCCTACCTCTTTAGGGGGCTAAACGTTCAGCGGTGTAAGACACGATGGGTTCCATCCGGAAAGAACTCGCCGAACAGGGTTTGATGCCTCGAAAAAAATGGGGCCAGCATTTTCTCGCAGATAAGAACATTCTCAAGAAAGTCATCAAGACCGCTGAGATTGAAAAGGAGGACATTGTCCTGGAAGTTGGGCCAGGGCTTGGGGAGATGACACAAGCATTGGCTCATGAGGCCAGGAAGGTGATTGCCGTCGAGATTGACCCACGGCTGGTCGAGATCCTAAGGATCAAACTGGCCGACATTCCGAACGTGGAGATCATCCAAAGTGACATCCTGAAATTCGATGTCCGAAAGCATCTCGGCTCCGAGAGACGTCCTGTGAAGGTCGTTGCCAATTTGCCTTACCAGATTTCAACACCGCTCTTATTTCATTTCATCGACTCGAGGGATCTTTATTCTGCCTTGATCTTGATGCTCCAGAGGGAAGTGGCCGAGAGAATGGTAGCACCTCCAGGGAAGAAAGCCTACGGTCCCCTGTCGGTTCTGGTTCAGTCGGTTGCTGACATTTCCATCTGTTTTATCGTCAAGCCTTCAGCTTTTTTCCCGCCTCCAGAAGTAGAATCAGCCGTCATTCGCCTGTCCTGGAAGAAGAGGCCCATGATCGCTCCGGAACAAGAAGACGGGTTTCGAGCTGTCGTGAAGGGTTGCCTCGGATACCGCCGGAAGACCCTGGCCAACGCATTGAAGCATTCCGACCTTCTCCTCCCAGAGAATCTGGAAAAGAGGCTGGAGGAGATGGGTATCGATCCCCGAAGAAGGCCAGAGACTCTATCGGTCCAAGAGTTTGTCGTCCTTGCTTCGGTGTTGAGGCGTTAGACACTACGTAACTCATGCTGTGTGGGATGCCGCCGAGCTCCGTAACCCATCAGAGGGTGTGAAAAAATCAATATTCAGAAAAAAATAAGTCCAGGCCCGCAAGGATGGTTCTCATGGAGAACTTTGGGGCCGAACCTTTACGAGTTAAACTCGAATGATCCAATGGCAGTAACTTCGTGTGCTTACTCCCACGAAAGGTAATCCAACCTGTAATGCCCGGCGTTCCAAAGTTACGGAAAGAGAGCCATCCTGAAAGGGCCAAGGACAATAGAGACTAATTTTTTCACACCTTCTATTTGCTTGCATCTGCCGTTCTTTCCCGCTACAATTCCTCCATGATCAAGGTCAAACACGCCCTTGCACTGAACCCGTATTTTGGAGACTCTACCGCACTCGTGGGGGTATTTCCCTCCGACCGGCCTTGAGTACATCGTCGCGAGCATGAAAGACCTGGTGGGGAAGGTCACACTCCTTGACCTTCGGTATGAGAAAACGTACCAGGACCCGAAGGCGCTCAGCAAATTCATCAGGAACGAAATCGATCTTCTATGCATCAGTATCCGATGGGACTTCCAGTTCGAGAGCATCTGCGATTTTGTCTCGCAGCTGCCTCCTGAGGTCTGCACCGTCGTCGGAGGCTACAAGGCAACGCAAGAGGTCGAGGTTCTCTTTGAGCGTTGCCCGAATATCGACATGGTCGTCCGAGGCGAGGGCGAGGAAATCATCCAACAGAGTCGTCACCGGGGTTCCGTACAAGGAGATTCGTGGACTTTCCTATCGGGAAAACGGTAGGGTTGTCCACAACGAAATCCATCCTCTACCGGACCTCACACGTATTCCGTTTCCTGACCGAACCCTGAGACCCTACGACTATGGCCTCGTGAAACACGGTGTGCGACTCAGCAACCGTACGTTTGACACAGTGCTGTCAACGAGAGGATGCCCGTTCTCCTGTAAGTTCTGCACCTTCAGCCTCAATCCGCTCGGCCAGAAGAGAAGCTACACGGAACGACCGGTCGAATCCGTCATGGAAGAATTGAAGACGGTGAAGGCCGATGTCGTGCTCTTCAGCGATGACAACTTCTTCACGAACCCGAAGAGGAGCGAACAGATTTGCGATCTGATCATCGAGAACAAGATCGAGAAGATCTTCGTGGCCCAGACCCGAATTGATATTGCGAAGCACCCGAGGGTTCTGGACAAGGCGGAGAAAGCGGGTTTCAAGGTCTTCCTGATTGGAATCGAATCGCCGCACGACCGGATCTTGAGCCAGCTTCAGAAGGGCATCACCCAACAGCAGGTCCGGGATGCGTTTGCGGTTCTGACGCAGTACGACATCTATCTGCATGGGTACTTCATCTATGCCAACATCGGCGAAACGGAAGAAGAAATGCTCTACATTCCGAAGTTCGCGAAAGAGATCAAACTGGATTCTATCAGTTTCCAGAAACTTCGCATCGAGAAGTTCTCACCTCTCAAGGAAGTTGTTGAAGAGACGCCGGGCTACTACTACAACCGCATCGGCGGATCCGTGTATTCGGACCGTTACGGCCGCAAGGAGTTGAAGCAGATCCGAAACCGGATTCGGTCGGAATTTTACGATCTGCCTCAGATCCTCCATATCATCAGAAAAGCCCGGCGCATCGGGCTTGCCGGTGGCCGCGACTCGGTGAATGTGTTGCTTAAAGCCCCTCTCCTCGCAGTGGCGTTGGCTAAACGAAAAATGCGACGGAAAAGAGGGCTCCAGACTTCGTCCCGGTGAACCCGACGTGGTCCGTACCCTTGCTCACATTTCCGCCCGACGATGGTAGCGTGCAACGGAGCTTCGTCAGCTTAAAGATCTCTTGATTGCCACCCCCCTGTTCAGCGCCAACATGCGCATTCCGCACCCCTGAATCATCAGGTCTTCTCATTCATACACCGCTCCTTGTGACAATCCTCCAAGTGATCCGAGGAAAAAGGCCATTTTCCATTTGAAATACGAGGGGATGATGGTTATTTTATGGAGGAATGCAAAAAGGGGGTTCATAGAATGCAATTCGACAAATTTACTCTAAAATCACAAGAGGCCTTACAGGAGGCCAAGGGCGTTGCTGAGCGCCATCATCACCAGCAGATCGACGTGGAGCACCTGCTTCTGGCCCTGATCAGTCAGAAGGAAGGGACCGTCATCCCGATACTCCAGAAGCTGGGAGCCAATGTTGACCTGATGGTCTCTCAGCTCAATGACGAGTTGAATCGTATTCCAAAAGTGACCGGGGAAGGAGCCGGGCAGGTCTATCTTTCCAGTCGGGTCAATGAAATTTTCAACATGGCCTGGAAAGAGGCTGAGAGGCTCATGGATGAGTATTTGTCTACCGAGCACCTTCTCCTTGCGATCGCTGATGAAAGGCGGGGTTCCGCTTATCAGATCCTGCAGAACAACGGAGTGACGAAGGATGCGATTCTTAATGTTCTCAAGGATATTCGAGGCTCCCAACGGGTGACCGATCAGAATCCCGAGGAAAAGTACCAGGCTCTTAAGCGCTACAGCAGAGATCTTACGGAAGAGGCAAGAAAAGGGAAGCTCGATCCGGTGATTGGGAGAGACGACGAGATCCGGCGTGTAATTCAGGTTCTTTCCCGGAGGAGGAAGAACAACCCTGTCCTGATCGGAGAAGCAGGGGTAGGGAAGACAGCGATTGTTGAGGGGTTGGCTCAGAGAATTGTGAAGGGTGATGTTCCGGAAACGTTGAAGAATAAGAAACTGGTTGCCCTCGACCTCGGTTCCTTGATCGCGGGGGCTAAATTCAGGGGAGAGTTTGAAGATAGATTGAAGGCGGTGCTTAAGGAGATCACTGGGGCCGCCGGACAGATTATTCTTTTTATCGACGAGCTTCATACCCTGGTGGGTGCGGGAGCAGCCGAGGGAGCCATCGATGCCTCCAATATGCTGAAACCGGCTCTGGCCCGAGGGGAACTCCGTTGCGTGGGAGCCACCACGCTCAACGAGTACCGGAAATATGTGGAGAAAGATGCGGCGTTGGAGCGCCGGTTTCAGCCGATCCATGTGAGCCAGCCTTCTGTCGAAGACACCATTGCCATTCTCAGAGGACTGAAGGAACGCTACGAGATTCACCACGGCGTGAAAATAAAGGACTCTGCCATCATCGCAGCTGCCATGCTTTCCAATCGCTACATCTCCGACCGGTTCCTGCCCGATAAGGCCGTGGATCTGATCGATGAGGCTGCCTCAAGGCTGAGAATCGAAATTGACAGTGTCCCTATGGAAATCGATGAGGTTCAGCGGAAAGTGATGCAGCTCGAAATTGAACGCCAGGCTCTCAAGAAAGAGAAAGACAAAGCCTCGGTAGATCGGCTCAAGAAGATCGAGAAGGAGTTGGCTGACCTGAAGGCCGAAGTGAAGGGGAAGAGCGTTCACTGGGAGAACGAAAAGAAGTCGATTTCGAAAATCCGTGAGATCAAGGAGCGAATTGAGAAGACGAAGCAAGAGATGAAGGAAGCCGAACGGGAAGTCAATTACACGAGGCTGGCCGAACTGCAGTATGGGGAGATGTCTCAACTCGAAAAGGAGTTGAAACAGGAGGAACAGAAACTCGTCACCCTCCAGAAAGACGTGAAGATGCTGAAAGAAGAGGTGGACGAGGAGGATGTGGCCGAGGTTGTCTCGAAGTGGACAGGCATTCCTGTTTCCAGAATGTTGGAGGGAGAGGTTGAAAAACTGATCCACATGGAAGAGCGGCTCAGAAAAAGGGTCGTCGGTCAGGACGATGCGATCAGTGCCGTTTCCAATGCGGTGAGGCGGTCACGAGCGGGTCTCCAGGATCCCAATCGGCCCATTGGGTCTTTCATCTTCATGGGACCTACCGGAGTAGGGAAAACAGAGTTGGCCAGAGCCTTGGCGGAATTTCTTTTTGACGACGAGCAGGCCATGGTCCGGATCGATATGTCCGAATTCATGGAGAAGCACTCTGTCGCGAGATTGATCGGAGCCCCTCCAGGGTATGTGGGGTATGAGGAAGGAGGATATCTCACGGAAGCCGTTCGGAGAAGACCCTATTCGATCGTCCTCATGGATGAAATCGAAAAAGCGCACAGCGAGGTCTTCAATATCTTGCTTCAGATCCTGGATGACGGGAGGCTTACGGATGGCCATGGGCGAACCGTTGACTTCAAGAATACGGTGGTGATTATGACCTCCAACATTGGAAGCCAGTGGATTGTCGACCTCGGAGAGAAGGATTATGAGGAGATGCGGCGTCGGGTCATGGACGCGGTCAAGGCCCATTTCAAACCAGAGTTCATCAACCGTGTTGACGAACTTGTCATATTCCACGGGCTTGGCATGAACGAGATCAAGGCTATCGTTGAAATCCAGGTCAAGAAATTGGAGCAGCGACTCCTGGAGAGACAGATTCGACTGAAGATGACAGACAAAGCGAAAGAGTGGCTTGCGAAGGAAGGTTTTGATCCTGCCTATGGGGCTCGCCCGCTCAAGAGGGTCATTCAGCGAGAGATTCAAGATCGGCTGGCCTTGATGATTCTGGAAGGAAAATTCAAGGAGGGCGACACCGTTACGGCGGACGTTGATGCCAAGAAAGGTGAATTAGTGTTCAGTGTATAGGGCCGTAACTTAATAATTTTCTTGACAATATTTCAAAAAACAGTTATAGGTACTAAGATTTTTTAGTCTGTCAGTTTCGCAGGCAGAAAGGGAAAGCGCAAGCAGGAGGCACGTAGCTCAGGGGGAGAGCGCTACCTTGACGCGGTAGAAGTCTGGGGTTCAAATCCCCACGTGCCTACCATTCATTTTGGACTCTCTTGCCAGAAGTGAAGCCTAAGTTACTGGGAGAAATCACATTTTAATTCCTAAAAAGCAGAGAGGCATCATTCCATCGTTTTCGGGGTGATGCCTCTTCTTCTTCAGTGTGGGTGAACATGGAAGAACGAATTACGATTACATTGCCAGACGGAGTCGGGAAAACGGTTCCCAGAGGTACAAAACTTCAGGACCTTGCGGACAAGGATGCGGTGGCTGCACAGATCAACGGGACACTGGTGGATCTTTCGCGTCCCGTCGAGCAGAACACATCCGTTTCCTTCGTGTCTGTTCATTCAAAAAAGGGGATGGACATCCTGCGTCATTCCGCGTCCCATGTCATGGCCCAAGCCGTGAAAGAGCTCTTCCCAGGGGTCAAACTCACCTTTGGGCCTTCGACGGATACGGGGTTCTATTACGATTTCGATTACGAGAAGACCTTCACGCCCCAGGATCTCGAAGCCATTTCAAAACGAGTCGGAGAGATCATCAAACAAGATCAGCCTTTCATCCGAAGCGATGTCCCGAAAGAGGAGGCGATCAAGGCCTTCCATGACTTGGGAGAGACTTACAAGGTCGAACATCTGGAAGACCTTCCCGACCGAGTGTCGCTCTATCGTCAGGGAACGTTTCTCGATCTGTGCGAGGGCCCCCATCTTCCCTCAACGGGGAGAATCAAAGCATTCAAGCTGTTGAATGTTTCTGGAACCTACTGGAGAGGGGACGCTCGGAATCAGGTTCTTCAGCGAATTTATGGAACCGCGTTTCCAGATGCGAAGGCACTGGAAGAGTACCTCCACATGCTGGAGGAGGCTCGAAAAAGAGACCACCGGAAGCTGGGCCGGGAGCTCGATCTATTCAGCATTCAGGACGAGGCCGGTCCCGGTCTCGTCATCTATCACCCGAAGGGAGCCTTGCTCCGAACCCTTCTGGAAGATTTTGAAAAGAAGGAGCACCTGAAGCGAGGTTATCAAATTGTTATCGGCCCTCAGATTTTGCGATTGGATCTCTGGAAACAGTCTGGTCATTTCGACAATTACCGGGACAAGATGTATTTCACGAAGGTCGAGGGCGATGAGTACGGCATTAAGCCGATGAACTGCCTTGCCCACATGCTCATCTACAAGTCAAAGATTCGAAGTTATCGGGATCTTCCCCTCCGATACTTTGAACTCGGCACGGTTCATCGGCATGAGAAGTCAGGAGAACTGCATGGCTTGCTCCGAGTCAGGGGATTTACTCAAGACGATGCGCACATCCTCTGCCGGCCGGATCAGTTACTTGAAGAGATCGGCGCCATCATCGACTTTGTCCACGACGTCATGGGCATGTTTCAGTTCGAATACGAGATGGAGGTGAGCACTCGTCCGGAGAAGTCGATCGGAACGGACGAAGATTGGGAAAGGGCGACGCAGGCCCTGATGGAGACCCTCCGAACCAAGAATCTTCCCTTTGACATCAATGAAGGGGATGGAGCCTTTTACGGCCCGAAGATCGATGTGAAGTTGAAAGATGCTCTCGGCCGAAGATGGCAATGTGCAACGATTCAGGTGGACTTTGCCATGCCGGAGCGGTTTGATCTGACCTATGTCGGAAGTGATGGGCAACCCCACCGGCCGGTCATGCTCCACCGGGTGATCCTCGGCGCCATAGAGAGGTTCATGGGGGTCTTGATCGAGCACTACAGCGGAGCCTTTCCAGTTTGGCTTGCTCCCACCCAGGCCATTCTGTTGACGGTGACAGAGAATTACGTCGATTACGCCAATAAGGTTTACGAGCAACTGATTCAAAGAGGGATCCGAGCGGAGAATGATTTTCGGAACGAAAAATTGGGTTTCAAGATCAGAGAGGCCCAGTTGCAGAAGATCCCCTACATGTTGGTCATTGGAGAAAAAGAGGAGAAGAGCGGAACGATCTCTCCAAGAAAGCGGACTGGCGAGACGATGGCAGCCATGAAAGTGGAAGAGTTTGTGGCCCAGGTCGAGTCAGAATACCCAAAACTCGTGCGTGGACAGTAGACGGTTCCTCTGAACCCCTGTCCATGCTCCAAACCAAAGGAGGTGAAGATTATCGTCAAGGATGTCCGTATCAACCGGGAAATCCGGGCGAAAGAGGTGAGGGTCATTGACCCAGAAGGAAAACAACTTGGCATCTTACCGATCATGGAAGCGCTCCGCACGGCTTACAATTTTGAGCTGGATCTCGTCGAGGTTTCACCCAAGGCGGAACCTCCGGTCTGCCGGATCATGGACTATGGAAAATTCAAATACCAACAGAGGAGAAAAGACCATGATGCGAGGAAGAAGCAGGCCGTGGTTCACTTGAAAGAAGTGAAGATGAGACCGAAGACGGAACCCCATGATTTTCAGTTCAAAGTTCGGAACATCGAGCGCTTTCTGAAAGAGGGAAACAAGATCAAAGTGACGATCGTTTTCAGGGGAAGAGAATTGGCTCATCCTGATCTGGGGAGGAAGATGTTGACCCGGATCGTGGAGGAGATCAAGGAGTGTGGCAAGGTGGAACAGGAGCCCAAGTTTGAGGGAAGAAACTGTGTCATGATCTTGTCTCCCGTTCTGGCCCAGAAACCACTCCAACCCCAAGCCGAATGACCGGCTTTCTCCAACGGTCAGACGGGAACGGAACGAGTCCACCTCTTCGTTCATGATGGACTATTTTGACGGAGACTTTCGAAGAACGGGTTCAATCATGTTTCTTTAAATAGGAGGAGAACACTGTGCCTAAACTTAAGACGAACCGCGGAGCGGCCAAGCGCTTCAAGAAAACTGGAACGGGAAAAATCAAAGTGAAGAGGGCTTTCGCCCGTCACATTCTGACAAGCAAATCAAAGAATCGGAAGCGACAACTCCGAGCCTCCAAGTACGTTGACCAGTCAGACATGAAAGGGATCAAGAAACTGATCCCCTACCTCTGATCGCTCCAAACGGCCGAATGGCCTGTCATGGTGCTGATTGATCAGTAGAAGAGAGGCCGAGAAACTAACGAAAGAGGAGAGTGAAGCTCCATGCCCTAAAGGGCGGCGCTTGCGGGGCACTTGCCGGTCACGAGCAAGTCGGCTGGATGTCGCGCCTTGCCCGTCCCGTCTTAACGGGATGGCGGAGAACTTCACACGTGAGGTTCGCAAAATCAATCAGGATAAGGAGTTATTGAAATGCCAAGGGTAAAAGGTGGTCCAAAGACGAGACAGAGAAGAAAGAAAACTATGAAGATGGCCAAAGGCTACGTCGCGGGTCGGCGTCGACTCTACCGGACTGCAGTGGACGCTGTCCATCGAGCTCTTGCTTATTCCTATCGGCACCGTAAGGTACGGAAGAGGGATTTTCGGAGACTTTGGATAGCGCGAATTAACGCGGCAGCGAGGCTCTACGGATTATCTTACAGTCGTTTGATGGATGCCTTGAAGAAGGCCCACATGGAATTGGATCGGAAGATCCTTGCTGATCTGGCCGTCAGTGACCCTGGAACTTTTTCCAAGATTGTGGAACAGGCCAAAATCACTCTTAAAAAAGGAGCCTCTTCGTGATCGAAGCCTTGGGGCACATCCGGGAGGAGGTTTTGGCCTCTCTCTCGAAGGTGCATACAGCAGAAGAGATCACAGAGGTCCGAGTGAAAACCCTCGGAAGGAAAGGAAGCCTGACACAGCTTCTAAAGCAACTGGGGGCACTTCCCGAAGCCGAACGGAAAGAGATCGGCAAGAGGGCCAATGAGATTAAGGAGGCCCTGGAATCACAGATTGAAGAAGCCCTCCACCAACTGAAAGAGAGGGAAAAGAAGGAGGCGTTGGAGAAGGAAAAGGTAGATATTACCCTTCCTGGCCGACGCATTCCCATGGGCAAAAGACATCCGATCACGCAGACCTTGGACGAAATCGTTCAGATCTTCTCCCATCTCGGGTTTGAAGTGGTGGAAGGACCCGAGGTGGAACTGGACTATTACAATTTCGAAGCTCTCAATATCCCCAAGGGACATCCGGCGCGAGAGATGCAGGCGACGTTCTTTATTTCAGAGGATGTCGTTCTGAGAACCCATACCTCTCCGGTTCAGGTCAGAACGATGGAAAAACGGAGGCCCCCCATTCGTGTCATCTGTCCAGGAGCGGTCTACCGTTGCGATTCCGATCCGACCCACTCTCCCATGTTTCATCAAGTGGAAGGTCTATTGGTGGACAAGGGAATCACGTTTGCAGACCTCAAAGGAGTGCTCACGGTCTTTGTCCATGAGATGTTTGGAGAAGAAACGAGGCTCCGATTTAGGCCCAGTTTCTTTCCTTTCACCGAACCGAGCGCTGAGGTGGATATTGAGTGTTTCATCTGTGGAGGGAAAGGATGTGGGGTCTGCTCGAACACAGGGTGGCTCGAAATTCTGGGGTCCGGCATGGTGGACCCCGCGGTCTATCAGTTTGTAAACTATGATCCCGAGGAAGTCACTGGATTTGCCTTTGGAATGGGCATCGAGCGCATTGCCATGCTCAAGTTCGGGATCAACGATATTCGACTTTTTTTCAACAACGACCTGAGATTTCTGAGGCAGTTTTGAGTTCGGGTCATGGGTTCCCGGCAGCAAGGGCCCCCGATTGCCATTGTTTGGCCGGGATGTCGCCCCACAAGGGCGGCTGAACAGGACTCCTGGTTTGCTCATGGGGCTCCATCGGAGAGATTTTGGACCGACGGTAGAAAAACTCCGAACTCCAATCTCCGAACTGAGATAAGACATGAAGGTGAGTCTCAACTGGCTTAAGGACTATGTGGACGTCCAGATGGAGGTGAAGGATCTGGCGCACCTTCTCACCATGGCCGGTCTGGAGGTGGAAGGGGTTCATTCGGTGGGGGAAGGGCTTGAGCAAGTCATCGTTGCAGAGATCGTCTCGGTCCGGAAGCACCCGAATGCAGATCGGCTCACCTTGGTTGAGACGAAAACTGGGAGAGAAACACTTCCGATCGTCTGCGGTGCGACCAATATCCAAGCAGGGCAAAGGGTCCCTCTCGCCTTGGTGGGTGCCCGACTCCCCAATGGGGTCGTGATCAAGAAATCGAAAATTAGGGGCGAGACCTCCGAAGGGATGCTTTGCTCGGAGATCGAACTTGCCTTGGGGCAGGACGCAAGCGGAATCATGATCCTTCCACCCGAGACTCCATTGGGAGTGAACCTCGGGGAGGCTCTGCAAGTCAAGTGACACGGTCTTGGACATCAGCATCACGCCCAACCGTCCTGATTGTCTTTGCGTCATGGGGATCGCACGAGAGATTGCCGCCTTAACCCATCAGAAGATGAGGTATCCTCGCCTCGCCTTGACCGATGACCGGGGAGACATTGAGCAGAGAACGTCGGTGACGATTCTTGACCCTGATCTCTGTCCGAGATACGTGGCCCGAATGATCGAAGGAGTGACGATCGGCCCGTCGCCCGCCTGGATGAAGAACCGTCTGGAGAAGGTGGGTGTTCGTTCAATCAATAACGTGGTGGATGTCACGAACTACGTGATGATGGAACGCGGCCAGCCTCTTCATGCATTCGATTTTGATTTCCTGGAAGAGGGGAGAATCGTCGTTCGAAGGGCCAAAGAGGGAGAGGTATTTGTCACTCTGGATGGGGTGGAGCGGCGACTCAACTCCCAAGTGCTCATGATCTGTGATGGGGTCAAACCCGTGGCCATCGCCGGCGTCATGGGTGGCCTCAATTCCGAGATTCGCGAAAACACCCGAACCGTGCTTTTGGAGAGTGCTTATTTCAACCCCATGGGAAATCGGAGAACAGCTATTGCACTGGGTCTCGAGACCGAGGCATCCTACCGGTTCGGAAGAGGAATCGATCATGGAGGGGTGCTCTCTGCAGCGAATCGTGCTGCCGAGTTGATTCAGGCCTTGGCTGGAGGAAAGACGATTGAGGGAGTGATCGATGCCTATCCCACGCCCATCCCACCCAGAGTCAATTCTTTTGAACGTGCCCAAGACCAACCAGATTCTGGGAACAGAAATCGCTGAAGAGGCAATGCAAGCCCACCTGGAAGCTCTGGAGCTCCAGGTAGAGAGAGGGGTCCCTCACCTTCTTCGGGTGGTCCCGCCATCGTTCCGCGGAGACCTGGAAAGAGAGATCGATCTCGTCGAGGAGATCGCGCGAATGGATGGATATGAGAAAATCCCCGTGACCCTGCCCAAGGGGCCTCCCGCGGTCTCTTCCGAAGAGAAGAGTAAAGCGTCTATCGCTGAAAAGAGAGTGGTGGATGTTCTTCTTCATCACGGCTATCACGAGGTGATCAACTACAGTTTCACGTCTCCTACTTCACTGGAAGTTCTGGCCCTTCCCGCGAAGGATCCGAGACGAAGGCATCTTGCAATTGTCAACCCCCTGTCAGAAGATCTGGCCGTACTGAGGACGTCACTCATTCCTGGGTTGATGGCAACAGCCCGTTACAACATGGCTTGGAAAAATTCGAATCTCAGGATTTTCGAGCTCAAGAAAGTCTTCCTCCCTCAGGAAGGTGAAAGACTCCCGATGGAACAAAAGGTTCTCACGGGCCTGGCGACGGGTTTCGATCGCGATCCGGAATGGGGCTCGTCGCTTCGACTGGTCGACTTCTATGACGTGAAGGGGTGCATCGAAGATCTTCTGGAAACCCTACAGATTCAGGAGGTCCGGTTTGACCGGGTCGAAGATGTCCCGTATCTTCATCCTGGGAAGGCGCTGCGGGTTTTTGTTGGGGGGGAAGCGTTGGGGGTGCTGGGCGAAGTTCATCCTCGAGCGATGGATCAGTACGAGATTCCGGGGAAGGCCTATCTCTTTGAGATGGATTTTGAGGAGATGGTGAAACGGATGCAGGAGAAGAGACAATGGATGCCCCTGCCGAAATTCCCTGTGGTGTATCGAGATCTTTCGCTAGTGATCGATGACGGGGTCGAGGTTGGAAGGGTGATCGTGGCCATCCAGGATCTTCACTACCCCCTGATCGATGACATCAGTCTCTTCGATGTCTACCGTGGAGCTCCAATTCCGGCGGGAAAGAAAGGAGTGTCTTACCGCATTCGATACCAGTCGAATGATCGTACCTTGACGGATGAAGAGGTCAATCAACATCATGAGAAGGTGATTACCCGTTTGCGAGAGGCCTTTCAGGCAGAACTAAGGGCTTAACATGGACTCAAGAGAGAGGAGGCGTGCCATGACAAAGGTTGACATTATTGAAAGCATTTATGAGAAGGTTGGGTTTTCCAAGAAAGAGGTCGCCAAGATCGTGGAGTCCGTCTTTGATATCATCAAGGAGAGCCTTGAAAAAGAGGACAAGATCAAGATCTCGGGGTTTGGGAACTTTGTCGTGCGGAACAAGAAGTCCCGACGAGGGCGTAACCCCCAGACCGGGAATGATATTGAGATCACGGCGCGAAGGATCCTGACGTTCAAACCGAGCCAGGTGTTGAAAGGGGGACTGAACCATCCCGAGAAGAAGCAGGAGATCAGTTGACCAAGTTGTTCAAGGCAAAAGACTCAGAACAAGTGATCGTCTCCGAACGGCTCTACTATCGGATAGGGGAAGTGAGCCGAATCACCGGCCTCAAACCCCATGTCCTCCGATACTGGGAGTCTGAGTTTCGGGTGATCAAGCCGTACAAATCGGGGTCGCTTCAGCGTCTCTACCGCAGGAAGGATCTTGACCTCATCCTTAAAATCAAGCGACTTCTTTATGAAGAGGGGTTCACCATCGCAGGAGCGAAGAAAAAGATCCGAGATCTCGAAAGAACAGAAAATCTGCAGGCTAGGTTAAAGTTTACCGGGAAAACCCCTGAAGGGGCGGAACGTGATTTGCTGACCGTCGTTCGAGAGGAATTGAAAGGCATCAGTAAGATGTTAGAGTAACCCTTCTCCATGTCACCCATTTTTTTCTTCTTTTGGATATTTTCCAAGGATGATTCCCATTGATGCTCGTCGCTGGACTTTTAGAGCGAAATCAAATATAGTATTCAGTGGGTCGTCGGGGCGTAGCGCAGCCTGGTAGCGCACTGGCATGGGGTGCCAGGTGTCGGAGGTTCAAATCCTCTCGCCCCGACCATGTTTTTTGTAACGACCAGGGTCAACAGTTGAAGATTTTAGTGACAAACGATGACGGAATCCAATCAAAAGGGATCCTCGTTCTGGCAAAAGCCCTCGCAGCAGTTGGAGAGGTTTTCGTCGTCGCCCCCGATCGTGAGAAAAGCGCGGTTGCTCATTCCCTGACCCTCCATCGTCCCCTTCGCGTCGAGAGAATAAAAAAAAATGTTTTTGCAGTCGGACGGAACACCCGCAGATTGTGTCCATCTCGCGGTGAATGCCATTCTTCCCGAGAAACCTGACCTGTTGGTCTCTGGAATCAACAAGGGCGAGAATGTCGGGAACGATGTTACGTACTCTGGAACGGTCTCTGCAGCGTTTGAAGGAACGCTTCTGGGAATTCCTGCCTTCTCGATCTCGTTGGCTTCACGAAGCCATTTCCAATTTCAGGGAGCAGCACGCTTTGCAGTGAAGGTCGCTCGACATATCCTGAAGAAGGGTCTTCCAAAAGATACCTTTCTGAATATCAATGTACCGAACGTCCCGGAGAAAGAGCTCAAGTGCTTCCGAATCACCCACCAGGGAAGGGTTATCCACGGGAATGCCGTTGTTGAAAAAGTGGATCCGAGGGGCAAGAAGTACTATTGGATCGGTGGAGGACAGATGGTGTTTGATCGAAGAGGCGATACCGATTTCGAAGCCCTTTCAGACGGCTGTATCTCGATCACACCGCTCCACATTGACCTGACGAACTATGGCGTTGTCGGAAAACTGAAGAAATGGAAACTTTAGATCGCTTCAATGTCCAATAAGGCGTGGTCTTTCCTCTGCGACCTTCCTGCCTGCCGGCAGGCAGGTGCGTCTTTGCGGTGAAACGAATTCAGTTGTTTCTTCCCCGGTATGACGAAGCGTGTCTACATCAAAACCTACGGTTGTCAAATGAACGAGGATGATTCAGAGCGGATGCTTCGCCTCTTGGAGGGGTCCCAGTATCTGGAAACCCAGGAGCCACGAGAGGCGAACCTCATCCTCATCAACACTTGCAGCGTCCGGGAAAAGCCAGAACACAAGGTCTACAGTGCCCTGGGAAGATTCAAGCGACTGAAAGAGAATGGGAAGACCATCATCGGAGTCACTGGATGTGTTGCTCAACAGGAGGGCGAACATCTCCTGGATCGAGTTCCCTACCTCGACATGGTCATTGGGACACAGGCCATTCACCTTCTACCAGAGCTTGTCCAGACGGTTGCAACAAAGGGCCAAAGAATTTGCGCAACGGAGTTGGACCCAGAAGGAAGATATTTCATCGCCCCTCGTCCCAAGAAGGGGAGGAGGAAGGTGAAATCCTATGTCACCATCATGCAGGGATGCGACCACTTCTGCTCTTTCTGCATCGTTCCTTATGTCCGGGGGCGGGAAAGATCCCGGCCAAGCCAGGAAATTCTCGAAGAGGTAAAGCACCTTGCCGAGATTGGGGTAAAAGAAGTCTGCCTTCTCGGCCAGAATGTGAACTCCTACGGCAAAGGGAAGGATGGAGAGCTGGACTTTCCGAGCCTCCTTCGGCGCATTGATGAGATCAGTGGGATTGAAAGAATTCGGTTCACGACGTCCCATCCTGAAGATCTTTCAGAGACTCTCATCAGATCTTTCTCGGGTTTGTCAAAACTTTGCGAACATATCCACCTTCCATTCCAGTCAGGATCAGACCGCATTCTGAAAAGGATGCACCGAGGTTATTCAAAAGCGTCTTACCTTGAGAGGGTTGATCGTCTGAGAGAGGCTTGTCCTGCCATCGCCATTACTGCCGATGTCATCGTGGGTTTTCCTGGTGAGGAAGACGAGGACTTTAGAGAGACCTTGGGTTTGATGGCGCAGGTCCGGTTTGATGATCTGTTCTCATTCAAGTACTCTCCGAGGAAAGGGACTCGGGCTGCGAAATTCGAAGATCAGGTGGGAGACAACGTGAAGCAGGAACGGCTCTCCATTCTTCAGTCAATGCAGAAAAAGATTACGCTACAAGAAGAATCAGGTCTTAGAAGGAACGACACAGGAAATTCTGATTGAGGGTCAAAGTAAGCAGGGCGACCGAGATGTGACAGGCAGGACCCGATCGAACAAGATTGTTAATGTGAAGGGGGATGTCACCTTGGCCGGCAGCCTGATCCCCGTCCGAATTGTCAAGGCTTTTCCCCACTCCCTCCGCGGTGAATTAGTTGAATAAAAGGGTTCAAGCGTTC
Source organism: uncultured delta proteobacterium (assembly GCA_963695895.1). Taxonomy (GTDB): domain Bacteria; phylum Desulfobacterota; class BSN033; order BSN033; family UBA1163; genus CAVOIK01. Next base: position 29,819 of record CAVOIK010000006.1, read on the forward strand.
GAGGGTTCGAGAGTCAAACATTTATTTTCACAGGAACCCAACAAATGTGAGCAAGAAATATTATCAGTAATCACGGCAAGAAAAAATAAGAAAAGTTCTTAGTAAGTCCCTAGACCCCTTGAACCCTGGACCCCTAGCCCCCTGCTGTGATTCAACTGTGTTTCATCACAATGCTTGAGATGATGTTGGCAGCCTCGTCCCCCCGGTCAGCCGCATTGCTCAGATGCCTGTAAATTTCACGCATCTTGAGCATATAGACCGTATCCGTCCCCTTAAAGAGGTCGGCGATGGCAAGGTGATAGGCCTTCTCCATCGTGTTTTCGTAGGCCTTGGCCTGGAGGGCGTGTTCCGAAGCGATCTTGGGATAATCCTTCAGGATCTTGACCGCTTCGCTGATCTCTCTGGCTGCTTTCCGCAGAATGCTCACCATCTCCTTGATGTGTGAGTCTCCCTTGACCTCGTAGATCTCCATCTCATCGACAGTAGTATTGGCATAGTCCACGACATCGTCAATGGCTCTGGAGAGGGAATAGATATCCTCACGGTCGATGGGCGTCACAAAGGTCCGATCGAGTTCTTCTATGAGGATTCTTCTCAGGTCATCCGCTTCCCGTTCGATGTTTCTAACGGTGTTGGCATTCCCCTGGGTGCCGTTTTCGACGAAATTCCACAACGCCTCGAGCCCATCAAGGGTCTTGTTGGCCTGGCGTGAGAGAAGATCGAAAAATTTCTCTTCCCCGCGATGAAGGGGGTTCTTCTTGATTCCAAAGACCATCCTGCCCTCCTTTTTTAAAATTTCGGATGAAACAAACGAATCAGAAAGAAGCTTAATCCTGCCATCCCTGCAGATGCGGGAATCGTGATGAACCAGGCAATGATGATGTTCTTTGCCACTCCCCATCGGACGGCGGAGACCCGGTGACCAGCGCCGACCCCCATGATGCTGGAAGAGACGATCTGGGTTGTTGACACGGGTCCTCCCGCGAGTGCAGCACCCAGGATGACCGTTGCAGCAGCCGTCTGGGCACAAAAGGCGTGAATGGAGCGTAATCGATAGATCTTTGATCCCAGCGTCTTGATGATTCTCCAACCACCGCTTGCCGTTCCTAAGGCGATGGCTCCCGCACAACTGGCAATCACCCAGAACGGAATATGAAAGGTTGGGGAAAATCCAAGGATGACGAGGGACAAAGTGATCAAGCCCATCGATTTTTGGGCATCGTTGGCTCCGTGGCTAAGGGCAAGGGTGATGGAGGAGAGAATCTGCATGCGCTTGAAGGAGAATCTCACTTCAGGAGTGGCATTTCTTGACAGATAGATGGTAACTTTATAGAAAAGAATCCCAAAGAGAAGTCCGAAGATGGGGGAAGCAATGAGGATGGCAATGACGTAAAGAAGGCCTTTCCAAATGATCTTGTCTGGACCATAAGCGACGAGTGCGGCACCCACCATTCCCCCGACCAAGGCATGTGAGGAACTGGACGGAAGTCCCAAGGTCCAACTAATCATGTTCCAAGAAATGGCACCGATCAGTGCAGCAATCAAAACGGATGCAGAGACAGCGATCAACGGGGTTTCAAAGGTCGAGACATCGATAATATTCTTTCCAATGGTTGTGGCTACGGCGGTTCCAAAAAGGAAAGGGCCGGTAAATTCACAGATGGCAGCCATGATGAGAGCTTTTCTGGCAGACAAGGCTCCCGTGGCAATGATAGTCGCTACAACGTTGGCTGCGTCGTTAAAGCCGTTTGAGAAGTCAAAAAAGAGGGCCAACCCGACAATGACTGCGGCGACCCAGGTCAAGGAAGTGTCGATGGAAAACCTCCGTTACGCCGAGTCTTGCATGTCTTGGAACGAATAGATTCGGCTTACTAGCTGTGTAGACAGCTTATACGGGAAAAGGGTGTTTTGTCAATATTTTTTGTTGACCGGGCTATTCACCGCAAGCCCCGTCCTCTGGGTGGGTTCCCTGCCTACCGGCAGGAAGGAAGGGGCACAATGATAAATGACAAATCATGGCAGGGAAGGCCCGGGTGTGGTTGCCTGTCTGCCGACAGGCAGGGAGCTTCACAACTGCGAAGCGGATGAATCAAGAGATGAGCTTGAGCAAATCATCTGGCCGTTGAATCACGACGTAAGCTCCTGCTGTTCGCAGGGAGTCTGCAAGAGGCTTCTGCTTCCCTGATCTGAAGACAAAGCCTATGGGCACGACAGGGGTTTTCCGTCCAGCGTTGCGAGCAGCCTGTATATCATCCACCACATCCCCCACATAAGCCGAGCGGGGATGGGGGAGTCCGATCTCCCTAATTACTCGCAGAAGAGGGTAGGGGTGGGGCTTGGTTCGTTTAACCTTCTTCCCCGTGATCCGAAAGAGACGAGCTTCTTCAGCAGCACACTCATCCAGGGTGACGATTCGCTCAAAATAGCGATCGATTTGGAATCGTTTCAAGGCAAGTTCTGCCTCGACCCTCGGCCTGCCCACTTGCGATTCCCATTCTTACTCGTTTGTGAAGAGGCAGCTCAAGATTCTCCTTGGAATCAAAAGTTTTTCTCGAAGGTAGTCGCCTTGGCCGTGATAGAAGAGGGGCCGAAGAGAATAATGTCGGACAAACTGTCCGTCCCAAGTATATTTCCTGAAAGATCCGTTTGACCACGTTTGTCGTGTGGATTTCGCCGGAGTGATAGACCCAGCCATCCCAGGAGGCTCTCCGGGTTTTGCGGAGGAGCACGGTGAATCCCTTTCAATCCCCCGCCGCAAGACTTCACTTCTTCTTGCAAAACGGGAGAAATGGTTCTGGAGGGTCTGTCCTGTTAAGCTCCAAGCGGAATCTGGAGGACCGTTTCCGGAGATATTGGGAGATCTCTTCGATTGAAGCAAAGGATGTCTGCCCTCGTCAGGGGTGGGAGGCCTGAGATGGAGATGAGAAAGAGGAGAAGTCCAGAGGTCAAATCCCAATCGTTGTTAAACCCTCCGGCCATCTTGAAGGAAGCAATGTGCTCTTCCGTGATCAGCGGTGCCGATCCCTTCTTGAAGCCGAGACAGGTTTCGAGATAGATTTGCACCGTCTTCGCAATGGTCTTTCGATAGGATTCCGAGACATCGATGAGGACACCATCCATGTCAAAGACGAGAATGTCTAATGGAAGCGGTGAAAGATGTTTCATAAGCCATTCAGGCATGGGTGGCGACCCGACCAGTGTGGCCTTCTCCGCACCCCTGTATGGCGGGTCCTCAGACGAATGGGTTACCTGGCTTGCGGAGCTGCGAGATCACTTCCAAGGCAGTTCGTTTCTGCAGTTAGACGGATAAAGGTGCCGCCACAGGGTTGCTCCAAACGCCGCACTGGCCCGCTCGCCTATCACTTTTCTACACTTGATGAATGGTTACACGCCATTTTAAATTGAGATTGAATTCATGGCAAGCCTCTCTTATGATGAATCCATTTCCTGTTCAACATGGAGTGACCGAAGTGACCGGAATTGAATGCCGTGGAAAGCGCATCCCCTGCCGCTTGGTGATTTTCGATAAAGATGGGACACTGGTCGATTTTGCAGCCACGTGGGTTCCGCTCATTCGGAAGAGGGCAGAAATCCTTGTCAAGAGTCTGGGACGAAACGGAGAGCTTGAGGCCTTGTTGCTGAAATCTTGGGGCATTGATCCTGTTAGCGGAAGAATTGATCCGCGAGGCCCGTGTCCAGTCTCGCCAAGGTCCGAAGAAATCGTGACCGGAACGTTGACACTCTATCAGCAAGGATACCCGTGGGATGAAGCCAAACAGACAGTGAGCAGAGCCTTCGACGAAACGGATAGAACCACCGACCGACGTGAGATGTCGAAGGGAGTGGACGGCATTCATCCTTTTCTTACTCGGCTGAAGAGTAGAGGGTTTTTCCCTTGCTCTGGCCACCAACGATGAACGACAAGACACGGAGGCCGTGCTCTCGTCGCTGAACCTCCAGAATGTGTTTGATTTAATCGTCTGTGCAGGAGAGGTAAATCCGCCCAAGCCACACCCTGGAATTGTTCTTACGATCTGCGAACGGCTTTCTATTCCTCTCAGAGAAACGGTATTCATTGGCGATACTGTGGGAGACATGATTGCAGGGAAAAACGCGGGTGTCGCTTTGACGATCGGCGTTGTTGAAGGGGGTGTCACTCCGAGGGAAGAGTTGGAAAAGGTTGCCGACGTTGTCTTTGATTCGATCCGGGATCTCCTTTTCTTCGGAGACTGAGGTGGAGTGGTTCCGGTGCTGCCCTGTCCCGAAATCCAGCCGGAGGCTGACGAGGGTCTCTTGAAAAATATTGACAAAAAAACAATTTCGATATATTGGTCTTACAATGTAGAAAAATGGGCTTGGAATTCTAAATCTCTGCAGGGAGGGGGGTGGAAATCGAAGTTCAATTGTCGGTGAGAGCCTCAGGAATACTTACACAAAGAAAGAAGGAGGAGTCTATGAAAAACAAATGGATAGGCGTTGTGATTGGATTGTGGGTTTTCATGTTTTTACTGCCGGGAGCCTTCGCCAAAGAATCTGTCACGGTTTACACTTCTTTGGAAACCGATGAGATCGTCAAGTATCAGGATGTGGCAAGGAAAGATCTTCCCGACCTAGAAATCAACATTATTCGACTCTCGACGGGTGACTTAGGCGCCCGGATGAAGGCAGAGCAAAGTAATCCTCAGGCCGATGTTATTTGGGGATGGGCCGTCACTAACATGGAGCAATTCATCCCTATGGGGATGCTGGAACCCTACCGAGCCAAGGGCATCGAGAAGCTGGATAAGAGATTTGTCCATCCCCAGGACTATTATGCCGGGATCGACATGTACATCGCTGCTTTCTGTGTCAACACCAAGGTTTTGAAGGAAAAGAACCTCCCGATGCCGAAGGGATGGTACGATCTCCTCAACCCGGGATTCAAGGGGCTCATCGCTATGCCAGACCCTGCAGCCTCCGGGACGGGTTTCCTGCAGATTGCGAGCCTCCTCCAGATGTACGGAGCCAAGGAAGGCAAGGAGGATGGTTGGAATTTCCTTAAGAATCTGGACAAGAATATGGGGCAGTATATTAAGAGTGGTTCAAGGCCTGCAAAGATGACTGCTCAGGGCGAATTCGCCGTCGGCTGTTCCTTCGACTTTGTGGTGGGTGAACAGAAGAAACAGGGATTCCCGGTAGAATTCGTTTTTCCCGTGGAAGGGGCAGGATATGAGGTTGAGGCGAATGCCTTGATGAAGGGAGCCAAAAATCCAGGGCCAGCGAAGAAGTTTCTCGACTGGGCGGTCAGTGAAAATGCGATGAAGGCTTATTCTACGTTCAAGCTGGGTGTGACCCTGCCCGGGATTCCCACGCGACCCGATATGCCGCAGTTGTCGCAAATTAAGCTCTGGCCGATGGACTTTGCCTGGCAAGCCAAGAACTACACTGAGATACTAAAGAAGTGGGAGAGTTTGTTCCTGAGGTGAAAAAAAGGTGTAAAAGATGGATGCAAAGGGGGCTTCTGCCGAGCGGCAGGCCCCCTTTTTTGTTGTGAGGAGGAGAATCCTTCAACCTCTGATCATGAAATCCTGCCACAGTTGCTCCATTGACAATTCTGCTTAAATCGAGTAAAAGACCCTTGTAGACAGCTAAACAGGTACGGAAGGTGGACACATGGGAAGGAACCTGACGTTGGAGAATCTGACCAAACGGTTTGGCACGTTGACGGCCGTCGACCGAGTCAACCTGGAAATCGTGGAAGGGGAATTCATCTGTTTCCTGGGGCCGAGCGGATGCGGGAAGACGACGGTGCTGAGGATGATTACCGGGTTCGAGACAGTGACCGACGGCAAGGTGATCTTCAACGGGAAGGTCATCAACGATCTCATCCCTCAAAGAAGAGAGTTCGGCATCGTTTTCCAGTCCTACGCGCTCTTCCCGAACATGACCGTCGAGGAAAACATTGCGTTCGGTCTCAAGGTCCGGAGGATGCCCAAGAAAATGGTTGAAGAACGGGTCGATCAAATGCTCGATCTCATCGGACTGCGGAATTGGAGAAAGTTGTATCCTCCACAGTTGAGCGGCGGCCAGCAGCAAAGGGTTGCCCTGGTCCGGGCTCTGGCTCCCGATCCTCAAGTGTTGCTCCTCGACGAACCCTTGAGTGCCCTTGATGCAAAAATCCGCGTCCGCCTTCGGGCAGAGATAAAGCGGCTACAGCAGGAACTGAAGAAAACCATGATCTACGTCACCCATGATCAGGAGGAAGCTCTCTCCATTGCAGACCGGGTCGTCGTGATGGAGAAAGGGCAATTCCGCCAGGTGGGCAAGCCCATTGATATTTACAAGTGTCCCCAATCGAGCTTCGTAGCCGATTTCGTCGGGACATCAAACTTTTTCAAAGGGCATCGGAACGGGAGCCAAGTTCGTTCAGGACAGTGGCAATTCAAGATCTCCCAGGAAGGGACACTCGCGGATGAAGAGGTTTTTCTCGCCATCCGACCGGAGAAGATTGAAGTGTTTAAACCGGGAGACGTCCCGGTGTCCATGGAAACCTCGAATTGCATCCCGGCCAGAATCGATGTGGTCACCTTTCTGGGTGCGGCCGTGCGGTTGGTTGTCGGAGTGGGAGACGAAGAGGTGATCTCCGATGTCATTGAGAAGGAGTTTGAACAGAAGCAGCTGAGACAGGGAGATGAGGTGCTTCTCTACTTTCCGCCAGAATCGTTTCTCGTCTATCCTGTAGGAGAGGATCCCCAATGACTCAAGCCGTAAATGAAAGGAAAACCCTGGGATCCGAGTATCCTCCACCCAAGTTCATCAGTGATCAGTGGATCACTGGGGTCATCATGGCGTTTCTCCTCGCCTTCTTGATCTTCTTCATGTTGTATCCCGTCTACGATATCTGCAAGTTAAGTTTCTTCAAAGAGGGTGTGTTGACCCTGAAGAACTATGCGACCTATTTCACCAACCCTCGAATTTTCCGTTCCCTGACCAATAGCCTCACCGTGTCGCTGGTAACAACGGTCATTACCACGATTCTCGCCTTTTTCTTCGCTTACGGATTGACGCGGACGACGATCCGGGGGAAAGGAGTCTTCTACACGATCTCCACGTTTCCCTTGATTGCCCCCTCCATCATCCAGGGGCTGGCGCTCATTCTTCTCTTTGGACGAAACGGACTCATTACCCGACATTTGTTCAAAACGACCTGGGATATCTATGGGGCGACCGGTATCATTGCGGCAGAGTGCCTTTACTGTTTCCCGAATGCTCTCTTCATCCTTTACACGACCCTCTCGGCTGTGGACACGCGGTTGGATGAAGCCGCTCAGAGCCTTGGCGCTTCGGCTTTGAAGACCTTCTATAAGGTCACGCTTCCATCCGCTAAATACGGAATCGCCAGCGCCGCGGCGCTCGTCTTCAACCTGACCCTCACCGATTTTGGCGTTCCCGTCGTCATCGGGGGAAACTACAGCGTGCTGGCGACAGAGATCTACAGGCAGGTCATCGGGATGCAGCGTTTTGATCTGGGCGCAACCATCAGTGTCATGCTTCTCATTCCATCCGTCGCTGCCTTCCTGCTCAACTATTATTTGACCAAGAAAAGCTATGCCCTGATCAGTGGTCAGGCGAGACCGTTCCTTCAACCCTCCCGGCCTCTCAAGAAGTGGGGTTTCACGATTTACTGCTGGATTCCCTGCCTCTTCATCCTCATCGTTTTTGCAACCGTCTTTTTGGGTTCCTTCGTGAAGGTGTGGCCGTACGATTTCTCATTCACCTTTAAGCATTACGACTTTCCATCCCTGGGAGGCCATGCCCCTCTCTGGACGAGTTTCTGGTCCTCTGTTCTGGAGGGGGAGTGGAAGTCTCTGATTGCTTATAAGTACTCCCCCATCTGGAACAGCTTCTGGGTGTCCATCGTGGTGGCCATCGGAGGAGCCTCTCTGACCCTTTTAATCGGATATATTGTGGAAAAGAAGAGACCCCACGGTGACCAGATTCTTTATACCCTGTCTGTCCTACCGGCAGCCATTCCAGGAACGGTGATGGGACTGGGTTACATTCTGGCCTTCAACAAGCCTTATTTTTTCATTTACGGAACGTTCTGGATCATTATCATCAATATCATCATCTGCAATCTCACCCTCGGGGTGCTTTCGAGCATTGCCAACCTGAAGCAGATCGATAAGTCCATGGAGGAGGCAGCGGTCAGCCTCGGTGCCAGTCCGATGGGCACGTTTTTCCAAGTGGTTTTCCCTCTGACACGGACTGCTTTTTTTTCAAATATCTCCTTCTTCTTTATGAGGTCGATGACCACGATCAGCGCGGTGATCTTTCTCATCTCAGCCAAGGTCAAGTTGGCGGCCATTGAGATCATCTTCCTCGACATCGATGGCCGAACGGCGAGTGCGAATGCCATGTGCACGATCATCATCGTCCTGGTCGTCGCCATGTTGGGTGTGATGAGGTTGATGACCGGGAAGGCAAAGCGCAAAGAGATGGGTGCCTCGACGTAATTGAAGCTCCACCCCCTAAGGGGGTGGCTTCCCGGTAAGGTAGGTTCCTTTTATATTGTGCCCCTTCCTGCCTGCCGGCAGGCAGGGACCCCACCCTGAGAAACGGGGCATACGGGGCACTTGCCGGTCAAGTTCGGAGTAGATAGTTCGGAGTTTGGAGACAAACCTTTGAAGGGCAGGGCGCTTCGAAGTCGTTTTGAGATAGGGAAAAGCCGAGGAGAACCGTTTGATGGCTGAAATGTTTCATCTTGAGGGTGGAGTTCCGAAGTATATCCAGATCAGCAACTGGCTGACGGAGATGATCCGAAAAGGGCGCTATGCGGCGCAGGACAAACTCCCCTCTGAATCGAAACTGGCAGAACTGTTTCGTGTGAATCGAAATACCGTGCGGCAAGCCATTGCCGATCTGGTTGCAAAAGGACTCATCCAGAAGAAAAATGGCGTGGGTTCTTTTGTGCTGGGAGGCTCCCTTCAGCCCGTCAAGTACACGCTCCAGCATATTTCCAGCTTTACTGATGAAATGCATCGGATGGGGCTTGTTCCCCAGACGAAACTCCTTCACAAGTCGGTGATCAAAGCTCCTCCAGAAGTGTCTCACAAATTGATGCTCGGAAAGGAAAAACGGGTCATTTGGACCGAGCGCCTCCGTCTCGGCAGTGGAGTCCCTCTGGTTCTCGAGAAAAGTTATTTGCCCTACCGAGAATTCAAAGACATTCTTAAGATGCGGCTCACAGGCTCCCTCTACCACTTGCTGACCAGGAAATTTCATGTGAGCCTCCACCGATCGATTCAAACCTTGCGAGCCATCGTTCTGTCAAAACGGGACGCTGCTCTCTTGGACGTCCCTCCCAAGGGGCCGGCAATTTTCCTTGAAAGCATCATTTACGATGCCAAGAACATTCCTGTCGAAGTCCTTCACGCCTACCATCGTGGAGATCAGTACCTCTTTGAGGTCGTCTCAGGGGGGTATCGGATCGGTCTGCGCGAATTAAAGAAACCTTGACAAAAACTCGTTTTAAGGATACCTGTATAGATAGCTACCTAGGTTAATTCTGAGACGACAAAAGGAGGAGGCGACGTATGGCAGACTTAAAACGCTTTTTGGTTCCTTGGATTGATCAGGTCAAACCCTATGGCACGGAGCGACATCTCGGTTGCTTGGTCCCGACCGGAATTGAAGCGGATGTTTGTTAACGAAAATCCGATTCCTCCCTCGGAACGAGTGGTCAAGGCAGTGACGGAGGCGGCACGCCTGGGAAACCGTTACCCGGACAACGGACCTCGCATCCGGGCGAAGATCGCGAAAAAGTACGACCTGACCCCTGAAAACGTCACCCTCAGTCATGGATCCTCGGAAATCATTGACATGATCATGCGGCTGTTTGTGACGCCGGGTGATGAAGTGCTTCTTCCAAACCCCACCTTCTCCCTGTATGCCATTCGCGCCGCGGCATTGGGAGGAAAGGTGGTGGCGGTGGATCTGACTGCGGACCTTCAGTACGACACCCCTGCCATGCTGAAAGCCATCACCCCTCGAACGAAAGTGATCGTGATCTGTACGCCAAACAACCCGACCGGAGACTTCATCCCGGATGCCGATCTGATGAAATTTGTCGAATTGGGAATTCCCATCATGATCGATGAGGCCTACCTGGAATACCATCCCGAACATGAATCCAAGGCAGGACTGGTTCGGAAATACGAGCACGTCATGGTGTCCCATACCTTTTCGAAAGCCTATGGGATGGCTGGAATTCGGTTCGGTTATGTTCTGGCGCATGAAACGCTGATTCAGTATTTCAAAAAGATGCAAATGCCCTGGAACACCAGTATCCTGTCCCTGGCGGCCGCCGAGGCAGCCCTGGATGAGGAAGAGGAGTTGAAACGCAAGGCAGCTTACAACAATGCAGAGGTGGACTATGTCGTGAAAGAACTCTCCAAGATCCCAGGGGTAAAACCATACTATTCGCATGGCAATTATGTCTTTGTGGACGCCACCGATACAGGGGTGACGGGGAAAGAGATTGTGGATTACGTGTTTGAGAAAGACAAGATCATGATCAAGTTCTTTGCTCCGTTCCGTGGCCGCAGTGGATTTTTCCGGATTACCCTCGGGACCCATGAAGAGAACGTTGCCTGTGTCGAGGGGATCAAACGTTATATGGAAAACCGGAAGAAGGCGAAGAAAACCTGAAAATAGGAATCGCATAGAAAGACTGATTCTGCTTACTTTTCTCTCCCCATCCTTGAAAACGCGTGGTTGATGTGATACACCAATCCTACCCCTTGGGTAGGTTGGAATGGGAGACGACGCGAAGACAAAGAGGTGGATTATTGCCATCGATGGTCCTTCCGGTGCAGGGAAGAGCACGGTGGCAAAACTCTTGGCCAAACGCCTGGGGTATGTGGTTCTCGACACGGGAGCCATGTACCGAGCCGTGGCGTTTCGGGCAAAACAGAGAGGAATCTGCCTCGAGGACGAGGAGAGACTTTCCCAACTTGCTTCTTCCCTCCAAGTGACCTTCCTGACAAGGAACGAAGAACTCCGTGTCCTCTGTGACGGCGAGGACATCACGGAGGCGATTCGATCGCCGGAGATGAGCAGCCTCGCTTCGGACATTTCGAAGAGAGAGGGCGTGCGCGGCGCATTGGTGCGGCTGCAAAGGGAGATGGGCCGGGCCGGGGGAGTCATCTTGGAAGGACGGGATATCGGAACCGTGGTCTTTCCCGATGCCGATGCAAAGTTCTACTTGGATGCGGACGCGGAAGAAAGGGCGAGAAGAAGATACGAGGAGTTGATCAGGAAAGGCGTCAAGGTCACTTTCCAAGAAACCCTTGAGGACGTGATTCGCCGAGATCGAAGCGATATGACCCGTGCGATTTCTCCTCTCAGGAAGGCCAAAGATGCGGTGGTGATTGACTCGACTCACCTGTCCGTGGAAGAGGTGGTGGAGAAGATGATTCAGGTCATTCGCCAAAAGGAGAACTGAGTTGCAACTCGTCGTGGCAAAATCGGCTGGGTTTTGCTTTGGCGTCAAGCGGGCCATGGACCTGGCCTTTGAAGCAGCGAAGAAGTACCGGGACCCTCTGTATACCTTGGGTCCTCTGATCCACAACCCCCAGGCCGTTGCCTCCCTCGAACGGTTGGGGGTGAGGATGAAAGAGCGGATCGAAGAGATTCCTCGAGGGACGGTCATCTTCCGGTCTCACGGGGTTTCCCTGGGGGAGCTTCAGAAGGCAAAAAAGAAGAAACTTCGCATTATCGATGCCACCTGCCCGATCGTCAAGCGAGCTCAGCACTTCGCTAAATTTCTCCACCGCCACGGGTATACCCTGCTGATCGTGGGAGATGTCCAACACCCGGAGGTAGAAGCCATCCGAAGTTACATTGGCGACCGCGTGGAGGTGATCGAGGACATCAGAGCTCTTCAAGCGATCGAGCCGTGTGAAAAACTGGGGGTCATTGCTCAGACCACTCAATCTTTCCGTCTCTTTGAGGAGATTGTTGGCGCCGCTCTCGGGAAAGCGAGAGAGGTGAGGGCGTTTAACACGATTTGTCACGCGACGACGATCCGGCAACAGGAGGCGGTGGAGATCGCGAAGAAGGTGGACTGTATGGTGGTGGCAGGTGGATACAACAGCGGAAATACTCAACGGTTGGTGTCCATCTGTAAAGAAGCCCAACCCTCGACCTATCACATCGAAGAAGCCAAAGAACTCAAGCCGAGATGGTTTCTCGGAAAAAAGAGGATCGGCCTCACCGCAGGCGCTTCGACCCCTTCGTGGATTATTAAAGAAGTCGAAAAGGAGCTGAGACAGCTCAAGGCCTAAAGGCTCTCAAAGATTTGTATTTTTACGGAGAGTGTGATATAAGTTCAATCATCATTTGGCTAAGGGGGATTTTTTGAATGGTAAACGTGGAAACGAAGGACGAACAACAACCTCAGAATGAGGAACAAAAACAAATCCTTTCACCCAGCGACGGTGAAAAGGCTGTTTCAAAAGTGGACTCCTCAAAGGGGGAGACGCAGAGTTTTCAAGAGTTGTACCAGGAAAGCTTAAAGTCGTTGGAGGAGGGCCAGATTCTCAAAGGAACCGTGATTGACATTACTCCCGATCACGTGACCATTGACGTCGGCTACAAGTCCGAGGGGCAGATACCCATTCGTGAGTTTTTGAAAAGGGACAACCGGGTGGATGTCAAAATCGGTGACCGGATCGATGTCTTCCTGGAGAAGAAGAACAACGAGGAAGGACTCCTCATCCTCTCGAAGGAGAAGGCAGACAAGTTGACGATCTGGAGGGATATCAGCCGATCGTGCAGGGAAGGGGAAGTCATGGAGGGAGAGATCGTGGCCAAGGTGAAGGGAGGGCTCTCCGTGGACCTCGGAGGCGTCGTCGCCTTTCTCCCGGGATCTCAAATCGACCTGAAGCCGGTTCGCGATCTGGATAGTCTGATTGGCAGTCGCCTCAAATTCAAGGTCATCAAGTTCAACCGAAAACGGAACAACATCGTCCTCTCCAGGCGCATTCTCCTTGAAGATGAACGAAAGGGGTTTAGAGAGGTGACTCTCCAGCACTTACAGGAAGGAGAGATCGTCGAGGGAACGGTCAAGAACCTGACCGACTACGGCGCTTTTGTCGACCTGGGCGGTTTGGACGGACTCCTTCACATTACCGACATTTCCCACGGGAGAGTGGGACATCCCTCTGAAAAGCTCTCTGTCGGAGACCGGATCAAGGTGAAGGTGCTCCATTTCGATCGGGAAAAGGAAAAGGTTGCATTGGGACTGAAACAGACGCTACCCGACCCCTGGGACTCTGTCCTTGAGACCTATCCCGTGGGTTCCCGAATCAAGGGGAAAGTGGTCAGCACGACAGATTACGGTGTCTTCTTGGAGTTGGAGGAAGGGGTCGAGGGACTTGTCCATATTTCGGAAATGACCTGGGCGAGGAAGTCGAAACATCCATCGAAAATGGTTCGTGTCGGAGAGATCGTGGAAGCGGTCGTTTTGGATTGCGATCCGATCAAACGCCGGATTTCTCTAGGCATGAAACAGGCGGAACCTAACCCATGGGACCTTATCGAACAACGGTATCCGGTGGGGACGAAGGTCGTGGGTCGCGTCAAGACCGTTACCGATTTTGGGATCTTCATTGGGTTCGAAGAGAACGTGGATGGTTTAGTCCACGTGTCTGAGATGTCATGGACAAAAAAGATTAAACACCCTGGTGAGCTTTTCAAGAAGGGACAAGAAGTAGAGGCCGTGGTTTTAAACATCGATCGTAAAAACGAGCGGTTTTCCCTTGGGATCAAACAACTCGCGCCGGACCCATGGAAAGAAGTGGCTCGACGGTACCGCAAGGGCGACGTGGTAACGGGGAAAGTGACCAACGTCACAGACTTTGGGGCTTTCGTAGAGCTAGAAGAGGGCATTGAGGGGCTGATTCATGTGTCCGAAATCAGTCGGGAAAAGGTTGAGAAACCCTCTGATCTCCTCAGAGCGGGTGAAACGGTGACAGCCGCCATTCTTCATGTGGACTCAAGCGAGCGACGAATTGGCCTGAGCCTCAAGGCACTGAAGGACAAGGTGGAGAAGGCGGAAGTCGACAAGTATGTTTCAAATCAAGAATTCACAGCTTCGAATCTGGGCGAGCTGATTCAGGCCAAGATGGAGAGCCGAGGCGAAGCGTTGCCAAACAAGAAGGAAGAGGAGTAACGCCGAGTCAGAATGAAACCCCCCGCCCTAGAGGGCGGGGCTTGCCGGCAACGACGCCCTTCGAAGACCGATCTTTTTATCCTAGGACTTTTCTTCAGCTAAACGACCGGGGGAGATGTTTTAGCCACCGGCCCATCCGATTCCACAGAGTGAATTTCTCGAAAACGTAGAGGCCTTCTTTTTTCTTCAACGAGACCCACTGGTCGATCTTCAGCACGTTGGGGGAGCGATAGTTCGGGTTGCACGCCATGACCCTCTCCCCGCCCTTCGTTTTGATGAGACCGAGGGCCAGAGGTGAGAGAAACCCTTCGGGCGTCGAATAGAGCACCGTAAACGTTTCGAGAATTCCCGTTCCCTCCGGCAGGGAAGGGGTTTTTCCTTCTCTTGGGCCAGTCCCCTTCGTGTGATAACTGGGTCGCCACCCCTCCTTCGCGATTCTTTTTCGATCAGTGCGTTCGAGAATCGTGACAAAATTGTTATTCCCCAGTCCACCGATACTTTGAGCAAGTCCGATTTCCACATTTTCGAGCTGTCTCTCCGGCCCTGCTTCGCCCCGGAGTTGCCAAACGATTTCAACAAGCTGGGCAAGGCCCGAAGCACCCACGGGATGTCCTCTCGACTTCAGTCCACCCGAAGGATTGATGGGAAGTCTTCCCCTCAGCTGGGTCGCACCCTGCTCGACAGCCCTCCATCCCTGGCCTGGAGAGAAGAACCCCAGATCCTCCGTGCCAATAATCTCAAAGGGGGTAAAGGCATCGTGGACCTCAGCAAACTGAATGTCGGATGGATCAACATTTGCCATGGCGTAGGCCTTTTCCGCCGCTTCCCGGGTCGAGTTGAAAGAAGTCAGCGAGGACCGGTGACTGACCGCAGACGTATCGGTGGCATGGCCGATTCCAGAAACCCGGATGGAAGTAGGCTGAGAGGTCACAACGATGGCTGCCGCACCATCTGAGATTGGTGCGCAGTCATAAAGACGAAGGGGATAGGAGACCATGTGACTCTTGAGATAGTCTTCCTGCTTGATGGGTTTCTGGAATTGTGCCCGGGGGTTGAAGGAGCCATTGAAATGATTCTTCATGGCTACGCGAGCCAGGATGTCTTCGAGCTTCTGAGGAGACAGATGAAAGTCCCTTGCATACTTCTGCGCGATCATGGCAGCCAGGGCTGGCATCGTGGCTCCGTATCTGCGCTCAGATCGGTCAATGACTTCTGACAGGATGCGTGTTGTCTTCGCCGTTGGGAGATGGGTCATCTTCTCGCCCGCCACGGCAAGAACATTCTTCATGTGACCTGATGCCACAGCATGAAAGGCTGTTTCAAAGACTCCTGCTCCGGTCGAGGAAGCGGTCTCCACACGTGTGGAGGCGGTCCCTGTCAGATCGAGGGCCTCCGCCAACAGGGTGGCGAAATTCGAATCCCCAACGAACTCTTCGACATTCATGACCCCGAGATAGATCGCGTCAACCCGCCTTATCCGGGCATCCTTCAGGGCGAGACGAGCCGCCTCGGCCATAAGTTCCTCGAGAGAATCGTGAGACTTCCCAAAATGGGTCATTCCCGCACCCGAGATATAGACATCCATCCTCTGCCTCCAGCCGCTTCCTCTTTCGATTACCTTCCCATCTTAAAATAAATGGTCCCATTTTGACAGGGCTTGGGTATCCGTAGGAAGGGTCTGGGGTGCACTAATTGAGCTGGGTTGAATTGGCACAGACTTTGTGTATGTATTTGAAATAGTTTAACTTTATTTTGTGAAAAAAAATTCTTTGACGCGGGAAAAGAGGGGTATTATGATATTAATGGTGGCAAATAGGGAGAGTTAGGCTATGGACGACATTTCCTATCAGAAATTCTTGACAACGAAGATAGGTGACCTCCATCTCGACGTGAACGAGAGTATGGCCCCTTACTTCAGGAGGCTTGGAAGGGAACTTAGGGAGAAAGGGATTCAACTCTGGCCCGATTTCTATTTTGGGAATGAATGGGGATGCGTCAACAAGAAGATTGCCGTCAGCATTCCTTTCTACCTAGCCAGCCCAGAACTGAGAGCACTCGAAGGGGATACTCCCAAAGGTGAAGGGTTGATGAAGATTCTTCGTCACGAAACAGGCCATGCGGTGAACTACGGCTATCGCCTCTGGGATAGAGAAGGGTGGGAGGAAACCTTTGGGGATTTTAACAAGAAGTATCCGACGTCCTATTTGTCGCGAGTCAATCCGTGGTCGAAGAGTTACGTGAAGTACCTTCATTATTACGGCGACCCTCACTACGCCCAGAAACATCCGGATGAAGACTGGGCGGAGACTTTTGCCACCTGGTTCGATCCTCGATCCAATTGGAGAGAAAAGTACCGCAACTGGCCCCATGCCCTGGAGAAACTCTCCTATTTAGATGAGTTGATGGAGGAGATTGGCGGAGAAACACCAGTCAATACCTCGAAGAAGCATCATGGGGAATATACCAGTATTGAAGATACTGTATCGGAGTGGTGGGGGTTGGATGGAGAGATTCTGGACGAAGAGCTTCAGGAATACCTGAAGGATATGAGTGAGCTTTTCATTAAGCCAGGAAGCCAGAGGCGTAAAGTTATTCCTGCCTGGAAACTCATCCGAAAATATGCGCGTCCCCTGACTGACCAGGTCACCCTTTGGATCTTGAGATCGAACAAACACACCGTGAGAAAATGGCTTCGTCAATGGGAGGCCATTTGCAGGAACGAGTCACTGGGTTATCCTCCCGAAGAAGAAGAACGAATCCTGATTGAACTGGCTATTCTTCTGACCTACCATGTCATGGATGGGGCTCACGATCTTGCCGCGTGATCTTCTTGCTTCACGTCACGAATAACGCTGTGGTCTCGCCTGATTCTCAAGCAGGTTGCTGAAAAACGACCCTGCCTACCGGTAGGCAGGCATCTGCTGCGTTTCTCCTGAAGCACGCCTCTGGCCGGCTCACCAACTCGCCGGCGTGGCAAGCAGTCGCTCCTTATTCGTCGCGACGCCACTCTCAGGATTTCAGGAGCTCCCGCGAATGGGATTTCGCAAGGCTCAACTTGCATCTGCCTGCCTGCGCGAAGCCGCTTCGGCGAAGGCAGGGTCCTTTTTGAGCACCCTGCGAAAGATGACTTTTTCAGCAGCCCTGCGTTTTCTTCTTTACTTCTGGGATCTTGTCCGTTTGCGATTGCACGTTGGAGCTTGAAGGGGATGGATGTGAAGTGCTTAGGCATAGTTGTCGCCATGACAGACGAGGCCAAGACCCTGACGAAGCATCCTCTGGGTATCGGCCAGACGATTGAAGTTCATGAGGGGGTCCTTGTTCATCTCTCCGGAGTGGGGAGAAAACGGGCTGCCCGTGCTGCTCAGTCTTTGCTGAACCGCGGGGCAACTGCCTTACTCAGTTGGGGGACTGCCGGCGGGCTCGTTCCAGGCCTTGCCCCTGGAAACTTGGTTTTGCCTAAGACAGTGATGGGGTCAGACCCGTCTCTCTTTCAAGCGGATCCCTCCTGGCACAAACGGTTAAGGAGCAGATTGGAAGGGCGTATTGATCTTCGCAGCGAAGCCCTCATTGAAAGCCCCACTGTATTGATGACCCCTAAAGAGAAACGGGCTCTTGCTTCTCGCACAGGTGCCATCGCCGTAGACATGGAGAGTGCAGCCGTGGCATTCACTGCCGAGCAAGTGGGTATCCCGTTTGTCGCTATTCGAGTCATCTCAGATACCTTGGATCAGACCCTTCCATCGAGTGTCCTATCTGCTTATGATAGGTCTGGGCATCTAAAGATGTGGAGGCTTTTAAGGGGGTTGGTTCAACATCCGGAGGAAGTCTTGGGATGGATGAGTTTGACAACGAGTCTCTGGAAGGCCCATAGAACCCTAACCGGGATTGCTCGTTCAACCGAATGGGACTTTCTCGCTCCCCAATGACCTACGATACCTTCTTCACATAGATGTCTTTCACGATGTCCCTGTCCAAGGCGATCGTGGTTTCACCGATTTGCAGCACATGGGAAGGGTTCTTTTGATGCATTCGGAGGATACTTCCCGGAACGATCCCAAGGTTGCCCAGTCGATCAAGTCTCTGATGGGATTTGGGCGTGATGAAGACGATGCGTCCCTCCTCGCCTAACCCGAGTTCTTCGAGCGGGATCACATAGGGCTTCACTTCTTTCCTGAATTTGACACAGCACTCACCGCGTGGAATGGGTTTTCCATGGATGCAGGTGGGAGGATGACCGAGAAAAGTGCAGACACTCTCGGTGACGGCAGGGCTCAAAATATGTTCCAATTTGCAGGCCTCCTCTTCGACTTCCTCTTCCGACATCTCAAAAAGTTCAGAAAAGAACCTTTCGGTCAAACGGTGTCTTCGGATGATCTCCCGAGCCTTTTCCTCACCGCGGTCTTTGAGAACGACACGGTTCCCCTCTATCTCGAAAAGGTCGTCCCGAATCATCACTCGGAGAATCGATCGGGATTCCTCATCCTGGGCCGTCTCGAGAAGTTGATCCATATCCGAAACGCCTTTTTCTCTCAGGGTCCAGATGAGCTCGAGGAGTTCATCAACTCTCTCTCCCTCCACTCCAACCAGTGGGCCTCCTCTCCATCGGCGACGATGCGGACTTTCCTCCGTCTCAAATTCTTTGCTCATGATTTTGTCTTCCTTTTCCATAATCTTTTTAGAAAATCGACAATTGCAGATCGCTCTTGGAAAGAATACCCACAGTGGGGACAACAGAGGAGATTGCAGTTTTTCGCCAGAAGGCAACCCGAGCATTTTACCTCCTTCTCAGAAAACTGCTTTCCGCACAGCGGACATTTATACAATTTCTCTTCTGTCATGTCCACGGGCAAGTCGGCTGGATGCCCTGTGCCGGTAACTAAAGTCTCTAATTTCAGACTCCAGACTGCAAACTCTAAACGTCCAATTCCTAATCCCCAACTCCTCATCGCCAATTTCACCTAGACCCCCAAGAGCGTCAGGACGAAGTTCAGAATGCCTCCGACACCAAAGGCCAGTGGAAAAATGACCGCCACCATCCAAAGTGCTTTTTTTAAGCCTCTTTCCTTAATCATCATAAAGAAATTTGCTATACAGGGAATGAAAAGCGTCAGCGTCACCAGACTCACAAGAATCTGGTGGGCATTGATCTGGCCGTCCTTGGCCAGCATGAACAGGCCCGCCGCCCCATAGTCTCTTCGAAGGAATCCGATGATGAAGGCTTCTGTGGTTTTCGCCGGAAGTCCGAGAACATGAACGATGATTGGAGAAGCGACTGTCTCGAGCAGCGAGAGGAACTTGGTTTGATGGAGGACGAAAAGGATCAGGGTCCCCAAAATGAAAAGAGGAACAGCCTCTTTGAGGTACCATTCGATACGAGCCAGGGTCTTCACGAGGATATTCGAGAGTTGGGGGATCCTCAAGGGTGGAATTTCCAAAATAAAATCCGAACCCTCTCCGGGGAGGACTCGGGCAGCGAGATACCCAACCACGACCAGAATGGCGCAGACGACGAAGAGCCAGATGAAGACGTAGAGGGCTGGAAGGCCAGCAAACATTCCAAGGATCACTCCTAGCTGAGCCGAGCAAGGCACCCCAAGGGCCAATAGCAGCGTGACAATCGTGCGATCTTTCTCCGTGTCGAGAATCCGGGTTGTCATGGTTGCCATCGTATCACAGCCAAGGCCGAGTACCATGGGAAGGACCGCTTTCCCATTGAGCCCCATCTTCTTGAAGATCTGATTGCTCATGACCGCCAACCTGGGGAGATATCCGGAATCCTCCATGAGTCCAAAAATAAGGAAAAAACAACCTACGATCGGAAGAACGATAGCGATCGCATACCTCATGGCCATGGTCAAAATGCCGTAGGGCCCCACGAGCAGCTCCTGTAAGAAGGATAGAGGAATAAACCGCTGGATGATATTTGTGAGTGGCGGAAGGATCCATGTTCCAAAGACCGTCTCCTCAAGAAACTTGACACACACCTGGGCTCCAAAGACCCCCACAAACTCGTAGGTAACGAAAAGGACGAAAAAGACGATGGGGATTCCCCAGAAGGGATGAATGGAGAGTTTCCCCAGTGTCGTGGCGAGGGTTCGTGATGCCTCTTTCTCCGACTCCATCACGTCCGCCAGAAGTTCATTCACTCTTCGAATCCGTGCTTGGTTGATGAGATAGCCGATGGAGTCAGCAAAACGCGATTGGATCTCACGACGGATCTGTTCGATTTGAAGAATGGCCTCTTCGGAAAGATGTCGATGAAGCCACTCCCTCAGACTTTCGTCTCCAGCGAGAAGCATCAAAGCCAAGGAACGTTTGGAGACGGATGCGTCAATGAGGAGGGGTTCGATTCGAGACACTCCGCTTTCAATGGCCTCTGGATAGACGACCCGCACTGACGAAGGGAGCCCAGAGGTCAAACTCTCCTTGATTTTTTCAAGGCCTTTTCGCCTTGTGGCCACGGTCTTCAGAATGGGGATCCCAAGGGTTCTTGAGAGGGATTCCACGTGGATTTTGATCCCTCGACTTCGTACCTCATCCCACATGTTCAGGACAGCGAGAAAAGAGAATCCCATCTCCAGGAGCTGAAGAGAAATCAGAAGACCTCTCCGGAGATTCTTTGCGTCCATCACCTGGACGAGATGGGCCTGAGGTTCACGGAGGAGGATATCCCGGGTGACCTTTTCATCCTCCGACATGGGAATGAGGGAGTTAATGCCGGGTGTGTCAATGACCTGGATCTTTTTGTTTCGGACTGACATCGACCCGGTGGTGATCTCGACCGTCGTCCCTGGATAGTTAGAAACCGTGACGTATTTTCCAGTAAGATAGTTAAAGATCACGGATTTTCCGACGTTGGGATTTCCGATGAGAATGACCTTTTCTGTCGAGGGGTTCGTCGATGGAGCCCCAGGAGTCGAGCATTCCATTCCTCATCCTTTTCTCTTGGATCTTCTTCTCTTGGCCCCGCAATCCGCGCATCGTCCGTAGAGCTCCAGCCGATGATGAAGGGTCTGGAATCGATACCGTTCTGCAATCCTCTTCTGTAAGGTCTCAAGCGCCTCGTCCTCAAATTCAATGATTTTCCCGCATCCCACACAGATAAAGTGGTCGTGATGATCTTCCCCCGAGATCGGTTCGTACCGGGTTTCCCCGTCGGCAAACTTCCGCTGAGCGGCAAGACCCAGCTCGGTGAGGAGTTTCATGGTCCGATAAACCGTCGTGTACCCGATTTTTGGGATTCTTTTTGAAACGAGCGCGTGAATCTCGGCGAGGTTCCGATGCCCGGTGGAGTTCTGGAAGACCTTGAAGATTTCTTCTCTTTGGTGGGTAGCCTTCCGCCCGCCATTCATGATGTAGGACCTAAATGAAGTCTTTGGAATGGGAATCTCCTTTTTGAAATTGAAATTCAATTTCATTTTAACCGGAAGACCCTCTCGTTGTCAATCCCCCGGAAAAAGGCTAAGATGAAAATAACCTGAAGGAAACTGCGTTGCGAACCGAGAGGAACCCCGTGATCCCTGAAGACTCTGCCCCCCGAGAAGAGTACGAGAGGGTGGTCACCCATAACGATTTCGATGGGATCGTAAGCGCTTCGATCTGTTGTCGGGCATTGAAGATCGAAAAGGTGTTCTTTGCGGGTCCGTTGACCATTACTCATTCGAGGATCACGATTACGGAAAAGGACGTGGTCTGCGATCTGCCTTATCCGGTCGTCTGTGGACTTTGGTTTGATCATCACCAGGGAAACCTGGAGGAATTAGACTACCGCAAGATCAACCCAGCGTCGATCCCGGGACGATTCGGTTTGAAGCGGAGTTGCAGTCGGCTCGTCTACGACTATTTCGCGGAACGGATGGAGCTCCCGCATTATTTCGTGGAGGCAGTGGAAGAAGCGGATGTCATTGACAGCTTTGCCTATTCGTCTATCGAAGACTGGCGAAAGGAGACGCCTGGCAACAGGATCGACAGCACACTGAAGATCCGTTTCCCATCCGCTGAGGACCAAGCAACGTATATGCGAACTCTGGTTCAGCACCTTCGGGATCGTCCTATCGAGGAGGTCTCCCGCCTCCCTTCCGTTCAGAGACATCTGAAGCAGTACCGGGAAGAGGAGGGGCAGATGCTTCGGATCATCAAGGATTCCTCATTTTTCTTGGATCAGGATGAAGGGAAGGAAGTGGCCATCATCGATCTCACACAACACCGACGGAGGCCTCATCTCATCAAGAATCTGGCTTTCTTGATCTACCCCGAAGCGCTGGGAGTTCTGGAGATCTACAATCTTACGGACCAAGGAGTAAAAAGCAACCATCTGGGTCTCTCCATGTCCTTGTCCATTAACGGGAATCGGGAGCACCGACGCAAGAACATTGCTGAGATCATGCGGAGCCTCAATATTGGAGATGGTCATCCCGGCGCTGCTGCAGGGACGGTTCGCTGTGCCTCCAAACAGGAAATGCTTAAGAAAAAAAAGGATTTGTTGGGCCAGATCTTCAGGCTCTGGGTTTCTCAGCAAACGGAGCGAGTTTCACAGTGATGATCTTAGAAGCCAAAAGGAAGAAGGATTTCTCTTCTGACAGACGCCCTAAGAGCGCACTTTGGTGCACAGGTGCGGCTTTCCGCCGTGGGATCCTTCATAACTTCGATTTCAAAGATAGCAGGGGAGAGATTCCTGTCATTTCTTCTCTGGGTTGCGAACGAACTCAAGAAGGTGAGCCATCTCCCCCGGTTTGAAACGGGGCCATGAAAATCCCTTCTCTCTCATCGCCCCTTCGATCTCTGCTCCGTGGTTCCAGATGCCTGCTGCGATCTCCATCGGATTGGCGACTTTTTGATACTTAGAGAGGTCAATGTTCATCCAATCTCCTGGTTTGCCAGCGAGGCTGTGACATTGGGAGCATCCGAGGTCTAAAAAGATTTTTCTCCCCTTGGCAGGATTCCCGGGTTCATCGGTAAAGTGAAGGAAGTAGAGGTAGGTGATCAGGTCGGCCATCTCCTTGGGTGTGAATTTCGGAATCCCTGAGGGTGTCTCAGCCATTTTGCCGAGGACGGTCGGGCCTTTGTTCCACATGCTCGAGGCAATCTGGGTCAAGCTCTTGTAGAAAGCTTTTGCTTTCTTGCCGAGGTCTCCTCCTGCCTTTCCCCCCTCACCTCGAATCGCATGACACTGGACACAGCCTTTGGCAACAAAGAGCCGTAGGCCGTTCCGAGGGTTCCCCGGGGCGATGTAGGCAATTTCCCTTCCCCCTTTGGCATTAGCCCGGAGATATTCGAGAAGATCCATCATCTCCGTATTCCTAAATTCCGGCCAAGGGATTCCCAGTCTGGCCATCTGAGCGATCATGACTGGACCATGGTTCCAGATCGACTGGCTCAGGAAGATGGGAGAGATATTTTGAGGGAATTCGTTCAATCCGGGCGCCCCCTCTTTGCCTTTCCCAGAGAGAGGGTGACAGGACTTGCAGCCCTTTTCGGCGAACAAGTACTTCCCGAGCCCACTATCCCCAGGTTCATCGAAAAATCTGAGAAGATAGAGATAGGCTGAGATCTCTGTCAGTTCCTCACCTGTCAGATTGGGCTTCACGAACCTCGGCTTCTCCATAAGCAGTCGCATTGTCGGGATATGGTTGATGAGTTTTGCCGCAAAGCCGAATTGAGTCTCTCCCAGGTCAATTCTTCCGAGATCGGGTCCCACTTTCCCGCCCTCTCCCTTCAGGGCATGGCATCTCTCGCATCCTTTACTGACAAAAAGACGAGCCCCGCGTGTGGGGTCTTCGATCAGAGGAGCCTGGGCCATGGCTGCCGAACAGAAAAAGATCAGGATGATCCCTGCAATAAGGATCATTCTCATGGTCATGATCAACTCCTTCTCAGTCCTGTTTTCGGGCTAGCCAGAAAAGATCTCTTTGTGCTTATCACGTATGCTTTCTCCGTGTCTCAGGAGCGAGATTCAATCCTGTTGTGGAGGTCATGCCTGCTTCATTCCCGGAAGGTAAGTATTAATTCGTTCTTTAACCTCGGCCATCGATTTTTCCCTTCCTTCCCTGATCTCCCAGATGGAGACAATGGGAAAGACTTTGGTAAAAATCATGTAGAGAAGAATGAAAAACGAAAGAGAGCCAGCCAAAATGGACCATTCCACCCACGTGGGAGAATAAAGGACAGCCTCGTTGGGAAGCCTTGGATTGGTCAATGTGGGCACGACGATCACAAATCGTTCCAGCCACATACCGATGATAACGGAGATGGAGGCGATCAGGGTACCCGTGGGGGTCCGCCATCTTCTAACGCTAAGGATCGGCAGAGGAATGACGAAACAAAACAGAAACATTCCCCAGAAGTAAGGTGCGAACCTCCCCGTAAATTTAGAATAGAGAATGGTCATATGGAGGGGCTCTCCGCCATAGAACACGGTGATATATTCCGCAAAGGTGAAATAGAACCAGAGGAGGGTCATGACCAATAGGAGAATGCCTAGGTTGTTGAAATGGACAGGTCTTAAATATCCCTCAAGATGGTAAGCTTTCCGGATCACATTCATCGCCACGATGAGAGCTGCGATTCCTGAAAAGATCGCTCCTGCAACGAAGTAGGGGCCAAAGATGGCACTATGCCACATGGGCTGGATCGTCATGGCGAATACGAAGGAAACCACAGTATGGACCGAGATGGCCACTGGGATCACCAGAATCGCCATGAACGCGATCGCCTTCTCCAGAAGGCGGTGTTGTCTCTCTGTCCCCTGCCATCCCAGCGCCAAGATCCGGTAAAACCGGTTCCATTTCCCGGCGTGGTCTCTTAGGAGGGCGATGTCCGGAATTAAAGGGAGAAAAAGGTAGATAGAGCTCGCAGTAAGATAAATGGTGATACTTGAGACATCCCAAAGTAGGGGAGATCGAAATTGGGAATACTTGATAATATTGAGCATCCGATCAGGTCTCCCTAAATCGATCAAGATGTTACCGACACCGAAGAAGAGAACCAGAACGGTGATGACTTCTGCAGACCGTGTGATCGACCTGCGCCACTCAGCCTTGGCAAGACGTAGGATCGCCGAAATGAGTGTTCCCGCGTGGCTGATTCCGATAAAGAAGACGAAATTGGTGATGTAGACCCCCCAAAAGATGGGTCTGGCAAGTCCGGTTATCCCAAGCCCACGGTGATACTGATAAAGATAAGCAATAGCCGCCCAGAGGATAACCAGAGCCAGAAGAAACACGGTGAGATAGAATTTCTTCCCGGTCGTCCGGATGGGCTCGAGAAAAATCGCCTCTTCTCCCAATTCGAAACTGCTCTCGCCGGTCACATTCCCTCCGAAAGGTAGATGACCTTTGGTTCTGTCCCTAAATCCTCCATCAAACGAAAAGCCCTTCTGTCCCTGGAGAGTGTAGAGACGCTGCTGAAGGGGTCATTCAGGTCTCCGAAGACCATGGCGCCACTGGGGCAGGCCTGAACACAGGCCGGGATATAATCTCCTGGAAGAAGATCTCTCCCCTCCGTTTTGGCCTGTTCCCTCGCCCTCAAGAGTCGATGATGACAAAACGTGCATTTTTCGACAACCCCTTTTGCCCTGATGGAAACATCTGGGTTGAGGGATCCGTTCATTTCCTTGGGCCACTCGGGTTTGTCCCAGTTGAAATACTTGACGGTGTAAGGACAAGCTGTCGTACAATATCGGCAGCCGATACAACGGTGATTGATCTGGGCAACCAGTCCCTCTTCGTTGATATAGGTGGCATAGACTGGACAGACCTTGGTACAGGGGGGATTGTCACAGTGCATGCAGGGTCTTGGGAGGAGCCTGGCTTTGATACGGGGATACTCTCCTTCAATGTACGGGATCAGTTCGATCCAGTGGATGGTTCGACCCTTCGCAGATTCCTCGGGGCCGATGATGGGAACATTGTTTTCCGCCTGACAGGCGACGACACAGGCTTGGCAGGCGGAGCATCTGTCCAAGTCGATGACCATGCCCCACCGGGGTCTGTAAGCTCTGTCGTTTCCGTTAGGACCTTTCTCTTCCATCGTCGTTGATGCCTCCACACGATCATCCTTCCCTGCCTGTCGGTAAACAGGTATGGCCAAAGGAAGGAGATCACACCTTAACTATTTTCACCCGGGTTGTTTCCATGATCGGATAGCCTGTCCAGGGATCAAGATCGTCCTCAAGTAGTCGATAAGGATTTTCACCCAGATCGCTCGCCCAGCGACCGCCAGATCGATGTCCTTCTCCGAAGGGAACATTGACCACATCGGGCATGGTTCCTGGATACAACCTGGCCTTCCCTTTGATCCTTCCTGCAGCGGACTCGACCCAGACCCATTCTCCCTCAATAATTCCGAGCCTTCTTGCCGTTTCTGGATTGATTTCGACCCATGTCTCCCACCTCCCAAAAAGGTGTGGACCGAAGATGGATTGGAGCCAAGGCTGGTTCGCATTTCTTCCGCCGGTCAGAGCGATCGTCTTAAAGATGTGGAGGTGAAACGGATACCCCTTCTCATCCTGTTCTTTTTTCGGTTCCTCCCAGCGCGGGAAGAGAGGAGGATTTATCGGCAACACGGGTGTGGAAAAGGACACCATCCCGCGTGTAACGAATTCGAATTTTGCGGAAGGCGTCTGGAAGACGCGGCCCCTCTCTCCAAAGTCATAAAGGGGATCCCACCACCCCCCTTTCTCCTGAAGCTTCTTCCAAAATTCGTCAAAGCTGCTGTACGAGGGAGCTGACCATCCCCCCTTCTGGAGGAGACGCGTCCAGGCTGCATCGAATTGGAGGCCAAAGGTATCGCCCCGCTTCGTTTCAAAGACCCCTCTCGCCCCGTAGGTCATCAATCCTTTGAAATCACCCCACGGGAAAGCCTTCTGGAAGTCACCTCCCAGTGATTTTGCAAGAGAGATCAGGATATCGCCTGTGGCCCTTGTGTCGTGAATCGGTTCGACTGCCGGTTGTCGGATGCCGAGAACCGGTGAACCATTGTTCAGGAACAGAGGATCGTCCTGCCATCGTTCCAAAGGGGTGTGGTCAGGAAGGATGAGGTCTGCATAACGAGTGCTGTCATCCAGGTAGGGCGAAAAACTGACGATGAGCGGGATCTCAGCAAAGGCTCTGGTGAAAAGATCAGGATTCGGATTCGAGAATAGGGGATTCGTATAGTAGAGAAAGAGGACGCTAGGCTTGTAAGGATTTCCGGAGAGAATATTCTTAGCGAAGTGGTAGGGGCGATGGCCTACCCTTGAGATGTCGCTGGTCCCATCGATTCTTCCCATTGCAAGGCCTTTGTGGGCGATCAGATCTCTCTGAACCGGAGAAAGCGGCTGGTAGGGAACCGTTTTGGGGATCAGGACTCCTCCGGGAGTATCGATGTTGCCTACAAGGCCATTGAGAACAGAGACAGCC
Source organism: uncultured delta proteobacterium (assembly GCA_963695895.1). GTDB lineage: Bacteria > Desulfobacterota > BSN033 > BSN033 > UBA1163 > CAVOIK01. Next base: position 57,431 of record CAVOIK010000006.1, read on the forward strand.
ATCTGGTGAAAGGGACGATCTCGGAAGCCCATGGCGAGAGAGGGTTGGTTTGACGCGAACTCCCGGGCCAGCCGGATGATGACATCGATAGGAACTCCGGTTCGCTTTGATACCCTACTGGCTTCATATTCGGAGAGAAGAACCTCTTTGAAACCAGGGTATTCTTTCCCGCTTCCGTCGCTCCAATTTTCGAATCCGAAAGTGTAGTTAGAAACGAAACTTTTATTCTGAAGACCCTCTTTTACAATCATGTGGGCGATTCCGAGAGCCAGCATCCCCTCGGTTCCAGGGCTAATGGGTATCCATTCATCCGCCTTGATGCCCGTGATCGACAGTCGAGGGCCGATGTAGACCAACTTTCCCCTCTGCCCTGGCTTTCCTCTTCGCAGCTGGCCATAGCCAGCGAGGGCCTGCACCGGTGACCAGTAAGATTCAAGGATCTCTGAACCGAAAGAAAGGAGGTACTGGGTATTTTCGAAATCATAGGCAGGAGATAGCATGGATACCCTGAGTGAGATAAAGCCCCTCGTTCGGCGTTCCCTCCCGTTCAAACTGATTGTCGACATAATTGGGTGACCCAAAGCTCTCCAGAAAACGTTCCCAAAGGGATCTCATGAGGCCCCGGTATCTCCCACCCAAGACAGCCAAACGGTGAGGTTCTCCTTTTTTTCGAAGGTCCTTCAGGGGCTCCGTGACGAGATGGAGGGCTTCATCCCAGGAGACGGGCTGCCATTGGCCTTCACCTCTCTTGCCGATTCTCTTTAGGGGAGAGCGGATACGATCCGGATCATAGAGACCTTGAAGTCCTGCAATTCCCTTAGGGCACAATGTCCCTCGATTGACGGGATGAAGGGGATTTCCTGCGATGTTGACGGCCCACCCGTCGATCATTCTCACCAGGATTCCACATCCCCCCATGCACTGCCCGCATACACTGGGAATCCATCGTTCAACACCGGGCTCGGCTCCTTCTTCTGGGACGGGGAATTGGGACCACTTCCAGAATCCAGCTCCGAGAGCCACAGCGACCCCGGCCCCAGAGCCCATCTTGATAAAGTCCCTACGGGTGACTTTCATGGTATATCCTCAGACCTCTTATACGTGACAGGCTAAACAGTCGTTGCTGACTTGGGACTGGACATGACAATTCATACACCGACCCATGGTCATCTTCACTAAAGGCTGAGAAGGAGGCCTCTCGCTTTCCCCGATCTTTCCATGGCAGGTTTGGCACTCCAGCTTTCCTAAAGCGACATGGCGCCGATGGGAAAAGAAAACGTGGTCGGGCTGCCGATAGAGTCGCCCCCAATGGACTTCTTCTCCCTGCTTTAGGAGCTTTCTGATCTTTTCTTCCTCTGGACTTTTCGTTATGGGTTCCTGATGGCATTCGAGACAGATGGAAAGGTCAGGCATGCCAGAGAAGGTTTGTGTTTTGTAGAATCTGTGGCAATGATCGCAGTCTAGCCCTTGGGCGACGTGCTTCTTGTGATTGAAAGAGATCGGTTGCTGAGCCTTGGATCCCGCTCCCAGACTGATCAAGACAAAGAGTAAGAGGACTCCAATGGCGAATCCGGTAAGGAAAAACTTCATAATCCGAACTCTCCGACCTGCCGTCAGTCTAGGGCTTCAGCAAAGATTGGAATGGATTGAGGAATTGATTCTTTTTCTCAGAGTCTATCCTGACCCACAAAAGAGGGGGACCCTTAAAGGTCCTCCCACATCACTCTGTGACACTCTCAGAATTGAATACAAAAAACTTCTCGAACCTGTCGGCCCAAAGTCAACCGATCTTTTCGTATTTGTATTTGGAGTGGCTGAACTCTCCGGTTTCGATGGGAATGGCCACCTTCATCAGGAGGGTGAAGATGAGGAGACCTACAGCCCAGATGCCGAAGGACACCATGAGTTCCAGGAGGTTTGGGACATAGACGTAAATCTCGCCAAGAGGGTCGGGGACAAATCCCGGTATGACGAACCCGGGCCCTTTCTCGATCCAGACCCCAACGATGACGAGAAGACAACCCAGGTTAAGAGTGTTCAATCTTTTTCGGGTACTGGGGAACAGAAAGAGAAAAAAGGCTATCACGTTCATAGCCATGGCGGCCCAGATCCATGGGACCAGTTGCTCATGGCCATGCAGACCTTGGAACAGGTATCTAAAAGGAGCAATATGGACCGTATCTGTATAGTACTCTTTGTATATTTCTGCGGTGAGCAGAAAGAGGTTAACAAACATGGCATATGCGATCAGTTCCGCGATCTTGAAGAGGGCCCCATCCTCAACCTTGATGTTTGACACTTTTCGGATAATTTGAAAGATGACGATCATGATGGCAGGCCCCGAGCACAATGCGCTCGCTAAAAACCTGGGTGCGAGGATCGACGCATTCCAGAACGGACGAGCGGCCAAGCCATTGTACAGGAAGGCCGTGACCGTGTGAATTCCTACAGCCCATGGGATGGAGGCCAAGATGAAAGGAAGAATGAATTTCCAATTAGGTTCTTTCCGGTAGTAGAATTCTACCAAGAGATAGACAGGAATCAAGAGATTCAAGAACAAATAACCATTGAGAACAAGGACATCCCAGGCCAGAAGGGATTTGGGGAAATTCATCGAACCAACCAAAGGGATCATATGCCAGAACCGATCGAGTCTTCCAAGGTCAACCATGACAAAGAGGATGGCCATCACAATGGAGGAGGCGGAAAAGAGTTCCCCAAGGACGACGATCTCCTTGATCGGTTTGAAAGAATAGATATAAGCTGGAATGACCAGCAGGACCGCTGCAGCTGCCATTCCCACCAGATAGGTGAAATTGGCAATGTAAAGGCCCCACGAAACCTGATCGGTCATGTTTGTTTCGATAAGACCGACTTCATGCTGCTTAAGGTAAGAGAGGAAGCCTACCGCGATAATCGCCAGCAGGAAGAGGCACCAGGTATAGTACGCCTTGCTTCCCTGGCCCACGATGAATAAGGTTTTCCTGTAAAAATGCCATGTTTCTCTCAACATGTCTCGCAAGGCTTCCATGTGTATCCCTACGCCTCAAAGAAGTAATAAAATTTGGGTTCTGTGTTTAGATCCTCTTTGAGCCGGATAACCCTCTTGTTTTCGATGATGTATCTAATTTCACTGTTGGGGTCGAGAAGATTTCCGAACTTCCTTGTGCCTGTTGGACAGGCCTCCACACAGGCTGGATATCGTCCTTCTCGAATTCGTTGGATGCAAAACGTACATTTATCCACCGCGCACTTCATCCTTGGGCGATTTCCAAGGTAGTGGACATCCGGATTCACTTCTTCCGGTGGGATATTCGGCTCTGCCCAGTTAAAGACCCTTCCTTTGTAAGGGCACGCAGCAATACAGTACCGGCAACCGATACACCAGTTGTAATCAACCACGACCAACCCGTCCGGTTCTTTCCAAGTGGCATGAACCGGACACACTTTCACACACGGAGGGTTCTCACAATGCTGGCATTGTACGGGCATGTAGATGAATCCAGGCTCCGGCACCAGCGGGGGATCGTAATAATGCTCGGAATTCTCCAGATTGATCAAGTTGCCCTTCTTGAGCCGGATGACTCGAATCCAGTGGAGTTGAGGATTCTGACGGGAATTGTTATTTTCCTTGGCACAGGCATAGACGCACCTTCTACATCCGATGCAGCGCGAAAGATCTAGACCATAACCCCACAGCGTGTTCGGAAGAGCTTCTTGCGTGCTGATCGTAAATTTCTTTCCGTATTTCTTCTGGTATCTCTGCTCCAATTTGGCAATGACTCGTTTCTTCTCGTCCGACGTCATCACGCGAAAATGCTTCTGGAGGAAATCTTCCTTCTCCTCTCTGGTGCAGGAAACAAGGGGTAAAGAAACTCCTGCCAGGGCAGCAAGAGAAAGGTTACGAAGCAAATCTCTCCGGGTGTATCTCTTAGTTTGCACGTGGGTTACCTGTCGGTCGATAAGGGGGAGGCTCGGGTTTCAACGGTTTGAATTTCGGGTCATGGGGATTGTGACAGTGGGCACAGAGCAAATAGGTTATTTTGCCTCCAGAAAAATACCCACTCCGTTTCCCATGGATGCCGGCTTTCCAATCGTTGTAGACGTTGCCATGGCATTCACCGCACAGGCGGTAACTCTCATTGAACCCGATGAGCTCTCCGTTATATAGACGTAATTTGTCCCTATTTTTGGCATAGTGGCAGTCGAGACACCACCGCATGGTTTCTCCATGATGTAACACGATATCGTCATGAGCCTCCTTCAATTCTCTCCTTTTGGGATTGACCTCCATGGAGGCATGGCAATCACTGCAAGGAAACATCCCTTCTGAAAATGGAGGAGGAGGGACAGGAAACTCCTGAGAAGTCTCTTTGGCGAGATGCCGGATCACCGGCTCCTAACAAGATAAGGAAGAGAAGGATTATGCGGTCGAGTCGCGTCATGTTCTAAGGTACGGCATATCTTCCGGGTACAAAAAAAATTCTAATGCCTTTAAGCCCAAAAAGCAACTGTTTTTTCTCTTCAATAGGCCGCCCCCTATTGCCACCGAATTACTTGAATTGCAGCCATGAGTGTGGTAACGTTTCGCCATGCGAATCGACACCACCCTGATTCCCTCTTCTTCTCATCTCCAAGACCTCGTCAGTCAATCGGTTGTTGTCATAGACGTGTTGAGAGCAACCTCGGTTATGGTCCAGGCCCTCTCCAGTGGGGTGAAGGAGATTATCCCCGTCACCACTGTTGAAGAGGCCTTTCGGTTGGCGAAATCATTTCCTTTGGAGACGAGGCTCCTTGGAGGGGAGAGGGAAAGCTTAAAGGTCGCCGGATTCGATCTCGGAAATTCTCCGAGGGAGTATATCACTGCCAAAGTAAAAGGAAAGACATTAATTCTGACAACGACGAATGGAACGAAGGCCTTTCATGCGGTCTCGTCGGGGAAGACGATCCTGGTTGGAAGCTTCTTGAATGTCAGCGCGGTGACCCAAAGATGCCTGCACCAGGAAGCAGATGTCATCCTGTATGGCTCTGGAGATGAGGGTGGGTTGTCCCTGGAAGACACGGTTTGTGGAGGCATGATCATCGACCGTCTGATCCACCTCGGAAAGCCACCGATCGAATTGACCGATGCCTCCCAGATGGCCCTCATCGCCTATCAACGATTCCAGCGTGACCTTATGGAAGCCCTGCGCCTTTCCAATCACGGCAGAATCTTGATCGATTTGGGGCTCGGGGAAGACCTCCCGTTCTGCGCTCAAACCGACACCACGGTGCTCGTTCCAACGTTTAAGGATAAAGTCGTCAGAATTTGACGCGAGACTAATCATAAAAAATCGCACACGAAGAATCTCCTTAGCTCGTAGTGACCCTCCATGTAAACTTCTGAGGGGTGGTCCCTGTTAAGGAAAGGGAGGACATGATGAGAAGACCTGAGAAGGAAATAAAGAACCGCGAAACCATTGAGGCTCTTCTTGAGCGCACCCTGGTGGGGCGCATTGCGACGATCAACCGCAAACGATTCCCTGTCATCAAACCCGTGAACTTTCTTTATTGGGATGGGAAGATCTATTTTCATTCGTCTAAGAAGGGAGAGAAGATTGCAGATATTCGTCGAGGGAGTCGGGTTTGTTTCGAAGTGGATGAACCGATCGCCTATGTCTTGGCGAAGGGATCGGCATGCTCGGCCAATTATTTTTATCGAAGCATTATTGTGAAAGGGAAAGGCTCATCTGGTGAATCAGCGTGAAAAAAAATTGACAATCCTCAAAAGATTGATGGAGAAATACCAACCCGAAGGCGGGTATGATGAATTCCCTGAGGCAGTGGTCCAGAAGACAGCCGTGGTCGAAATTTCGATCGAAGAGTTGACTGCGAAACAAAACTTGGGTTCATGAAAAACGCTGTCTCTATTGTGACGTGTGGGAGTTATGACGAAGCGGACGTTCTGAAGGGTCTCCAGCGAGCCATTGACCTCATTGGAGGCATCAAAACCTTTGTCCGACCGGGAAACCGCGTTCTTCTTAAACCCAACCTTCTTTACGGAAAATCTCCAGAAAAGGCGGTCACAACCCATCCCTCGATCATGAAGGGGATGATTACGATCGTCCGTGAAGCTGGAGGTACTTCCGTTCATTGGAGACAGTCCTTCGATCGAAAGCTTGAACAGGGCGGCCGAAAAATCAGGCATCAAGAAGGTAGCGGAGGAAGCCGGGTGTCCTCTCGTCGAATTTGACAAACCTGTCCTCGTCGAGAGGGGGGAAGGATTTTTAAGAAATGGGAGATTGATCGCAGCGTTCTCGAGGCAGATGTCATCATCAACCTGCCCAAGTGGAAAACCCATTCCCAAGTACTTCTCACTCTTGGAGTGAAAAACCTTTTCGGGTGTGTTCCAGGCAAGAAGAAAGCCCTTTGGCATCTGAAGGCAGGAGATGATCGAAAACGTTTTGCTCAGATGCTCATCGATCTTTATAGCGTCATTCCATCGTCTCTGACTGTCTTAGACGGCATCTTAGGGATGGAGGGAGATGGGCCTGGGAGTGGTCATCCGATTTCTCTGGGACTGATCCTGGCAAGCAGAGACCCTCTCCATCTCGACCAGATCGTGTGTGATATTCTCGGTATTTCAAGGAAAGCGTTACCAACGAATCGCGTGGCTTTCGAATCAGGGCTGGGGCGAGACTCCATTGAGGTCGTGGGTGAGCCACTTGAACATGTCAGAATCTCCGACTTCACATTCCCCACCCTCACAGAGCCGGACTGGAATCTTCCGGCATTTCTGAAACGGGCTCTGAAGAACGCCTTGACCTCGAAGCCAACCGTTGAGCAAGAAATATGCAAAGCGTGTCATCGGTGCGAGGACATCTGCCCGGCCAAAGCGCTGACAACGGAAGACGAGAAGCGAGTCTTTGATTACAAGAAATGCATCCGGTGTTTCTGCTGCCTGGAGGTGTGCCCAGAAGGAGCCGTCGACATCGAACCCGGGTGGGCCCTCAAACTCGGAAGGCGTAAGGTGCAAGGTGCAAGGCGTAGGGTTATCAACCAATAACAATGACTGAATGACTGGTCCTTGAGACGCTATGCGCTACGCTCCATGCGCTTTGCCAGAAGGTCAATAGTGTGCGCACGATTAAGCTTGTGATCGAATACGATGGTAGCAACTACTTGGGTTGGCAGATTCAGCCGAATGGCCAAACCATCCAGGGCGTGATTCAAGATCGCCTGAAACGTCTTACGGGAGAATCTCTGCAGTTGATCGGCTCCGGAAGAACGGATGCAGGCGTCCATGCCTTGGGACAAGTCGCTCACTTCAAGACAGAAAGCCGAATGGATGCGAATACCTTTCAGAGGGCTCTAAACAGTCTTCTCCCAGAAGATATTGTGATTCGAAGAGCCGAGGAGGTTGAGGCTGATTTCCACGCGCGAAGGAGCGCGAAAAGTAAGGTCTATGAATATCGAATCCTGAATCGCGCAACCCCTCCTGCCGTCGATCGACAATACGTGTGGCATGTTCCTCAGAAGTTAAACTTGGATGAAATGAAGAAGGCAACCCACAGCTTGGTGGGTGAGCACGACTTCTCGGCCTTTCGTTCCGTCGGATCTTCCACCCGTTCCTCTGTGCGGAACATTCTCCGGGCAGACTGGAAAAGGGGAAAGGAGGGTCTGCTGCGGTTTGAGATCGAGGCGAGCGGGTTCTTGAAACAGATGGTGCGGGCGATCGTCGGGACGTTGGTTGAAGTGGGCAGGGGAAAGATCGATGCCGAGGGATTCCGAGAAATCCTCGAATCGAAAGATCGGAGAAAAGCCGGTCCCACAGCTCCGGCCCAAGGGTTATTCCTGAAAGAAGTGAAATACTGAAAAGCTGATAGCTTATGGCTGAAAGCTGAGGGCTAGACTTTGATTAGCTCATACTGCCTCGTTCCCAACCCAATTTCTTCTCCGTACGCAAGTTGAATATTCCAGTCCGCCTCGGGGAATAGGGCTCTGAACTTATCTTCCCCAGGTTCCCAGTTCTTTGTCAGTTTGGAAGACCGGTTGCCAGGCGCCTGGTTCACGAGATCGGCGGACGCCTGATCAATCGCAACCGGATCTTCGGAAGCAAGAATACCGATATCATTGACGATGGGAGCGTCTGAATAGTCGTGGCAATCGCAATCCGGAGTTATCTGAGTGAGGAAATTGAGGCAAACGGTTTTCCCTTTTTTCCGCTGGACAGCGCCGTAGGCATATTCCACCATCTTCTTCTGGAAGAGGGGGATCGTTTCATTCCATTGAATGTGAATGGCTCCTGGGGGACAAACGTGGATACATTCTCCACATCCAATGCATTTTTCAGAATCGATCACGGCAACCCCTCGTTTTGGGGTGGTTTCTGGCTTGAGTGAGGTCATCGAAATGGCACCGACGGGACACCAAGCGAGGCAGGATTCACACCCCGTGCAGGTTTTCGCTTTTACGCGGGGAGAGATGTTCGAATGTTGACTCAGCTTCCCTTCACGGCTGGCACAGCCCATCCCAAGGTTCTTAAGTGCGCATCCGAACCCGCACAGCTCGTGACCCGTGAAATGGGCAACGCTGATCAAAATATCGGCCATGGTAATGGCATGGGCGATTGAGACGGTTTCGAAGATGGGTTTGTCGATTCGGACCTTCACCCCGTTATTTCCCCGCAAACCGTCAGCAATCACGATGGGGGCATCGACCACCGAAAAGACGAAACCATTCTCGTAAGCAGTGGTCATGTGAGAAATCGCTTCTCCGCGGGTCCCGACGTAAAGGGTATTCGTATCCGTGAGAAAAGGCTTTCCTTTGGATCGTTTGATGTGGTTTACGATTCGTCTCAGAAAGATGGGTGGGATGTAGGAAGTATTCCCCTTTTCACCGAAGTGAAGCTTGAGGGCTACTAAATCCTTTTCGTGGACTTTTTTCTTAAGGTTGACACGGTCCAGAAGCAGGTCAACCCTGTTGAGGATTGTCTTCCCAGAATGAACTCTAAGATCGGAAAAAAAGACAGGACTCGCCATCTCACATCCTCCAAAAGTATAGCCATCTTAACCCTTGGTGGCAGAGGAGTCAAAGAAAGTGAAGCCACGCCCTAAGGGGCGTGGCTTCACGGTAAGGTATTTTTTTCATTATATTGTGCCCCTTCCCACTAAGGCGGGACGGGGCACTTGCCGGCCAGAATCCCGATCCAAAGGGTTGACATTTCACGACAGAATAAAGTAACTTAAGGCTATAGTATCGCAGCGAAAAGTTAAGTCAATCGATTACTATCAAACTCAGGCGAAACACCCCCGAATCCCTTTCGTTGTCGAGAAGATTCAGCCCGAGTCAATCTTCTACCGCATTCGTCTGAATTGGGTTAAAATAAGCCGTTTTTCATAGAACGAGCGAAGAGGAGGAAGAGGCGGAGATGAAACAGGTGGAGCGAAGTCAGGTGCGAAACATCGGGACCTTTGGCCACGGCGGCGAGGGCAAGACCTCTCTGGCAGAGGCGATGTTGTTTGACGCGGGAGAGAATACCCGCCTGGGTCGAGTCGATGATGGGTCCTCGATTATGGATTATGAACCGGAGGAGATCAATCGAAAGATCAGCATCAGCGCCTCCATGGCTCATTTTGAGTGGAATAAGCATCAATTCCACCTGGTGGATACCCCGGGATATGCGAACTTCATTGCGGAGGCGAAGGCCTCCATGAGGGTGGTGGACGGGGCGATCATCGTGGTGGGTGCGAATTCGGAGGTGAAGGTTCATACGGAGACCGTCTGGGGATACGCCAACGAGTTTCAGGTGCCTCGTGTCCTTTACGTGAGCAAGATGGACGCGGAACGAGCTGATTTCCTGAAGGTGGTCGAGGATGTGAAAAAGGCTTTTCCTTCTCAGCCTGCTGTTCCTGTTCAGATGCCGATCGGCAAGGAAGGAAGTTTCAAAGGGGTTGTCGACTTGATCCGCAGAAAGGCCTACGTCTATTCAGAGGATGGGAGTGGGCAGTTTGAAATGAAGGACGTTCCCGAAGAGCTGAAAAACGAGGTGGAGCAGCTTCGTGAGAAACTGGTCGAAGCGGCCGTGGAGATGGATGATCGCTTGATGGAAAAGTATTTGGAATCTGGGGAAGTCTCGATGGAAGAACTTCTTGAGTGTCTGAAAAAAGGCACGGCCGAAAGGAAACTGGTTCCCGCTGTGTGTGGTTCTTCCACCCGGAACATCGGCATTCATCCTCTGCTGGACCTTATGATCCAATGTTTCCCGTCTCCCCAAGAGAGGGGGCCTGTTCAAGGAAAGAATGGTAAGACGGGAGAGCCTGACGCAAGAGAGCCAAAGGAAGACGCACCCTTCTCCGCTTTTGTTTTCAAGACGATCGTGGATCCCTACGCGGGAAAGTTGAGTCTCTTCCGAGTTTATTCGGGGAATCTGAGTGCCGACTCTAACGTCTACAACTCAAAGAAAGATATCAAGGAAAGAATTGCTCAAATTTTCGTGTTGGAAGGAAAGAAGCAGAAGCCTGTCGGTTTTGCAGGCGTTGGCGACATTGTGGCTGTGGCCAAATTGAAGGAGACGACTACCGGGGACACCTTCTGTGACGAAAAGAAACCCATCATCTTTGAAGATACGAAGCTTCCTCTTCCTATGATTTCCTATGCTATGGCGCCCAAAACCAAGGGCGATGAGGAGAAAATCGCCTCCTCCCTCGTCCGCCTTCACGAGGAGGACCCGACGACACTTGTCTCGCGCGATGAACAGACCGGAGAAATTCTGGTCTCTGGAATGGGTCAGACCCATCTGGAGGTCATCGTCGAAAAATTGAAACGAAAATTCGGAGTCGAGGTTACGCTAAGTACTCCAAAAGTTCCCTACAAAGAGACGATCCGGGGAACGAAGAAAGGGCGTTATCTATCGGCACAAGAAACAGACCGGCGGCCGGGGACAGTTTGCAGAAGTCCATTTCGATGTTTCCCCACTTCCCCGGGGAACGGGATTCGAGTTTGATAATGACCTCGTCGGGATGAACGTCCCCAGAAACTTTGTTCCCGCGGTCGAAAAGGGTGTCGTCGAGGCCATGCAGAGCGGTGTCTTGGCAGGGTACCCGGTGGTTGACGTGAAGGTACGTTTCTACGATGGGAAATCGCACGAGGTCGATTCCTCGGAAATGGCTTTTAAACTTGCAGCCATCATGGCGTTCAAAAGCGGTGTTCAAGAAGCCAACCCCATTCTGCTTGAGCCGATCATGAAGGTGGAAGTGACTGTTCCGGAGGACAGCATCGGCGATGTCATCGGCGACCTGAACAGCCGTCGAGGGAGAGTCTTAGGCGTAGAGTCGAAGGGAAATTATCAGGTGATCCAGGCCAATGTTGCAATGTCCGAAATGCTGACCTATGCACCTGACCTGAATTCAAAAACGGGCGGACGAGGGACGTACACCATGGAGTTTTCCCACTATGAAGAGGTCCCTGCGCACATCAGCGAAAAGGTCATTGCCCAAGCCAAGAAGGAGAAGGGAAAAGAGGACTAATTCGCAAGTCGCAAGTCGTAAGGGGTGAGTCGAACACCTTGCGCCTCACTCCTTGCCCCTTGCGGATTTTAATGTTGTCCATTGATTTTTTATGAAGGCGGTTATTCAGCGAGTCAAGTCTGCTGAAGTTTGGGTGGAGGGCCGATTATCGGGGAAGATCGGGAAAGGGCTCCTGGTCTTTGTCGGAGTCGGCAAAGGGGATGGGGACAACGATATTTCCTTCCTAACGACGAAAATTCCTGACCTCAGAATCTTCGAAGACCATTCCGGAAAATTTAACCTGTCACTCAAAGAAACGGGCGGAGAAATGTTGATTGTCTCCCAGTTCACGCTCTACGGTGACACCAAGAAGGGGAGGAGACCTTCCTTTTCAGAGGCCGAAGAACCGGGGATTGCCAAAGAACTTTATGAACGGTTCATTTCGAAGGTGAGAGAGGACGGCATTTCAGTCCAGACCGGAGAGTTTCAGGCCAAAATGGAGGTCCATCTAATCAATGATGGACCTGTCACTCTTCTGTTGGACAGTCGGAAACCCTGACAGGCTGCTGAAAAACGCCCATCTGCGGCGTTGCACTCATCCTTCGTCATTGCGGCGTACCCGAAAGTACGCCTCATTCCTCAGGATTTCGGGCGCCTTGCATCTGGGCATTTTTGAGCAGCCTGCAAAAGATGAGTTTTTCAGCAAAGTGCTAGACTTTAAAGATGAGAATTACAGTGAAAATGCTCCAACAGAAAAGAGATATCGTAATAAGATGCTGTATCTTTCTCTTGACTAGTCTTATCGTTTTCACAGGTTCCCTTTCGTTCGCTCAGACCTCCCAAGGGGGAAAGGAGGTAAGCATGAAAGACATCAGGGAGCCTCTCTACGCAGGGACGTGGTACCCAGACAAGCCAGAAGTTCTGTCCCAGGACATTCGGCGATATCTCGACCATACTCATCAGCAGAAGATCGAGGGGGAGATCATTGCCCTAATTTCTCCCCATGCCGGGTACGCGTACTCGGGACAGGTAGCAGCCCATGCCTACCAGTTGATCGAAGGGAAGACGATTGAGACGGTCGTGGTGATTGCTCCAAGCCATTATGTGCGCTTTCAGGGGGCTTCGATCTATCCCCAGGGTGGTTTTCGAACGCCTCTGGGAGTCGTTCCCGTGGATGTCGAACTCTCTCGAAAGCTAATGGAGAGACGAAAGGAGATTCGGTTCATTCCCGAGGCTCATGCCAAAGAGCATTCCTTGGAGATTCAGCTTCCTTTTCTTCAGACGGTACTGAAGTCTTTCAAACTGATTCCCATCGTGATGGAGCCCGACTGGAACTGGGATTCGTGTCAGTCCCTTGCCTCGGCCCTTGCCGATACGATGAAGGGGAAAAACGTTTTGTTGGTTGCGAGTTCCGATCTTTCCCATTTTCACTCATACGACAAGGCTGTGGCACTCGACAAAGGCGATCTTGGATCGCATCGAGCAGTTTGATCCGGAGGGGTTGAATCGCGATCTCCAGGGAGATCGTTCTGAAGCGTGTGGGGGCGGCCCCATGGTCACGGTGATGCTGGCTGCCAAAGCCCTTGGAGCCAATAAAGGGAAAGTGCTCAAATACATGAATTCAGGAGATGTGACTGGCGAACGGAGCCAAGTGGTGGGATATGCCGCAGGTGTCTTTTACAAGACGGCAGGAGGGACAGGAAAGATGAAGGAGGAGAAAAAGGTCGGTGTGGACCTTGGATTGAATGAACAGGAGAAGAAGACTCTCCACGACATCGTGAAGACCGTGGTTGAGAATAAGGCGAAAGGAAAGCCTGTTCCAGAATTCAAAGTGGACACTCCCGTCCTGACGGAAAACCGAGGAGCCTTTGTGACGATTAAGCAGCGTGGAGAGCTCCGGGGATGCATTGGATATATTGAAGGCCGAGGTCCTCTCTACAAGACCATAGAGGAGATGGCAGAGGCAGCCGCCTTCAAAGATCCCCGCTTCTATCCTGTCAGTGAGAAAGAGCTGCCAGAACTGGAGTACGAAATCTCCGTGCTGACTCCCCTACAAAAAATCAAAGACATCAATGAGATTGAAGTCGGGAAGCACGGAATCTATATCAAGAAGGGATGGAATTCGGGCCTCCTCCTGCCTCAAGTGGCCACCGAATACGGATGGGACCGCCAGACCTTTATCGAGCATACGTGCCAGAAAGCAGGCCTTCCTTCCAATGCGTGGAAGGACAAGAACGCGGAGATCTACATCTTCTCAGCGGATATTTTTTGATGTTCTGAGCATAAGGATGATGGAAGGTAACAAAGAACCTGGAGCCGGAAAGAAAAGCGTGTCATCGGCTTTGAATATCCTTGTTGTTGACGACGAGCTCAACACACGCAAAACGCTCACCATCTGCCTGGAAACAGAAGGCCACCCTGTCGTTGCCGTCAGCAATTTCCAGGATGCCTTGCATGAGGCTTCCAGAAGGTCCTTCGATCTCGCCCTTGTCGATCTTCGACTTGGGACCACCGATGGACTTGATCTGATCCCGGCCTTACTTGCCCAAACTCCCTGGCTCAAAATTATCGTCATCACGGCGTACGCCTCTATTGATACAGCGGTCGAGGCCATGCGGCGCGGAGCAACAGACTATATTCCCAAACCATTTACACCGGCTCAAGTGAAGCTCGCCGTTGACAAGGTTTTTGAGATGAGGACCCTGGAGCAAAGAGTTGTCTCTTTGCAAGAGGATCTGGGGCGATTAAACCCTGAGATTGATTTTTCAACAACAGAGCGCTGCCATGCAGCGAGTGATCAACCTTTCGCGCCAGGTCGCTTCTACCGACGCGACCATTCTTTTGCGCGGAGAGAGCGGGACCGGCAAAACCGTCGTGGCCCGTGCGATTCACCAGTGGAGCCATCGAGCCAACAAGCCCATCTCCATTGTTTCATGTCCTACCTTTTCTCCTGACCTTTTGGAAAGCGAGCTATTTGGACATGTCAAAGGTGCCTTTACAGGTGCTGTCAGAGATAATCCTGGCCGCATTGCATCCTGTGAAGGGGGAACCCTTTTGCTCGATGAGATCGGCGATTTACCGGCAAACCTGCAACCGAAACTGTTGCGCTTTTTACAGGACAAAGAATATGAAAGGGTAGGGGATTCCACGACGCGAAAAGCGGATGTCCGTATCATTGCTGCTACCAACCGGGATCTCGATAAAGCAGTCAAAGAAGGTCGGTTCCGAGAAGACCTCTTTTATCGGCTCAATGTGATTCAGATTGAAATTCCTCCTTTGCGCGAACGACCGGAAGATATTACGGTCCTCGCTGAAAGGTTACTGGCCTTTTTTGGTCGGGCCAGGCATCATCGTTTCCTTGGTTTTACTCCAGAAGCGCTCCAAGCTCTGAAACAGTACCACTGGCCGGGAAATATCCGAGAGCTACGAAATGTGGTTGAACGGGCAGCCATTCTCTGTCAAACCGACCATGTCGGTATTGAGTGTCTTCCCGAGAATCTGCTGCCCAGTGATTCCGTCGCAAGACTTGGCGACCGAATCTCCCTGGAAAAAATAGAAGAGGAACATATCCGGCGGGTGTTGGCTGCTACAAAATCCATTCAAGAAGCTGCCGATATACTCGGCATCGATCAGGCGACTCTCTGGCGCCGCCGGAAGAAGTACGGGATTTGATGACGACAGAATAAAAGAATCGCCACTCTGTTACACCTACTTATCTACAATGGAGGCATGCATTAAGAATCGAGGATTTTGGGTTGAAATCATGCGTGGGGATTCAATATATGAGAATCAAATTGAAACATTTTCAGGAGTCTGAAAACAGAAGCAAGATAGCAGGAATCACAACCCCGAGGGAAACTTCGAGGAAGGCTTTATGAACCTGAAACCCGCACGTCAGACCTGCTCCATGTGAAAGGCGCGTAAGCAAAAACAAGTAATGTTCTATTTCCCTTGCTGTTCGATCAACCATTCTTTGATTCGTCGTTCTATTTGGTCCCTCACTTCTCGAAATTTGGCCAGCTTTTCATCGTCTGATCCCACAAAGGCTGCCGGGTCTTCAAATGACCAGTGGATTCTTTGGCCAATACCGGGAAATGCCGTGGGACAGTTTTTTTCAGCTTCGTCGCAGACAGTAATCAAGTATCCGAAGTGTACCTTGCCCATGTATTCCTTGACGTGTTTGGAATACTGACCGCTAAGACTTACTCCAATCTCCTCCATGACACGGTTAGTGTACGGATTGATATCTTTCGGCTCAAGTCCAGCACTATACGCTTCAAATTGCTCCCCACCGTACTTTCTTAGGAAAGGCTTCAGCCATCTGACTGCGGGCTGAATTACCTGTACATAGAAATAGAACCTTTGCTTTGCTCATGAGATATTTCTCCCTTCACCCTCTTCCTTAGCATCGGCATGATGCTTGATCACACGGGCATCCACCATAAAGATCACATCTTCTGCAATGTTTGTAGCGTGGTCTGCAATTCTTTCCAGACAACGGCACACAATCATCAGATGGACCGCCCTTGTAATCGTCTGCGGGTCTGACATCATAAAGGTGAGGAGCTCCCGGAAGACCTGGTCATTCAACCCATCAACCATATCATCCCTCTCGCAAACAGAGCGGGCCAACTTAGAGTCACTGTTCACAAAGGCGTCGAGGACGTCCTTGACCATGGATTGGGCAATCTCGGCCATTTTGGGAATATCAATATAGGGTTTGAGTTGTGGCTCCTGGTTTAAGGAGATCGCCCGCTCGGCGATATTGACCGCCTGGTCACCCATCCGCTCGAGGTCCGTGATAATCTTCATCGCGGAGGTAATGAACCGAAGATCGGCAGCCATAGGCTGCCTGAGGGCAAGAAGTTTCAAGCACTTATCTTCAATGTCGATTTCCATCCCGTTGATCCGGTCCTCTCCCTCGAAGGTCTTCTTGGCAAGGTCCGAATCCCTTTTGACCAGGGACTGGACAGCCGTGTTGATCGCTTCCTCCACGAGAGCGGCCATTTTAAGTAAGTCTTCCTTCAGTTCCTGCAATTCTTTCTGAAAATGGGTTTCCATCCTTTTCTCTTTACCCTCCGCCATGTTTTTCCGTTAGCCAAATTTCCCCGTTAGATACGCCTCTGTTCTCTTATCCTTGGGGGCGGTAAACATCCTTCCGCTTGGCCCGAACTCGACAAGCTCACCCAAGTAAACAAAGGCAGCAAAGTCCGAAACACGGGCCGCTTGCGCCATGTTGTGAGTGACGAGAATGATCGAAACCGTATCCTTTAACTGCACGATTAACTCCTCGATATGCGAGGTTGCCTTCGGATCCAGAGCGGAAGTGGGTTCGTCGAGGAGAAGGACCGCAGGCCCCATGGCGAGGGCACGGGCGATACAGAGTCGCTGCTGCTGTCCGCCGGAAAGGAAGGTCCCTCTTCTATGAAGAGACTCCTTTGACCTCTTCCCAAAGGGCCGCTTTCCGCAACGATTCCTCAACGATTTTGTCCTTCTCATCCTTGGCCAGCCGGATTCCGTTCAGGTTATATCCTGCAATCACGTTGTCGTAGATACTCATCATGGGAAATGGATTAGGCTTTTGGAAAACCATCCCGATTTGCCTTCGAACGATGATGGGATCCGTGGCATAGATGTCTTCATGATCCAGAAAAATCTTACCGGAGACCCTGGCATCAGGAATGAGCTCGTGCATCCGGTTGATGCAGCGAATGAGGGTGGTCTTGCCACAGCCGGATGGCCCCATAATCGCTGTAATTCTATTTTGGGGTATCGAAAGGTTGACCTCTTTCAAGACCTGGTTTTCCCCAAAAAAAGCGCTGAAATTCTCGATCTTTAAAACTGTACTTTCCATCTTTTTGTCACAACCTTGGTGAAGAGATTTAAACCCAGGACAAGGACAATCAATATAAAAGAGGCTCCCCAGGCGAGCGTATGCCATTCGGGATAGGGACTTGTGGCATAGTTGAAAATCATAAGCGGAAGACTGTTGATGGGTTTCAGGACATTGAGGTTCATAAAGGGACTCCCGAAGGCCGTAAAGAGAAGGGGCGCCGTCTCACCGGCAACCCTCGCGATGCTCAAGAGGATTCCTGTCACGATACCGCTTACGCCTGCTGGCAGGATCACTTTCAGAATCGTCCTGGGGTAGGAGACCCCCAGTGCCAGGGATGCTTCTTTTAAGCTTTCCGGAATAAGTTTTAGGGTCTGCTCTGTCGCGGTGATAATGACCGGCAGCATCATCAGACCGAGAGCCACTCCGCCTGAGAGCGCTGAAAACGATCCCATCGAGACAACCAGCCAGATATAGGCAATGATTCCTATCACAATGGAAGGAACCCCCTGAAGTGTTTCGACACACAGTCTTGTAAGAGATGCCAGCTTTCCTTTTCTGTTCTCTGAGAGGAAAATCCCGGCCAGGATCCCAACGGGAACGGAAAAGGCCGTCGCGATGCCGATCAACATAAGGGTCCCTATGATGGCGTTTGAAATTCCACCGCCTATCTCACCTACGGGTTTGGGAAGTTGGGTGAGAAATCTCCAGTTGATAACAGAGATGCCCTTGCTGGTGATGAAAAAGAGGATGAAAAACATGGGAAGGATGGAACAAAAGGTGAGAAGAATGATGATTATCTTGAATAACTTGTCATATATAATTCTTCTTCTGATCGAAGGTTCTTTCATGTTATCCTTCCTTATCCTTCTACACCCATCCGGCGGATGATCAACTTACCTATGAGGTTTATGATGGTGGTGACGATGAAGAGCACGAGTCCCAGTTCAATCAAGCTTGCAAGGTAGAGACTCCCTGTCGCTTCTGTGAATTCGTTGGCAATGACACTGGCCAGGGTGTTTGCCGGACTGAAAATACCCTTCGGAATGAAATTCGAGTTTCCGATGACCATGGTTACGGCCATGGTCTCTCCCAGGGCTCTTCCGAGGGAGAGAAGAATTCCTGCGACTATTCCGGAACCCGCATAGGGAAGAATGACCTTTCGTATCACCTCGAAGCGGGTTGCCCCGAGCGAGAGGGCCGCCTCTTTGAGATCGGAAGGAACGAGGCTGATCACCTCTCGTCCGATCGAGGCCGAATAGGGTATGATCATGATCGAAAGAACGAGCGAAGCGGTGAATATCCCCACCCCGTAGGGGGCCACACCCAGTTTCATCTCCAAGATTCTCACCAGCGGGGCAAGGAGGAATAGTCCGCAGAATCCATAAATAACCGAAGGAACCCCCGCCAGCAGCTCGATCATGCTCTTGATGAAGGTAGCCGTAGTTCCCTGGGCAGAATACTCCCCCAGAAAGATGGAGATGGGTATGGAGAAGACCACAGAGATGACGAGGGCGAGAAAGGAAGTGGCAAGAGTACCCACGAGAAAGGGAAATGCCCCAAATTCACTCTTTACCGGATCCCATGTGGAACTGAAATAGAAACCGGATTCCGAAATTCCGAATGGCAGGGAAAGGAGGCAATGACCAGAGAAAAGAAGATGGCCACCAGGAGAAGCAGGACAAACACTCCCGCAATGGAGAGTATTTTCCGAAAGGAATGATTCCGAGAGTGCGGGTTTACGCCAGCGCATCGTCTCTGTTTTAGCCCCAAGCACCAGAACTTCGGCTCTGCTGTGGTTCATTTTTCATATCCCATCTATTTTATCATGAAGCGGATGTCTTCGGGTGGAAAACCACACCCCATGAAGATCACACTGAGAAGGCTTTCCAGAAAAACCCGAGAGATGGGGTGGAATCGGATTCCACCCCCGTCCTTCAAATCACTTCATGATTACGCTCGACTTGTAGGAAATGGATTTGATAAGTTTTTCAGCCTTTTCTACAGCCTTTTTTGAAAGAGGAGCATATTCAAGAGGCTCGGTATATTTCTGTCCTTCATGGGTCATCCACCAGAGTAACTTAACCAGCTCCTTTGCCTTTTCTTCAGACCTATCTCCATAACCCTGGTCTTTGTAAACGAGAATCCAGGTGAAGCCGCTGATCGGATATCCCTCCGGAGCATCGGTATCCGTAAGGCTCACCTTCATATCGTCGGGCAAATTGATATCCGCAGCCTTACTTGTAGCGGCGAGGGTAGCAGTGACAAAATTGCCCTTTTTGTTTTTCACCATGCCATAAGGCATCTTGTTCTGAAGGGCGTAGATAAGCTCAACATAGCCAATGCTTCCGGGTGTTTGTTGCACCAGACCTGCAACGCCCGGATTGCCCTTTCCACCCAGGCCTGCTGGCCAGTTCAGGGAGGTACCTGCGCCAACCTTCTCCTTCCATTCTCTGCTGACCTTGCTCAGGTAGTCGCTGAAGATGGAGGTCGTGCCGCTCCCGTCGGACCGGTGAACCACCGTGACATTCATGTCAGGGAGCTTTACTCCCGGATTGATGTCGGAGAGGCGACGGTCATTCCATTTGCCGATCTTTCCGAGGAAGAGGTCTCCAATCACATCCGGTGTAAATTTCAATTGCGGATTTCCAGGAAGGTTATAAGTTAAAACGACCGCTCCCGCACAGGTCGGTATATGGAGAATGGGAGCTGACGCCTCCTTTAGGTCGGCTTCGCTCATGATTGCATCAGATCCGCCAAAATCGACTGTCTTATTGGTCAGCTGCCTTATCCCGCCACCCGAGCCGATGGCTTGGTAGTTAACCTTTACACCATACTCCTTGCTGTACACGTCAAACATCTTGGAATAGAGCGGATAAGGAAATGTTGCTCCAGCACCAATCAGCTCCTGCTCTTTAGCAGCCCCATCACCTGTAGCGGTTATCAAAATCACCAACATCAATAGGAACGAAAGCACATATTTCATCTCTTGACCTCCTTTAGTTTTTTTTACTCAGGAGGAATCATAACCTTGAAGAATTAAGCTATGATGAATAAGTTGTTAATTTATTGTTAATTCTGACATTTACGGATTTATATCGATGGATAGACGTCGGTCCAGGGAGGAATGAGTTAAGCCACGCGGGAATATTATCACGATGCAGATAGATCAGTAGGAAGAGTAACCGTTACCGAAGTGCCCTTGCCGAGAGCGCTCTCGATATCGATTGTCCCATGATGAAGGAGCACGATATGTTTCACTATGGAAAGACCGAGCCCTGTGCCGCCGGACTTTCTCGATCGCGACTTGTCGACGACATAAAATCGTTCGAAGATACGGGGAATATCATCCTTGGGTATCCCGATGCCCGTATCCCTGACCTGGATGCGCACTCTTTTATCGTGAACATCCATGGATACGGTGATTTCCCCGCGATCGGTATATTTCACTGCATTATCGAGAAGGTTTACCAGCATTTGCTCTAACTTGAAGAGGTCAGCTTTGATTGGTGGCAAGTTTTCTTTCACATCTATCACCAAGGAAAGTTGCTTGTCCTTCAGCCTCTGATCGAATATTCTGATGACATTCTCCAGAAAACCCCCTAAATCGATATCCTCCAGTTCAAGGGCTGCTTTTTCTTCCAAGCTGGAAAGCAGCAGTAGGTCGTTGACAATGTTGATAAGCCTGTCGGTGTTCCTCTCGACGATCTCAAGGTATTTTTTGCCTGGCGCGGTGTCGACTTCTTTCCGTAGCGTTTCAGCGTAGCCCTTTATTGCGGTCAGAGGAGTTCGCAGTTCATGCGAGACATTAATCACAAAATCCTTCTTGATCTTTTCGGTGTTTTTGATCTCGGTGATGTCATAGAAAATGGATACTATGCCATCTCCTCCTTGAAGAGGGGTGACGCTGCACATGAAAACTCTATCTGCCAATGTGAGATCTTCCATGAATTTCTTTTTCTCCAGGCCTGCTTTTTTCAGCAACTCTGGGAATCGGGGATTTCTCATGATCTCCCAGTAAAACTTCCCTTCCACGGCCTGGTTCCCTATGATCTTCCGGAAGCTCTCGTTACTACGGATTACCCTGCCCTGTTTGTCCAAAACGAGGAGGCCTTCCTGGAGAGAGTCAATAATGCTCTTCAGTTCTTCTTTCTGTTGGCCGAGCTCCGAAAACATTTTTTCCATTTCCTCATTCATCCGGTTGAAACTGTCAGCCAGTCCCCTCAATTCGTCCTTGGTCTTCAGAAAAACACGAACACTGAAGTCTCCTGAAGCGACCTTCCTGGCAGCCAATGTTAGATGTCTGATCGGTCGGACAACGCTGTTTGAAATGAGGAATGCCGCGAGGAGAGCAATAAAGACAATACCCAGGCTGATCCCTGCTACATGATAATTGAGCTTGGTTAGCAGGTTGTCGATGTCTCCGAGGAAAAGGCTCGTACGAATTACTCCAGTAATTTTTCCATCCTTTTCTAGTGGGACCGCGACATAGAGCATGTCCCTGTTGGCCGTGCTGCTGAAGCGAATCGACTTGCCTGTTTTGCCCTGAAGCGCTTCGACCACCTCAGGCCTGTGGCTATGATTTTCCATCGATTGGATATTTTCCTCAGAATCCGCCAGGACAGTGCCATCCGTGGCGATGATGGTAACACGTGTGTGAATTTTACTTCCCAAGTTTTTTATAAATCCATCAAGTTGGTTAGCACGACCCGTGTCCAGTAAATGTGCCACCTCTGAGTTCAGCGTATAGGCAAGGGTTTTCAAGTGGTCTGTAAGCGTGTCTCGGTAGAACTCTCGTATTGTATTCAAGGACAGGACAAGGATTAAGGATGATAGGGCGAAAATGATAAGAAGATAGCCGATGAAAATCTTACTAAAAAAAGATCTTTTCATTCTTCCAGCTTGTACCCCACACCATGGACGTTCCTAATTAACTTCGATGCAGAGCCTATCTTGGACCTCAGATGTCGTATGTGCACGTCAATCGTTCTGTCCACCACTATCTTTTCGTTGCCCCACAGATGATCAAGAATTCTGTTCCTTGAAAAGACCCGGCCCTTCTCTGAAGCGAGAAGCTGCAGTATACGGAATTCGGTCGATGTCAGTTCAACTTTATTGCCGTCAACGGCAACTTCATGCTTATCTGGATCAATTGTAATATTACCGACACTAATTTTTTCGGGAGTTTCAGCCTCCCGGCGTGATTCAATTCTTCTCAGCACTGTCTTTACTCGGGCGATCAGCTCGTTGGGGGAGAAAGGCTTCCTGACGTAGTCATCAGCGCCGAGTTCCAGTCCGAGAATGGTGTCTGCCTCTTCGCTTTTTGCCGTGAGCATGACAATAGGAATATGCGATAGATTCTTTTTCCTCTTCATGTATTTACAGATCTCGAAGCCGTCGGCGTCGGGGAGCATAAGATCGAGCACCACGAGATCGGGTGTTTCGGAATCGAGATATTTGATGAAGCTGGATCCGTCAGAGAATTCCCGCACGCTGAAATGGTTCTTTTTGAGATGAAGAGAAACCAATTCCAAAATGTCCTGTTCGTCATCGACGACAGCTATGGTCTCATGCATGGTATAATTCTATCTTGAAGTTAAAGACGGCGATGGTCCATTTTGCGGAACTTTTTCATTTTATCCTGTGAGGACCGAGTTTTCAATCCTCGGTTACCTTGTTGACGATTATTTGCAGTATTGTGTTACAGGGCGAGATTCAGAAATCACCTTTTCAGGAGGAACAAGTCTATAAGGTGAAAGCACAATATATTGGAAGCACTAAATACGCGGGTAGCTTGCCAAGATGTTTTCCCTCCAAAAGGCTACGGTATGAAAAACAAACCAGAGCTCTTCATTTGGTCCGTTTATTATCACTCGAAATGTTGCACAGAAGAGTAGAACCGTGAAAACAACATTTCAGGAGGAAGAAAGCGATGCCTTCCTGCATACTTTGTCAAACCTCGACTCCGGGATAAGAGATAGACCTTCGCACCCCTGGGTCGCAACTTTTCCCTCTCATTAACCTTCCTTCCTATCTCGCGACCTTGCAATTTTCAAGGCTCCCTTCTTTCGTTCTTGAAATTTGCACGAGCCTATATTCAATAAACTACTAGAACAGTTCATGTAAGAATTCAGCTAGCTTACTTTCGAGAATTCTTCAGGCACGAAGTTTGCTTTAAGAATAACAGAAAGGAGCAACCCAGATGCTGGGACTTCGACAGAAATTATCCCTTGGGTTTGGTGGATTGCTGCTCATCATCTTAATCATAGGCATCCAAAGCATCATCCATCTCACGCAGTTGGGGCCAGCCATCGACGTGATCCTCCGTGAAAACTACCGCAGTGTCATTGCCTGCCAGGAGATGAAAGAAGCCCTCGAACGGATGGACAGCGGCATCCTCTTTATCCTTCTTGGTGAAAAAGAGAAGGGAACCGAACTGATTCAGAAGAATGAGGCGGCTCTTTGAGAAGGCACTCCAGGCGGAGTTGAATAACATCACCCTTCCGGGAGAAGGAGAGAAAGCCCACCATCTGCAGGATCTCTTCAAACAGTACAAAGTGACCCTTCATGAAGTGCAGGGCTGAAGACTTCCGTTGACCAGCAGCGGGACGCCTATTTCAGCAAGCTTTTTCCCTTATTCCTGCAAATCAAAGAGACCGCCGACGAGATCCTTCACGATGAACCAAAAGAACATGAGCGATGCCAATGATCGGGCGCGCCGCAGGGCAGCTTCGGCCCGAAAGACAGATGTATGTTCTTCTTTTCGCTGGAATGATCGTGGCGGTCGGGTTCGTTCTTTTCACAGGGAGATGGATTCTGCGGCCGATCAATCGCCTCATCCGTTCTGCTGAGGAAATCAAGCGGGGGAACCTTGAACTTGTCGTTCAGAGCGATTCCCGGGATGAGATCGGACGGCTCTCCGAGGCATTCAATGAGATGGCCTCAGCCCTTCGCGAAAGCCGCCGGAGCGACCAGACCAAACTGATGCGAATCCAGCGTGCGACAGAGCAGACCTTTAACAGTCTGCCTGATGCCGTTGCGATCGTTGATCCCGGAGGAAAGGTGGAAGTTGCAACGGAGACAGCCAAGAAATGTTTTTGGTCTCAAACCCAACAAACAGATCCAGAATTTGCCGCTCCGGTGGATGGGCGAGATTTTCACAGAAGCGCTGAGGACGGGTCGAACGATCGTGCCCAAGGGAGAACAGAGGGTCATCCAGCATTTCGTGGATGGAGAGGAACATTACTTCCGTCCAGAGGCCATTCCGATCCTTGATCAGCGAAGGCAGCCGACAGGCGTCGTCCTTGTTCTTCAGGATGTGACCCAGGAGAGAGAGCAGGAGGAGTTGAAGAGAGGCATCATCTCAACCGTCTCTCATCAACTGAAGAGCCCGCTGACCTCCATTCGCATGGCCATCCACCTGCTTCTGGAAGAGAAGGTAGGAAGCCTCACACCCAAGCAGGCAGAGCTTCTGGTGGCAGCCCGGGAGGATAGCGACCGGTTGCACAGCATCCTCAATGACCTGCTCGATATCAGCCGCATCGAATCCGGAAAAGTGGAGATGGATTTTCGCAAGGTCTCCTCCCATTCGATGGTTTTTGAAGCCCTGGAGCCTTTTCAAACGGATTTCAAGGACCGGGGCGTGACTCTTGACGACAGAGCTTCCGAATGATTTGCCGGAGGTCTGGGCGGATACGGCACGGATGAATCATGTCTTTGCCAACCTGCTCTCGAATGCCCTCAGATATACTCCACCCGGAGGAAAGGTCACTGTCCTGGCAGGAGCAGACGAGGAATGGGTCCACTTCTCTGTTTCGGATACCGGGAAAGGTATTCCGAGTCAGTATCTCGCAAGGATTTTCGAGCAGTTCTTCCGGGTTCCCGATCAGGGAGAACAGAGACCGGCGCGGGCCTTGGGCTTGCTATCGTCAAGGAGATTGTGGAAGCCCATGGCGGAACAGTCAAGGTGGAAAGCCGCTTGGGAGAAGGAAGCACCTTCACGTTCACGCTAAAAAGGGCTGACCAGATTTCGAAGGAGGAGATCCATTGTGATTGATCTTATTTACATCTTAATTCCAATCATTTTTTTCGGGCTGTGTATCTCTTTATGCCTGCGGCTTGTGAGAGGCTCTAAACACATGAGACTGACATCATCGGAATCTTGGCATCTGGACTGATTCTGATTGCATATCTTCTTTTCACAGTCCTTCGACCTGAGAAGTTTTGAAGGAGAGTAAGATCGATGGACCTTTTTGGATGGATTCAACTGGCCCTTTATGTCTTGATTCTTCTCCTGCTGACCAAACCGATGGGTCTTTACCTGGTCCGCGTTCTGGACGCAGAAGGAAAGACCTTTCTCGATCCGGCATTAAAGCCGGTCGAGCGGCTGCTGTATCGTCTTTTCGGTTTGGACCCGAAAAAGGAGCAGGATTGGAAGCAGTACACCGTCTCCATGCTTGCCTTCAGCCTGGTCGGGTTACTGTTCACCTATGCCATTCTCCGTCTCCAGCACCTCCTTCCTTTGAACCCGCAGGGATTCGGACCGGTCAGCCCGGACCTCGCCTTCAACACGGCCGTCAGTTTCACAACCAACACCAACTGGCAGAATTACGGAGGGGAGTCCACCCTCTCTTATTTCTCACAGATGGTGGGCCTCGTCTTCCACAATTTCGTCTCCGCAGCCACGGGCATCGCCATCGCGGCAGCACTGGTGCGGGGGATTGCCCGGCATACCGCCAAGACCATCGGTAATTTCTGGGTGGACCTGGTACGTGTCGAATCTCTATCTGCTGCTGCCCATTTGCATTATTTACGCTCTGTTCCTGGTCTCCCAGGGGATGATCCAGAATTTCAAACCCTATGAGACGGCGCGACTGGTCGAACCTTCCACCATTCAGGTTCCCAAGAAGGATGCGGCCGGCCAGGAGATCAAGGACGATAAAGGCAATCCGGTCATGGAAGATCAGAAGGTTGAAACCCAGACGATTCCACAGGGACCGATGGCCTCCCAGGTGGCGATCAAGATGCTCGGAACGAATGGCGGCGGTTTTTTCAATGCCAATGCCTCCCATCCTTATGAGAACCCGACACCTCTGTCCAACTTCATCCAGATGCTTTCCATCTTTCTCATCCCGAGCGGTCTCACCTATTATCTCGGCCGAATGGTCAAGAATCAGAAGCACGGCTGGGCGGTCTGGGGCGCCATGTTCATTCTCTTTCTCGCTGCCGTCCTGGTCTGCTGGTGGGCAGAGGGTGCCGGTAACCCGAGGCTGCACGCGCTTGGGGTGGACCCTGCTGGTGGAAATATGGAAGGCAAGGAAGTCCGCTTCGGGATCTTCAATTCCGCCCTCTTTGCTACCGTCACCACCGATGCTTCCTGCGGGGCGGTCAACTCGATGCATGACTCCTTTACGCCCTTGGGCGGGTTGATTCCTCTCTTTAACATCCAGTTGGGGGAGGTCGTCTTCGGAGGGGTTGGAGCCGGTTTGTATGGAATGCTGGTCTTTGTGGTGCTGGCTGTTTTTCTGACGGGCCTGATGGTCGGCCGCACACCGGAGTACCTGGGGAAGAAGATCGAATCCTATGACGTGAAGGTCAGCGTCCTCGCCGTGCTGATCCTGATCTTCAGCATCCTTGGTTTTTCGGCCTGGGCGATCGCAAGCAAGTGGGGATTGGCCGGGTTGAACAATACCGGACCCCATGGTTTGAGCGAGATCCTCTATGCCTATTCCTCCGGCACAGGCAACAATGGCAGCGCCTTTGCCGGACTGAGCGGAAATACTCCCTGGTATAACACGACCCTGGGCTTGGCCATGCTTTTTGGACGATTTGTCATGATCGTGCCCATCCTGGCACTGGCCGGAAACCTGGGCGAGAAAGAAACTGATTCCGGCCAGCGGAGGAAGCTTTCCCGTCTGGGGCGTGACCTTTACCCTTGTGCTGGTAGGAACGGTCCTGATTGTCGGGGCGCTCGACCTTTCTCCTGCTCTGGCCTTGGGCCGATCGTTGAGCATTTTCTGATGACGGGATCGAACGATGTCTCTATTGAAAGGAGTAAGAATCTGTGGCTGCAAAATCTCATTCCCTTTTTGACCGTGAAATCATTGCGCAGGCAGTGGTCGATTCTTTCAGGAAACTCAATCCCCTATCGTTGTTGAAAAACCCGGTGATCTTCGTGACCGAAGTGGGAGCGGCCCTCACCACCCTCGGGCTTTTCTTCAGGTCCGGGGACGAACCCTTTGGCTTTGTCCTTCAGGTGGCCCTCTGGCTCTGGTTCACCGTGCTCTTTGCCAATTTTGCAGAGGCCATGGCTGAAGGCCGGGGCAAGGCCCAGGCCAAGGCGCTTCGAAAGACGCGCACCCAGACCATGGCCAACCGCCTGAAGACCGATGGGTCAATTGAAAGAATCCAGGCCGAACAGTTGCGGAAGGGCGATCTCTTCATCGTTTCTGCAGGAGAAATCATCCCGGCGGACGGCGAGATCATCGAGGGTGTTGCCACGGTGGATGAATCGGCCATCACAGGCGAATCCGCTCCTGTCATCCGTGAGGCGGGTGGCGACCGAAGCGCGGTCACGGGTGGCACGCGGGTTCTGTCCGACCGGATCAAGGTTCGCGTGACAGCCAATCCCGGCGAGAGTTTCCTGGATCGTATGATCAGCCTGGTCGAAGGTGCACGACGCCAGAAGACCCCGAACGAGATCGCCCTGACGATCCTCCTCTCGGCGATGACGATCATCTTTCTGGTCGTCATCATGACCCTGAAACCTTTCGGTCTTTACTCGGGTGTATCCATTACGATCACCGTGCTGGTGGCATTGCTGGTCTGCCTGATCCCCACCACCATCGGCGGCCTGCTCAGCGCCATCGGGATCGCCGGAATCGACCGCATGGTCCAGAAGAACGTGCTGGCCATGAGCGGCCGTGCCGTTGAGGCCGCAGGGGATGTCGATGTGCTGCTGCTCGATAAGACAGGAACCATCACCCTGGGAGACCGTCAGGCGACCGAGTTTCTCCCCGCAGCCGGGAGTCCGGGTGGAAGAACTGGCCGATGCGGCGCAACTGGCATCCCTGGCTGACGAGACGCCCGAAGGCAGGAGCATTGTCGTCCTGGCCAAAAAATACGGTCTGAGAGGCCGCTCGATCTCTGAGATGCCGCAGTGCAAAGTTCATCGCCTTTACGGCACAGACGAGGATGAGCGGGGTTGATATCGATGGCAGGCAGATCCGAAAGGGTGCCGCCGATACGGTGAGGAACTTCATCGAGTGCGAATTCCCTGCGGAGGTTCAGAAACGTCGATCGCTACCATTGCCCGCTCCGGCGGCACCCCGCTGGTGGTGGCTGAAAGAGCACGAGTCCTGGGTGTCATCCATCTGAAGGATATTGTGAAGGGCGGACTCAAAGACCGCTTTGAACGATTCCGGGCCATGGGAATCAAGACCGTGATGATCACCGGAGACAATCGGCTTACCGCTGCGGCCATTGCGAAAGAGGCGGGGGTGGACGATTTCATCGCCGAGGCCAAACCCGAAGATAAGCTGGCGCTGATTCGAAAGGAACAGGCGGCAGGACACCTCGTGGCCATGACGGGGGACGGCACCAACGATGCGCCCGCCCTGGCTCAGGCCGATGTGGGGGTTGCCATGAACACGGGGACCCAGGCGGCCAAAGAAGCCGGAAACATGGTGGACCTCGATTCGAATCCGACCAAGCTGATCGAAGTCGTTGAGATCGGCAAACAGATGCTGATCACGCGGGGGGCGCTGACAACCTTCAGCATCGCCAATGATGTGGCCAAATACTTTGCCATCATTCCGGCCATGCTGGTGGGAGTGTTTCCGGTCATCGCTCCTCTCAACATCATGCGTCTTCAATCACCCTTGAGCGCCATCCTGAGCGCCGTCATTTTCAATGCCCTGATCATCATCGCTCTCATCCCTCTTGCCTTGCGGGGGGTTCGTTTCCGTCCCCTGGGTGCGGCCGTACTCCTAAGACGTAATCTTTTGATTTACGGCCTCGGTGGAGTCATCATTCCGTTTCCCGGGATCAAACTGGTGGACCTGATTGTGAATGCGCTTCATCTTGTATGAGAATAGAAGGGAAAGGCTCATGAAAGATCTCATTCGAGAACTTCGCATTTCGTTGATCGCCACATTATCCCTGGCCGTCATTCTGTGCGGAATTTATCCCTTGATCGTCTGGGTCTTTGCCCAGGGACTGTTCCCGGCCAAGGCCAATGGTTCGCTTCTCGTGCGAGACGGGAAAGTCATTGGATCGAGCCTTATCGGCCAAGGGTTTACCGATCCAAAGTATTTTCATCCTCGTCCCTCTGCAGCAGGACAAGGTTACGATGCTGCCAGTTCCGGCGGAAGCAATCTCGGACCGACTTCGAAAAAATTGGTGGACCAGGTGAGGCAGCGGGTCATCGATTACCGGACCGAAAACAATCTTGCTCCTGACGCGACGGTGCCTGCGGATGCCGTGACCGCCTCGGCCAGCGGTCTTGATCCTCACATTAGCGTCAAGAACGCACAGCTCCAGGCCAGACGGGTGGCGAAGGCCAGGGGCATGAGTGTTGAGGTTGTTCTGAGAAAGATTGAGGACCATACGGAGGGGCGGACTTTTGGAATCTTGGGTGAGC